>PEAJ01000103.1 GCA_002753495.1 Magnetococcales bacterium HA3dbin3 | reverse complement strand
GTCCGAGAGGAGCGACATCCTCTCACCAAGAGACCGGATAGATGACTGCAACTCCACCGTCCCATGTCGCCACAGCTGATTTTTTCCTTGCCAAACGGGGCAGACCATAGATGGAATTGGCATCACGCCCTCTGCTTTGCCAGCCTTGTCCGCCCGATATTTCAGACAACAAGGTCATGGAATCGTTCCCAACAGGCTCAATTCCAGACAGTTCTGTGTCATACCAGTTCCAATTCCATATCAAGGCAGCCAACGCAGCAGACGCTTGATCTGGGAATTGGAATCACGGGCATGGCGACGGGGATGCGCAACCATCCCGGATAACGAAAGCCCTTCCTCACGGCAAGCCTGGAAGCCGCGCCCTTGTCACGACTCCTGCAGCAGGGTCAGGCGCGTATCTTCTTTTTCCATCCTTGTCGTCGGAATGGGATAGGAACCGGAAAAACAGGCGTCGCAATACCCCTCCGAGACTCCGTGAACCGACCGATACAGCCCGTCCAAGGAAATGAAAGCCAGGGAGGTGGCCTCCATGTATGCGCACATCTGCGCAACCGAGTTGTTGGCCGCCAGCAGCTCCTGCTGATTGGGGGTGTCGATGCCGTAGAAACAAGGATGAGCCGTCGGTGGCGACGAAATGCGCAAATGCACCTCGCTTGCGCCGGCGGCACGCACCATCTTGACGATCTTGCGGCTGGTGGTTCCGCGCACCACCGAATCATCGACCAAAACCACCCGTTTGCCGGCAAAAAAGCCCGGCGGGCTGTTAAGCTTGATCTTGACGCCAAAGTGACGGATCGACTGCTGCGGCTCGATGAAGGTGCGCCCGACGTAGTGGTTGCGGATGATCCCCAGCTCAAACGGAATCCCCGAGGCCTGGGCAAAACCCAACGCCGCCGGCACGCCCGAATCGGGCACCGGCACCACCACGTCCGCCTCCACCGGATGCTCGCGGGCGAGGTTGACGCCGATCCGCTTGCGTGCTTCGTAGACGTTCACCCCGTCGATGGCCGAATCGGGTCGGGCAAAGTAGATGTACTCGAAGATGCAAAGCCTGCGCTTTTTGCGCGGAAATGGATAGCGCGAGAGCAGACCATCCGGGCCGATGGTGACCATCTCCCCGGGTTCAACGTCGCGCTCGAAGCGGGCACCGATCAGATCCAGGGCGCAGGTCTCCGAGGAGAGAACCCAGCCGTTGTTGTCCAGGCGACCGAGAACCAGTGGGCGGATGCCATGCGGATCGCGCACGCCGATCAGCCGGCGTTCGTTCATCGCCACCAGGGCGTAGGCGCCGCGCACCTGAAACAGCGCTTCGGTCAGGCGTTCGTAGAAGCTCTGCCGCCGCGAGAGCGCGGTCAGATGCACGATCACCTCGGTATCCATGGTGGACTGGAAAATCGATCCCCGCCGCTCCAGGTCGCGGCGCATCTGCACGCCGTTGACGAGGTTGCCGTTGTGCGCGATGGCGATGCCACCGTCGGCGGTGTCGGCGACCAGCGGTTGGAGATTGCGTTGGCTGGCACTGCCGCCGGAGGTGGAGTAGCGCACGTGCCCGACCGCCTGCCGTCCCCGCAACCGTGCCAGATCCTGGCGTTTGAAGACATCGGCGACCAACCCTCTGCCCCGATTGACGTGGAGGATGCGATCCTCCACCGAGACGATGCCCGCCGACTCCTGCCCGCGATGCTGCAAGGCGTAAAGCCCGAGATAGACGAGGTTGGCCGCCTCCGGGTGATCATACACCCCGAAGACGCCACAGGCGTCGCGGAAGTGGTCGTCGCGGAGGTCGTCGTCGGCGTCAGCGTCAGGTGTGGTGCTACGCGCGGAGATCAATCGGAGTATCCCCGTAAATGAGGGTGGAGACGGTCAGCCCGCACCGTCCTTCCAAAGCGGGGATTCTAGCAGAAAATCGGCACGCGGCAACGGTTCGGTGCGGCCAGGGCAACTTGTGCAATCCCAGGCCATTTGTGGCGTCGGAAATGGGGTCCAGGGGGCCGCGCTCCCTGGCTTAGTCCAGGGCAGAGCCCCGGTCGGGTTCGGGGCGAAGCCCCGAGGTTTTTTTGCTTTTCCGCCCCCCTACCCACGGGCGTGTTTCGCGTGCTTTTCGCGAAATGCGCCCGCAGGGGGCGGCCATGGCCCTGCATTTTTTTTGCGTTTCCCAGCAAAAATCGTCAGGCGGATTGCAGGTTTTTAAAGGCGCCGGAATCGCCCTTCTTCCCCGAAGGGCGCGTCCGTTTTTCTTCCCCGAAGGGCGTGTCATGCAGGCAACGCGATATCCGCGATACAGGGCGGATTGCAGGTTTTTAAAGGCGCCGGAATCGTCTCTCCTTTTCCGGGTGTTTTCCCTTTTCCGGATGTTCCTTTTTCCGGAGAGCGCATTGCGCAGGCAACGCGAAACGCGCGGCGGTGCGGAGACCGGAAAACAAGCCTCGATTGAGGACACTCCAGCCTTTAAAAACCTGCAATCCGCC
Organism: Magnetococcales bacterium HA3dbin3; assembly: GCA_002753495.1. Lineage (GTDB taxonomy): Bacteria > Pseudomonadota > Magnetococcia > Magnetococcales > DC0425bin3 > HA3dbin3. The sequence goes on along the minus strand of PEAJ01000103.1, from coordinate 6,714 downwards.
TGACGATTTTTGCTGGAAAGCGCAAAAATCGTCAGGCCATGGCCGCCCCCTGCGGGCGCATTTCGCGAAAGGCATGCGAAACGCGCCCGTGGGTAGGGGGGCGGAAAAGCAAAAAAAGAAGAGAAGAAAAGAAGAAAAGAAGATAAAACCATCAGGGCTTTGCCCTGGACCCACCAGGGCTTCGCCCTGGACCCACCAGGGCTTTGCCCTGGACCCACCAGGGCTTCGCCCTGGACCCACCAGGGAGCGCGGCCCCCTGGACCCCATTTTACTCGCCACAAACGGCCTGGGATCCGCATCAACCAGTCACGCCCGGGCAGGGATGCAAAGCAACCGAAACCCCAAAATAACATTGCGCTCCGTCGGCGCGGCAAAAAAACGCCGACACCCATCAAGTTCCTCCGGCAGATCATACCAACTGCCACCACGATGCACCCGCAACGTCCCCTGCACCGGTCCACGTGGATTGTGGCGCGGCGCGCGCGCGTAGTAACCGGGATCATACCAATCGGCGACCCATTCACCGACATTGCCGATCATGTCATACAACCCCAGCGCGTTGGGCAGCTTTTCCCCAACCGGATGCGGTGCCCCCTCGCTGTTGCCGGCATGCCAGGCAATGCGGTCAAGCGGTGGATCATCGGCGTCACACGCCCGCTCTCCCCCACGACAAGCATACTCCCACTCCGCCTCGGTCGGCAGACGATAAACCACCCTGGCGGCGGCAACACGGGAATTGAGCGCGGCAAGAAACGTCTGCACCTCCTCCCAGGAGACCCACTCCACCGGGGCGCTGTCAACCTTGCCGAACCGGGAGGGGTTGTGTCCCATCACTCGCACCCACGCCGCTTGCGTCACCGGGTAAACTCCCAGCCAGAATGGGTCGATCGTCACCGCATGCGCTGGTTGGGCATCGGCGCGACCCCGACTTGGCTCCCGCCCCATCATGAACGCCCCGCCGGGGATCGACACGAAAGGCAGGCCGGTCACCGGACAATGGAAACGACGCGTCCGGTCACCGTCGACCGGCTGCCGCGCCCGGGTCGGAGGTGACGGCAACGCCGGATCGAACATCGGCGCCGGAATCGACACCGATGCCGGCGGAACCAACCCGCCACCGGCTGCCGCCTTCGCTGTCGGGGCCGGACGACGTGCGTTCGGCACCGCGCCTCGCGCATCGAGGTCGGGATCGGCGCCGCGCATGACAAGGAGCGGAGAGACAGGCACGCGCGACACGGTGGCCCCCCCATCCGCCGGTCGAGGAGCGGTCGCGACCCGGGTCGGGGGGACAAGCATCCCGGTTGCGTTGGAGGACGGTGTTGGTTCGGCAGCCGTCGCGGCCGGCAAAGCGCCACCTTCGCGCACCGCCGCGAGCGTCTCGCGACCCACCGGCCGCGGCGGCGGGAGACCGGGTGGCGGGCAGAACGCCTGGGCGTCGGCGTCAGCAGCGGCGAGGCAGGCCAGCACCTGCCTGGCATCCCAGCGTCGGTTCCACGCTGCCTCCAGACACCCCGCAACCAGTTCGGCGAAGGGTGGCGGCAGGGGGACCGTGCCCGCGCGCGCGGGGTCGAGACCGGTCAGGGACTCAACGAGCAGCATCCCGAGCGACCAGAGATCCCAGGCCGGGGTGACCACGCCCGCATGCGCCTCGGGCGGGGCATAATCCGGCGTTCCGAGAAGGGTCCTTGAGTGCAGCGCCCGTTCGCCAACGGCGCGCAGCAGGCCGAAGTCGGCAAGCTTCCAGCGTCCGGCCAGGTACAGGACGTTGCCCGGTTTGAGGTCGCGATGCACATAGCACGCACGCTGCCCGTGCAGATAGGCAAGCCCCGTTGCCAGGTCCCAGGCAAGAATCCGTGCCTGTCGCGGATCGAGCACCCCCTGTTGCAACACCGCGTCCAGCCGTGCCTCGGCCACGTCCATGACCAGAAACAGCATCTCGTGCCGCCCGACACGACACACACCGTGCGTCAGGTAGCGCAGCAGGTTGGGGTGATCAAAACGTGAGGCCACCAGCTCGCGCAGCTGTTCGTCGAGGCGCTCCCGGTCGATCGGCAACAGCTTGATCGCCACCTGACGCACGAGTCGGTCACAGAGCACCTCGTCGGCGAGAAACACCCCGCCGTAGCCGCCGCTGCCCAACAGCCGTCGCAGGTGGTACTGCCCCTGAATCACCTCCCCTTCCAGCAGGGTCCACACCGCAACCCCTCCCGAACGGAAGAATCACCCGTCGATCGGGCACAACCACCCGGCGCGCCTCCGGTCGCCATCGACCCCGCGCAAACACCCGCAACCATCCCGGGCATTTTGCCCGGGCGTGTGCGATCACTCCTGATGATCGCGATTGCGATTGCGCGCCGTGCGCAGCTTCTCGCCAAGGCCGGCGTCGATGGCCAGCTTGCGCCGTTTTTCGGAATAGGCCGGGGAGACCAGCTGGAAGCTCCTCGGCAGATCGAACATCTTCCTGTAGTCGTCGATGGTGATCTTGTGCGAGCGGGTGAGGTGCCCTTTAAGGGCCTTGCACGCCTTGGCGCAGATCAAACAGACGACGGCATCCTCGCGTACCGCCTCGCTGATGGGGACGGCGGGCGTCGGTTTGGTGTCCTTCAATCCAGGTTCCGGCGACCGGACGTCGGAGGCGGTGTCACGGGCGCCGCCCCGCGCTGCCCGGCCCTGGGAATCCTCCGTATGCGCACCCCCCTCTCCCGCGACGATTCCTCCCCCCGCTTCCACGGTGGAGAGCTGCAGAAGAGAATTGTAGACCTTGTTCAAAAGCCCCGGGATCTCTCCCGCGGGCAGTTCATTGTTGGACACATAGGATTCGACGATACCGGCGGCACGTTTCAAAAGATCAGAAGACATCGCGTCTCTCCATCCTCCCAATGTAAGACTACCCATCCGGCCATACTTCTAATAACCCTGTTGCTGGTTGTCAAGATAATTTCCAAAGGACGATAAAAAGTTCCGAATTGTTCATTTTTTTCTCATTTTTCATCATTTCGGGTTCGCGCACATGCGGTGCCGTCTTTTCCTGACACTGGCTTTATCCAATGTTTTCATGCGCTTTTACACATCCCACCGCCGACCCTTTTCGGAAAGAGATGCCCGGGCTTTCGCTTGCAGGTCAGAATCGATTGGGCGATTGGGTGTGAAACGGCCGGCGGGTGACGTTTATTCGCCTCTGCGTTTTCCTCGTCGTACTCTTGGAGTGGCGTGTATCGGAAAGAATCTCCCAGGCTTGGCACTTGTCACTTTTTGAACTGTTTTTCCGGATTATGGCAGGTGAATCAGTGTAACGTATTTTGACAATATATCACCAAGAACTGCCGATTGATGTGATGCTATATTTTTAACTTCACGATTTGTCCATGTCGATCGTCACCGGTGTGGTTCCGGAAGTTGATCGGGCGCCTGTTCCCTGACCTTGCTTCAGGTCGCGTGGAGGGCGAGCGTGACGGTTTGTCGCGAAATATAACCGAATTTCACCCCCCTGCCCTTGCGCGTGCATGATTGGGATCGTGCATTAAAGGGGCAAAAATAGAAAATCAAGAAAAATATGAAAATCATGAAAAGGCAACAGATGCGAGTGAACCGAAGATGGAGAATGGTCGTGTGCGCGCATGCATCGAAAAGGGTGGCACCGCGTTTATGAATGCAAAAATGAGACGAATGGACCGTCACATCCCCATCGGGGCAACGCCGCAAACCACCCGCGGCCTGTGCGAGTAGTCTTCAAGGATTATCACGCTTTCCAGACCATGCCGTGCCATCTCATCCGCAACAGCTGCCCCCTGCTCGATCCCGATCTCCAGCGCAAGCAATCCGCCCGGTTCCAGGAAGCGGCGCGCGGCCGGGATGAGGCGCCGATGCACGGCAAGCCCGGCCTGGTCGGCAAGCAAGGCCAGCCGCGGCTCCCAATCGCGCACCTCGGGTTGCAGGGTCGGCAGCACCGCCGGGTCGACATAGGGCGGGTTGGCGACGATCACGGTAAAATGGTCGTCGGCCGTGAGCGGGGCACACAGATCGCCTTCCAGGATTCGCACCCGTTCGTGCAGGGCGAGACGTTCGGCATTGTGGCGGGCACAGGTAAGCGCCGCCGTGGCGATGTCGATGCCAACACCACGTGCCCGCGGATAGGTGCTGAGCAGGCTCAACAGGATCGCCCCGCTGCCGACGCCGATGTCGAGAATGGTCAGGGGGGTTTGTCGCTCCGGGTAGCGTTCCAGGACCAGCTCCACGAGCCGTTCGCTCTCCGGGCGCGGAATCAGCACCCCCGGGCCTACCGCAAGCTCCAGTGACCAGAAGGCACAGTGTCCGACGATGTAGGCGAGGGGTTCGCGGGCGGCGCGGCGTTTGATCAGGCGCTTGAAGGCGGCCAGTTCGCTTAAGATCAACGGACGATCGGGGTCGAGGAAGAGGTCGATGCGGCGCACCCCGAGGGCTTCGGCCAGCAGCAGCTCACTGTCCAGGCGCGGGGCGTCGACGCCATGACCGGCCAACCAGCCGGCGGTCCAGCGCAGCAGCTCGCGGACGTTCCACGTCCGGTCGGTGGCCATGGCGGAGGCCCTTTCGTTACCAGGATTTTGTTGGTGTGCGTTCCATGACCACACTGGCGATGGGCGCCTGGCTGGTGATTAACGTCGTCATCGCACACGGCCATGGGGGTCGAGGTTGAGGTGGCCACCTTGGAGTACTGTGTGCTCTTTACCATCGGCATCCGTCATCCGAAAGGCTTGTTGACTCTCGTGGCTGATGTCGTAGTGGAAGCCGTCTGGCAACCGGAAGGAGTATTTCCACTGGTACTGATTCGGCGCCTTGCCGTGTAGTGCGCCATTTGGATCAAAGAATCTCTTTTTAGAATCTATCCAGGAATGTTCTTTATCGTCATGCGTTCGTTTGAATAATTCTATAGATTTTACTGCACCATCTATATTATTTATGTCTCCATACGCCTCACAAGCCTTCCAGAGCCCCTGACATTCGCGTTGACTGCTGAAAATGTCCTTCGGTAGCAGAAGAGGATGGTGACAATTCCTCGGCTTGACTTCTTGACACCAACACGCCTCTTCTTGAATAATTTCGGACAGAACCGTCACGAGAGCGGGATCGGATTCGTAAATCATATGTAAAAATTTGTTATCAAACCAACGGAAACGAAAGAAAGGAAGAATATATTGCTCGGATTGTCTTTGATTGTCAGACTCTCTTGCACGAACCCCAATAACGACAATATGGCTCTTGGTTGATTCGAAAACCCTCTGGCAGACCCGCAAGACATCCGCAGCAGGCAGGGTGGTGGGTGACTTCTTATGGGTATCAACCGAATCCAGCTCCCAATCCGCTGGCAATCTATACTCGGATCGGAAATCTCGCCACACAGCCTTGGCACGTTCAGCAAGGGAACGTGGCAGTCCGGCGATGATCAAGACCGGCATCGTCCGGTTCCTAACGGAGGCGATGGTTGAAAAGCCTGGCAACGATGTCCAAGGGGATTGAAATACGCGCCAGATCAATGGGCCGTAAACTGGCCATGGCCTCCAGAAGGGTCGGAGACAGCTGTGACGAGAAGTCGGGGGGACCCTCGTGATGGCCTGACTCCGCGTTATGGGTGCCCCACCAAGTGGCCTGCCAGTCAATTCCCGCCTCACCAGCCCAGGAACGGATTCGCTGCACCAATAACCGGATTCGGAACCGGTGCCATCGAGCTTGCAGACGAGATTCCCTTACCTTGTCGCCAAAAAGCCGGAGTGCCGTGTGATCTTTGTCACGCAGCGCCTGGCGCAGGGATTCGGCCAATTCCTGATCTTGACCTTGGATCTCGCCGCAAAACTCCTGCCGGTCCTTGATGCTTTGCTCCATGGTCATTGGCGAGACCAAAACTGCATTGCCATCGGCGGCGGGGGAGTCGAAGAATCGCTGTTCGAATCGATCCTGCGAACGCAGATACTGGAAACCATGCTCGGAAATTCGGGTGAAGGCCAGGAACAGATCGTTGCGCAAGGTTGCCCCGTCGGGGTCGGCGATCCGGGACTCCTCGACGAGCAGGGCGTGACGATCGGTGGGAGCCACCAGCATGTCCTGCCCTCCCCGGACCCTGGTCACAATCACCCTCTTGGACTCAAAATAACTCAGAAAATCGCGAAATTTTCTTGGTGGGGCGAACTCACTTGGGGGAAAACTCCGCCCTTCTTTTTTGGCCAGGGTGTCAACCAGTTGCCTGAGGCGGGCCCCAGGGACGGCAGCGCCGCTTTCTCCGACCGCCTGTTCCGTGGCCTTGCGGAGGATTCCTGCCCAAACCCGCTCTTCATCTTCGTTCATGATGACAGGAACCGTTCTGGCGGATCGCGGACACAAAAAAAGGAAACCGTAGTTGGTTCCCCTTTTTTGGCAGACAAGGCTTATTCATCCCTCACCCCGCCAGGACGAGCAACAGCTGGGAGACCTTCTAGAAGGGCGGCGAGAGAAAGACCCTCCTAGCACCCGTGCTCCCTGCCGGTCCAGGCAGTTCTTCCGTCCCATTGCGCGCGCCCGTGGCGACAGTGCGAACGTCCCGGAATCGAGCGGAACCCTACCAAACCCTTGCTGAAGAGTCAACAGGAATCTTCACAGCCCGAAGGGGACGCTACCGTCTGGCATCCACCGGGAGCGCGGCAATCATGGTCTCCGAACGATCGAGCAGGGCAACGAGCTGGTTGCCCCGAGTGCGGAACTCCGCCA
>PEAJ01000102.1 GCA_002753495.1 Magnetococcales bacterium HA3dbin3 | reverse complement strand
CATACTGCTGCCAATTGCCGGGAAAGGCCTGCGGCGCTTGTTGGTAGTACATGTGCGCGCTGCGTACCATGTCCGCGATCTCCTCGTGATTGAAACTCAGCAGCAGCGAGGGGACGGCGACCACCTTGATTTTGTCAAATGTCGCCTCCAGCGTCGAACCGCACCAACCGGCGAAAGCCTCGATGATGACGCGCGTGCGATCGATGCGCGTGCGGTCAACATCGCGCAGATGCCAATCCATGATCTCCTGGATCGGGATGACACCATGGCGTTTTTCCGTATCGAAGGCGCCGCGATTGGCGCGCCAGTAGGTGGTGGGAGTGTTGACAAAATCGCCAAAAGCAGTGCTGTAGAAAAAATCGCCGATCTCTGCCAGCAGATTGCCAGCGGCGTCGAGAAACTGGATGCGTACCCCAAGACGGGCACGATCATCGGTGCCGCCCATGACGTAGATCGGGGTGAAATCGTACTCCACGCGCAGCAGCGGGCGGCGGAAATCGCGGTAGATGCGCTGGGCGTCGTGGCTGTCCTGATCATCAAAGTAGAGGTGCCCCTCGCGGATGCTCACCACCGACGCGCGTCCATCCGCGCGTCCCCGACGCAAGGCGGTGACATCCTTGGTCTCGCCGCAGGGTTCCGGCAGTGGCGAAGGGGTCCAGCCGTTACCGGGGTGAATGGCATCGGGACGGTTGAAGTCATCCTGGAAGATGACATCATCGGCCAGGACGTGGCCAGGCAGAAGGAGAAGCGCCAACAGCCCGACGCAGAGTCGGAAAAGACCGCGCGACAGCGACAGAAACAACACCGACACCGATCGGGTGGAGTGGTCATCCAACAACGGGGCCATGCTGCCGCTTCCTTGCGCCACGGACCAAGCTCCCGCGTCAGAGCTTTTCGCGATAGAGCTTGTAGAATTGAAGGACCCGGGTCACGTACTGCCGGGTCTCTTCGTAGGGAGGAATCTGGTTGCCATAGCGTTTCACCGCGTTTTCACCGGCGTTGTAGGCGGCCAGGGAGAGGTGGAGATTGTTGTTGAACAGCCGGAGCAGATCGCGCAGATAGCGGCTGCCGCCGTCGATGTTCGATTCCGGATCGCGGCGATCGCGCACGCCGTAGCGGGAGGCGGTCTCCGGCATCAGCTGCATCAACCCAACCGCCCCTTTCGGCGAGATGGCGTCGGGGTCGTAGCTTGATTCAGCGCGAATCACCGCATGCACGAGCGCCTCGTCGAGGTCGTAGCGGGTGGCGGCGGCGCGGATGGCGGTACCGTAGCGGGGGTTGGCGAAGGTGACCTCGCCGTTCGGGGAGATGACGCGCACGCCGTCTCTCTTTTTGGGGAAGCGGATCAGCAGGCGGTAGCGGGAGTCGTCGGCGCGATCGGTCAGGTGGATGACCCCTTTCTGGTCGACGAAGGCGAAGATATCAGCCCGAGCCGCGGGCGCGCAGGCGAGCAACACCGCCAGAGCCCCCACGATGACGACCAGGGGGGACCTCATCGGTCTCTCCCGCTACGTCCGGGTTTGACCGAAACCGAACCGATTCTCTCTTTTTCCCGCGGGCAACAGGCCAATCCGAACGCCCTCCTCACGCGTGCATCGCCTTGTTTTCTCTCTCGCTCGCCTTGCCTTATAACCGATACCGGCGCCGATGTCAAGCCAAACGCGACTCACGTTCAACAAGGAATGTCAAGTGATCGTTCGTGACGAAATGTCAATCATGGTCGAATAGGCGTGACCATGATTCCTTGCGCGTGCATGCCTTGCGTGCATGCGAATTGAAGGCTTCTTGTGCCGGGGCGGGCACAAGGCCAGCAAGCGTGCACGCCCCGCGCGCATGCGAATTGAGGGTATCGATGTTCCCATGCGGAGCATTGCAGAATGTGATTAAAAATAAACCATTCATCGATGCAAAAAGATTCACAACGCACATTTCTGATTAATTGATAATCATTCTTTTGCGATCATCGGGCTAGGCAAAATGAATTAATAATCATTTTCAAATAGTTACAATATAAATCCATTTTGGCGTCATATTTGCTGGAAATCCCGATTTGTGGGGGTTCTGACCTGAAAAAGGCAGGGTGCCGCTTGTGTGACCCTGGGGTTAAAAGGAAGGCAGCGAAGAGAGGCAAAAATGGACACGGGATCGCGGGATAGGGGATATCTCTGGGGCATGATCGGGGCGGGGATGGTTATCGGGGCGCCGTTGTCGGCGCTGGCGGATGCCGGGGCCAATCTGAATGCCGCCAATACCGCCTGGATTTTGACCTCGACTGCCCTCGTTTTGTTCATGACCCTGCCGGGTCTGGCCCTGTTTTATGGTGGCCTGGTGCGTTCGAAGAACGTGTTGTCGCTGCTGATGCAGTGCATGGGGATTGCGTGTCTGGTGTCGCTTTTGTGGTTTGTTGGGGTTTACAGCGTTGCTTTTGGCGATGGCGGGGCGGGGCAGGGGTTCTGGGGTGGCCTGGGGAAGCTTTTCCTCGCTGGCGTTGGCGTTGATACCCTGAAGGGGGATATCCCGGAGACGGTCTTTTCGATGTTTCAGATGACCTTTGCCATCATCACGCCGGCGCTGGTGATCGGCGGGTTTGCGGAGCGGGTGAAGTTTTCCGCCGTCGTTTGGTTCACGATCCTGTGGCTGGTCTTTGTCTATGCCCCGTTGTGTCATTGGGTTTGGGGTAATGGCTGGTTGCAGGCGATGGGGGTGATGGATTTTGCCGGTGGTACCGTCGTGCACATCAATGCCGGGATCGCCTCGCTGGTGGCGGCGTTGATGCTCGGGGCGCGCAAGGGGTTTCCCAACACGCTGATCATGCCGCACAACATGACCATGACCTTCTCCGGGGCGGGGATGCTTTGGGTCGGGTGGTTCGGCTTCAATGGTGGTAGCGCCCTGGCCGCCAATGGTTCGGCGGGGATGGCGATCCTGGTGACGCATCTGGCCGCCGCCGCCGGTGCCCTCGCCTGGGTCACCATGGAGTGGACACGCCATGGCAAGCCGAGCGTGCTCGGCATTGTTACCGGCATGGTGGCAGGTCTTGGCACGATCACGCCGGCTTCCGGCTTCGTCGGGCCGGTGGGTGGGGTGGTGATCGGCGCCATCGCCGGTGTGGTCTGCTACTTTGCCACCATGACCCTCAAGCAGAAGCTGAAAATTGATGACAGCCTTGATGTCTTCCCGGTGCATGGGGTGGGTGGCATTCTGGGCACGCTGCTGACCGCCGTTTTCGCCGCGCCTGGTCTTGGTGGGCTTGGCTACGCCGGTGGCGCCAATGCTGGCATGGCCAAACAGTTCATGGTGCAGGCGATCGCGGTGGTGGTGACCATCGCCTGGAGTGCCGGTCTCTCCTACGTCATCTTCAAGCTTCTGGATGCGATGATCGGCGTGCGCGTGACCAAGGATCAGGAGTCGGAAGGGCTCGACCTCGTCCTGCACGACGAGAAGGGGTACAACATGATGGAGTACGGACCGCAGTAACAAAAAAGGGGAAACCGGGGGCGGGGCAGGAGGGGCTGCCCCGCCTCTTTTCTCCATCTGGTCAGGGTTTCTCCGGATACCAGGGGATGACCGCGTCCACCGCGGCCAGGGCGGCACCGTCGGCGCGGGCGGCAAATGCCTTGCCCTGGGCGGCGATGGCGTCGGCGATCGGATTCAGTTCGTCTCCCGCGTTCAGCTTGAGCTTGACCTTGCCGGTCTCGGCAAGGATCGCCGCCACCTCGGGCACGGTCACCTTTTCGTTTACCTGCTTCATCCGCTGTGCCGCCTGCTTGGCTTGTTTGGCCATCTTCTGCACGAACATCCCCTCTTGTGTGGCGCGGCCGAGGGCACGAATGGTGTACTCAAGCTCCAGCGCCAACCCGAGAATGTACATGACGCGTCGCCGCTCGGGTGGGGAGTAGCGATTTTCCTTGCCCTGGTGAAGATTATGGCGGATCGGCTTGCCATCCTCACCCACCTTGCCCTGGGTCCAGGAGACAAGTTCGATCAGGCTGCCCGGTACGTGGCCACCGGTGTTGACGGTCTTCTCCTCGAACCCCAAATGGCAATCGAAGCAGGCGCGTACCAGGGGATAGAGGTCAACCGGCCGCACCATGCCGGCGGCGATGGATTTGGCCAGCCGCTGCTGTTTGTGCCCCGGCGACTCCTGCTCGCGCTTGACCTCCTTGCCGCCGTAATCGCCATGCACGTCGCTCCAATCGCGCGCGGGGTGGTGACACGCCTCGCAAGAGACCCCGGCCGTCGCTTGCGGCCGACCTTCGACCATTTGCATGGTGTAATGGCACCCCTGGCAGGGTTCGGCGCGGCGCATGCCCCCCTTGATCCCAAGATTGGTGAGGATCTCGCCAACCTTCTTCTCCTGCTCCAGGGTGCGGAAGGAGGTGGCATGCCTGGTCGCGGTCCAGACGGCGGCCTCATCCTTGTGGCACTCCTTGCCGCAGGCCTCGGGGCCCTTGATCAGGGCCGGATCGTGCGCCGCCGGTGCCGCCGACGCCACTCCGCCGAACAAAAACAATGCCATGCACAGCCACGTTCCGGTCCAATGGGCGATTGGTGGTCCATGTTTCATGGATTTTTTCCTCTCCTTGTGTTCGGCTGACGGTTGGTGGGGTGCGGCACGGCACGTATCAGGCGTCGATCACCAGATCCCCCTTGGGCAGGGCGATGCAGGCGAGAACCGTGCCCGGATCGGGTGTCAAGCCGGGATCGTGGGCGTAGGTCACCGCGCCGGCAGTGATGGCCACGGCACAGGTGCCGCAATTGCCTGCACGACAGCCACCTTCGATCGGAATACCCTGCTTTTCCGCAAACTCCAGGATGGAATCGGCCTCTGGGTCCCAGGGAATTCGCCGATTGCTGCGGGAGAAGAAGAGCGTCGGCAGCGTCGCCGGTGTGGTTGTCGCCGCTGCCGCCGGGCGCGTCACGCTGGAAGGACCAAACGCCTCGTAATGGACATGCGCCGCTGGTACCCCCCACTGGACAAGACCGGTGACCAGCTCCTGCATCATGCCCGGGGTGCCACAGAGATGAAATTCATAGTTGTTCGCGGGGAGCAGCGCCTTGAGCAAGGCCAGATCAATGCGACCGGCATGGTGAAAATCCTCGCCCAAGCGATCCGTCGGCAATGGCTGGCTGTAGCAGAAACGCACCCGCAGACGCGCACAGGTCGCGGCCGTCTCCTCGATCTCCCGCTTGAGCAGGTGTTCCCGACCGTTGCGCACGCCATGCAGCAACCAGATTTCGCGCGCATCGTCATCGTCGCACAGTGCCCACAGCTTGGGGAGCAGGGGGGTGATGCCGATGCCGCTGCCGATCAACACCACTGGTCGTTGCCGCTCCGATTCCAGGGTGAAGTTGCCGGCGATTGGCTTGATGTCGAGAATCTCCCCTTCCCGGGCCTGGGTGCAGAGGTAGGTGGAGACAATTCCGGGCGGCGACCCGGTGGTGGTCACCTGTTTGACCGTGATTCGATAGTGGTCAAGCCGTGTTGGTGGCGAGGAGAGGGAGTAGCAGCGGGTTAAGGGTTTGTCGTGGCCCGGAACGCGGGCCACGAGTGTCACGTATTGGCCGGGGAGAAAGGGGGGCAGGGGTTGACCATCGTGTGGCACGAGGTGGAGGGAGCACACCCCGGGCACCTCCTCGACCTTGCGCGCGATGCGAAATTTGCGCACGCCGTTCCAGGCGTGAACGCGCTGCTCCGTTTCCAGACGATGCATGGTGGTCACCCGTGCCAGTTTGGCCTGCAACAATTCAAGCTCAAGATGTTGTTGTTTGTTTTCCAATCGCAGCCGGCGCCACTGCCCGGTGATGCCCAGGAGCACGCGTGTGGCAACGCCAACGACCAGCAGCCAGCCGGCCGCACGAAACGGATGCACCCCCGTCAGATCGAGGAGGAGGTTTTGTTGGTCCTGCAAAAAGGCGGTCAAGGTTTCGAGTGTGGTCACGGCTCCTTGGCTCCTTGATGTTGCACGGGGCTTGGTGGGCGACCCGCCGCCGCGGAGGATTGTAAGCGCAACGATGGCGGGTCGTCGATCCCCCTCCTGGTCCTTTTCGTCTTACTTCAGATGCGTTGGCCGCGTGTTGGCAAGACGCGCAAACTCCTCCAGGGAGAGGGTTTCGCCGCGACGCTGCCCGTCGATGCCGGCGCGGGCGAGCCAGGCGGCGGCATCGGCCGTCACTCCTTTCAGGGCATTGGCCAGGGTCTTGCGCCGCTGACCGAAAGCAGCACGCACCACCGGCGCCAGGGCTTGCGGATCGGCAAGCGGCCAGGCGGGTTCGGTGCGCAACACCATGCGCACCACCGCCGAATCCACCTTCGGTACCGGATGAAAAGCAGTCGCCGGGACCTCCAGAACCAGCGCAATCTCCGACCACATCTGGCAGTAAACCGACAGGGTGCCGTAATCCTTGCCGCCCGGTGCCGCCACCAGCCGCTCCGCCACCTCGCGTTGAAACATCAAGGTCAGGCTGGCAAAGGCAGCACGTTGCTCCAGGATGCGCAGTAGCAGCGGTGAGCTGATCTGGTAGGGTAGATTGGCGACCAGGGTCAACGGTCCGCCCAAACGCGCGGCCAAGGCCTGGTAATCCTGTTGCATGGCGTCGCCCTCAATGACCTCCAGATCGCCAAGACCGGCAACCTCGCACCGCAGAAGCGGAATGAGACGCCGATCGTACTCGATGCAGCAGAGACGACCGGTCTGGGCGAGCAGGGGTCGGGTCAGGCTGCCAAGTCCAGGGCCGATCTCGACCACCCGATCCTGAGCCCCGACCCCCGATAACGCCACAATCTGACGTGGCACCTCCGGGTCGACGAGAAAATTTTGCCCCTGACTGCGCGTCGGCGTGATGGCGTGCGCGCGCAGCAACCGGCGCAGACGATGGGCCTCTGGATGCGTGGGCATAAGGGGCGATCAAGCCGTCGCAGCAGCAGCGAAGCGCCGTCGCTGCCGAACCATACGCGCCGCCAGACTTAAGGCGGCCATCAAGGAGCCAGGGTCGGCGATACCACGCCCGGCAATATCGAAGGCAGTCCCATGATCGACGCTCGTGCGCACGATCGGCAGACCCAGGGTGACATTAACCGCCCGGCCAAAGGCGAGCATCTTCAGTGGAATCAACGCCTGATCGTGATACATGCACACCACGGCATCGTAGGTGCTCCGCGCGCGGGCATGGAACAGGGTGTCGGCGGGAAGGGGACCGCGCACGCTGCCGGGCGGATGGCTGGCGGCAAGCTCGGCGCAGAGCGGGGCGATCCAGCGCTGCTCTTCATCGCCGAACGACCCCGCCTCGCCGGCGTGGGGGTTTAAACCCGCCACCGCCAGACGCGGCTCGGCAAGACCAAAATCCCGACGCAGGGCGGCAAGGGTGGTGGTGAGGATGTGCCACAGCAGGGGACGATCAAGGGTTGTCGCCACCGAGGCCAGGGATTGGTGAATCGTCGCCGGCACCACGCGCAACCCACGACCGACGAGCATCATCACCGCGCGCTCAACCCCGGTACAATGGGCAAGCAGCTCCGTGTGCCCCGGAATGGAATAACCGGCGGCGTGCAACACCCCCTTGTGCAGTGGCGGCGTCACCACCGCGGCGACGCGCCCGGCGAGCGCCAAGCGGCAGGCGGTTTTGACGCTTGCCACCACCGCCGCCGCCTGCCGCGGGTCGGGCGTGCCGAACTGCAACGCTTCCAGCGCCACGTCGACGCCGGTCGCAAGCAGGCCCGGCAGGTGCATGGGAAGCTGGTGTGCCTCTTCCGGTGAATTGACCACTTGTCCGATCAATGGCAGGTCGAGACGCCGCGCACTCCAGGTGAGAACCTGGGGATCACCGACGAACAGCCAACGTGGTCCGCGGGGCAAAGTTCGGGTGCGGGCGGCGAAGGCCTTGAGGATCACCTCCGGCCCGACCCCGGCCGGATCGCCCATGGTGATGGCAAGCACCGATGCTTCTCTCAACGAATCTCCACAAATGCCCGCAGGCGTTGATCACGTTGCCACTGCCGGAAGAGATCCTGGGTCTTGGATTCGCGCAGGCGGTTTTCCAGCTCGGTGCGGCTGGCATCCGCGCCATCGGCGGCGATGCGACGCCGTTCCTCGAGCAGGATCAAATGCCAACCGAAGCGGGTACGCACCGGGGCGCTGACCATCCCCTTGTTCAGGGCGAAGGCGGCATCCTCGAACTCCGGCACCATCAACCCGCGACTGATCCAGCCGACATCTCCACCGTCGCTGGCGGTGGTATCCTGCGAATAGGTACGCGCCAAATTTTTAAAATCCTCGCCCTTTTCCCACGCCTTGCGGATGCCGATCGCCTTCTCGCGCACCTGGTCTTCCTCCTCGCTGCTGGCGGTCCCGGGGAGCCTGAGCAGAATATGGCGCACGCGCAGCTCCTCCTTGCCCGCCCTGCTGGCCTCACCGCCGCTTTTGCGTTCCAGAACCTGAAAGATGTGCCACCCTTGGGCCGTTTGCAGCGGCCCGGCCACGGCGCCACTGGCGAGTGCAAACACCACCTTTTCCAGCTCGGGGATCATTTCGCCGCGCTTGAACCATCCCATGTCGCCACCCTTGAGGCCGGTGGCCTCATCGGAGTACTGGCTGGCGAGGCTGGCCAGGGATTCGCCGCCGCGCAGACGCCGCGCAATCTCCTCCGCCTGCTGCTTCAACTGGGCAAGACGCGAGGCCGGCATGCCTTCGTTGGTTGCCAGCAGGATGTGCCCGAGATGAATTTGCTCAGCACCACCCCCCCCACGCACGGTTTGCTGGAGATCCTTGACCTCATCCTCGGAGACGGCAACCAGGGGACGGATCATCTGGTTGATCAAATGCGACTGGATGATCTCCTGCCGCAGATCCTCGCGAAAATCCTCCTGGCTGATACCCTGTTGTTGCAGGGCCTTCAGGAAGGCCTCCATCGAGAGCTTGTTGTTTTTGGCCACCTGGACCACCGCCTGATCGACATCCTTGTCGGTGACCTGGATTTTCATCTCCTGGAGCTTGTGTTCGCGCAGACGGCGCTGAATGAGTTCCTCCAGGGCGCGACGGCGAATCTGACCGGCATCGTAGGCCTCCTTGCCCTGGGTCAGGCGCCGGATGACTGGATCGGCGACCCGATCCACTTCGCTTGCCGTGATGATATCCCCCTCCACCACGGCGGCGATGCGATCAAGTTGTCCGGCGTGCAGTGGCGAGAAGATCCCCAACCCCAAAAGAAGGGAGAGCAGAGAAAAGGTTACCGTGATCGAAAATCCCCTGAAGCGTTGCACCGCCTTCTCCTCAGCTGTTGTTC
>PEAJ01000101.1 GCA_002753495.1 Magnetococcales bacterium HA3dbin3 | reverse complement strand
GGTGATGACGGGCTTCATGGGTCTATGCTCCTTGCCAGCTTCCGAGCCAACTAAGATGTCCCGCGCCCGCGTATCTATTTAGGCTCAATATGGATTCTGGGGGCTTACCGAACCAGGAGATCCAGCAACGAATGCAATAGCCGCCTGCCCCGCATCTTTGCGTTGTGTACGAATTTGAAAAATCCGAAATAAATCACAAGGTTTGACTGGTAAACAGTACGGTAGTACCGTACACTTCCAGAGGCGAGGGAGGCAAACCATGAACCAGGTCACAGCCAATTTTTTTCGCGACCATCTGAAGTCCATGGTGGATGAGGTGGTCGAGGGGCACACGCCCCTGAGGGTGAGCCGCCGCAGTGGTGGCGACTTTGTGGTATTGAGTGCCGACGACTGGGCCGCCATCGAGGAGACCCTTTATCTCAATCAGTTCCCCGGCCTGGTGGCAAGCATTCAGCAGGCCGCCGGTGAGTCGTTGGCGGAGGGTACTCCACTCGAGGATCTGGAGTGGTGACGTGGCATGGATGATGCGCGCCCACGAGCACCGTCCCCGAAAGGCCGGGTCGGTGCCGGTAGGCGTACTTCCCGGCGGGGCAAACGCGGTTGTCATTCCAATTCCGGATCAAGATGGCAACGAGGTTGACAATGCGTGAGCGACGAGACGGATACGTTTTGGTACGGCGAGGAGCGAGCGAGGAAGCCAACGACGTTGCCGCTTGATATGGAATTGGAACAAAACGTTATGCCGAAGCTTAAGACCGGAACCATCGTGCCGACATCGGAGGAAGACGCCGCCATCACGGCAGCGGCCATGTCCGACCCTGATGCCATCCCCCATACGGATACCGAGTGGGAAGCCGCCAGGCCCACGCTCAAGCGCGGCAGGCCGCTGGCAGCCGTGACCAAGGAGCGCATCACCATCCGCCTGTCACCGGAGGTCGTGCAAGCCTTCCGTGCCTCGGGTGATGGCTGGCAAACCCGTGTAGACGCCGCCCTGCGCGACTGGCTCAAGACCCATTCCCCGGCGTAGGCAGGGGGGTATCCGCTCCCGTTTTTTTCAGAGTCCGGTTACGGATCCAAACCCAGCCGGTTTCGCGCTCCCGCCTTTCACCCCCGGGATACGAAATCCCCGCGACCATGGGAATCAAAATCGACGACCGTCCGGGGCATAGCTTCTGATCGCGATCTCCACGCCGGCACGAACGGCCTCTTCGGCTTTTTGCAGCAATGCCTCGGACACCACTTCGTCGTGGTAGGGCTCGCCGCAGTTATCACACACCAGGGCGGGAACGTGACGAAACACCAGGGTGGAACCTTGGCGTTCCAGGACCACGCTGACCGTGCCTGGCCGGGTTTCCCCGTGTCGGCACACCGTGCATTTCATGGTTTGTTCCTCCGGGTGGCCCAACCCGGCTGCCACAGCGCCGAGTCAGGTTGGTAGACAGTGATAACAATCCACTGCTCCTCGCCAGTATTTTCCGCCACAACGACATGCAATGGTCTATCCTTGGCGTCCCGTCCCGACCATAAGGCGCTGGGATAAGGGGTGTCGTCAGGGTACTCCTCAATCACATGGCCATGGAGCAGGACACGATGAATATCCTCCAAGGTGATTTTCCGCTCAAACATCCGCCGCAAGGCGTGCTGACGCAAGAGAAGGTTCACGACCGCTCTTCTTGGTTGAGTCCATGGACGTTGGAAAGCAAAAGGCGGGAGGTTGGCCAGACAACGACATCTGGATACCGTCCCGGCGTCTCCCGTCAGCTATCGGGTCCAGACCCAGCCGACATCGCGCTCCCGCCTTTCATCTGTAGGGTACATCACCCTCCATGTCCATGGAATCTGCGCATCGTGGAACGCAATGGCCTCATCGAGTTCCTGGCGGGCCACATCGAGAAAACGAATCATCATGGTGTGCGATACTTGGCCAGGATCTCATCCAGGGGCACAGTCTTTAAGTTCCCCGCGTCGATAGGCGGCCAAACGCTCCTCTGCCTCTTTGGACCAGAGCCGATCCATCTCCGAGTCCGTTTCATCCAGGCTACCCAAAATGGCATCCACCAACTCCAAACGCGCCAAAGGACTCAGTTTGCGGGCTTGCGCCTCAAGGGCATGCGTCGTGCTGTCCAAATGGGTCTCCCTTGTCAGATTGTTATGCCCACAGGATCCACGTTGAGACGACCACCGGCAAAGCCGTGAACGTTATAGCACGACGACCGGAAATGGGGAGTGTCCCATTTATGCTTGTGCCGCCACGCACCCGGATCATACCTCCAACCCATCGCCGCACCCCCCTCCCCCACGCGCCCACGCGTCCACGTCCACGTCCACGTCCACGCCCACGCCTACGCCTACGCCCGTGCTTCCACGTCCGGGGGGGGGGGCCTCGTCCTTGCGCGGTCAGGCGGTCAAACGCCGGGCGAGCCACACACCATTGGAAAAGGGCATACACCCGGCCGGATACCGCGAGGAAGGAATCTAAGGGCTGGCCGCGGAATAGAGCGTGCTGACCTCGGAGGAAGAGAGAACCTTCGAGTAGATCACCAGATCGTCCAGATACCCCTTCCAGTTTCCGCTGACCGAAGTCCCGTTATAGATGAGGCCGAGCGTAAAACGGTTGGTGCCGACCGAAACAGTGCCCGAGGTAGGCGTTCCCGACGCATCCGACGTACCATTGACGTACATTACAACGGCCCCGGTGGAACCGTTTCTCGTAAGGACAATATGGTACCAGTTGTTTTGATTGAAGTTAGCGCTGCCGGTGATGGTCGATGAACCCTTGATTGTCACGGTAAGCGGCCTATTGTTCCCGTTCTGGGCCCGGGCAATATTGAATTCGTTGCTCGAAGAGCCGTAAGCGCTGATCAATGTTCCTGAGCTGTTCGCGGTTGGGTAGGCCCAGAACGAGACGGAGAAGGTTCCGTTGGTCATGTTGTTCAGGACAGACTCCGGAATCACCACGCCGTTGTTGGTTGCTCCGCTTTGGGCAAAGACCATAGCTTTACTGGCCACGCTGGAACGGTTGGCCGCCAGGGTCGGCGCGACGATCGTGCTGCTGCCCAGTGGCGTTGTAAACGTCCCGTAATTGTTGTTTCCAGAAGCATCGCACACCTTGTCGCCCGTAACGGACAGGGTATCTTCCAGCTTGTAGTACGCCACCATCTGGCCGGATGAAACTGGATCAGAGACAGTGCCACCCGAGCAACCACACCCGCTTGGGAACAGCCTGGTGTAGAGCGCCTTGAACGCGGCACTCTGGCCTGTTACCACCGTCACCGTGCGATCGAAGCTCGATTCGATGGTCTGGTCGTCGTAGTCGGTGGTTGCCGGCGGATTGCTGACCATGACCGGGCGCGAGGGCAGATCGTAGCGACGTGTCCCGTAGGTCGCCGAGGTCTCGTTGTTGCCATCGAACAAACCATCGACGCCATTGCGATTGGCATCCTTGGGCCCAGGGCTCGCAACCACGAAGGGAACGATGGTGGCAGTGGTGCCGGCGGAATCGGTGGTATGCACCTTTGCCGTTGGCGACGAGAAAGAGGTAAGAGCACTCATATAGCTGAGGGCAGCGCAAAAGGTGCTGGAGGTGTGCGCCGTGTTCGCCAGATTATCGGTCTCATCAGCGGCAGTACTGGCGATGGTACCCACGTAGGGGGCGTAACGCAGAAGGTTGCCGTAGGCATCGCGCCCCGAGGAATAACCGATGCTCCTATAAGGCACGTTGCCAGCCGGAGAGGTGGTGCTGGTCAGGGGACAATTTTCAACCCCATCGCCGTTGGTATCGGGACAAGGGAGCCGATAGTTGGCGGCGGCAAACCCCTCGATGGCGGCGCGCACATCGGTCATAACGCGCTCGTTCGCGGTCACCTTGTCGCGATCCACCATCCCCGCTACGCGCGGCAGGCCGACGGCAATGACCGACCCCAGAGCGACCATGGCAAACGAAAGCCACACGAGCATGCTGCCGCGGGCCGGATGGCGAGGATCACCCTTTGGGAAGAGAGTGGGGGGGGCTTGGTCAGAACGGTTCATGGCCATCATCCTTTTAGCCCGGGACTGCCAGATTTAGTTGCACTGCAAGGTGCTCATGAGGCCGGGAATGCTACCGGCGTAGACGATGTCGTCGTAGTTGCCCGTCGTGTTGCCCGCGGCGTCCGCCCCGTCGAGCAGGGCCAGGGGACGATCGGGGCTCTCGAAACAGAAGCTGCTGGTGCCGGGGTAGTTCTTGCCGTCAAAATAGCGGTCGTTACCGGTTGAGCTTGAGCGCGTCGTGTCGGCGTTGGTGACACCCGAGCTGGCGAGGATGTAGGCGGCAACGCTCCCTTCCACCGTCGTTCCGGTGTTGCAGAGCGAGGAAAAGGCGGTGCTGGTACCGGGATTGCCACGGGTGAGCACGCGGGCGGTGTAGATGTCCTTCGTCGTCGAAGCGGCGTTTTGGCTGTGTTTCGTCGAGAAGCTGAGTTTGGAACAAAAATCCGTCCGAGTATTGGTGGTACTACTGCCATTGGAGATGTACTTGGTGGCAAGGTCGCAGGAGTAGGGATAAGAGGCACTGCCACAGCAGGCGCCACCGTTGCAAATGGTGAGGCCATCGCTGGTTTGATCCATCAAAACGGCGTATTTGATCGGGCGTCCCCAGGGGTCGCGATTGGTCGCCAGCCCCAGGGTGCGATAAGGGAGGTCGCCGGTATCATAGGCGGCGGTGCCAACCCGATCGTGCTGCACATCGCAGATGTTGGCGGTGGTGTTGCCAACTGCCTCCTGCCCGTAGGTGGTGGCGGTCACCACGGTCAGCGAGGGACACGGCAGCCGGTTGTTGGCAATCGCAAACCCCTCGATGGCGGCCTGAATCTCCTTCATCTGCGCGCGCGCGGCGGTGTACTTGGCGGACTGGAGGTAGTTGGGCACCAGGGAGAAGCCGATGGCAATCAGGATGCCGACAATGACCATGGCAATGGAAAGCTCGATGAGCGAGAAGCCGGCGGCGATGCGTTTGTTCATGGATGTTATCTTTCTCGGGCAGGCTCAAGCGGGTGCATGACGCAATCGGGAAGGGGCAGGGACGGCAAGATCCGTCGCCCGAGTATAAGGGAAAACCGGGCGGGTTTGCCAATAAATTCCCGACGCTGCCCTCTGTCCGGCTTGTTGATTGTAACTCATTGTTTATGATTGCAAACAATTTCGACGCGCGAGCCGGGCACACGCGCGCGCGGCCATGAGCGGTCACCCCAGCCGCCGCCCGCCGTCGACGTGCAGGATCTCGCCGGTGACAAAAGGGGCGGCCAGAAGGTAGCGCACCGCTTCCACCACCGCCCGCGGCGTGGCGTGGTCGGCCAGGGGGGTGCGGCGCAGCAGGGTCTGAAAGGGTTCCGCCGACGCTGGCGGGTCGGGCGGCAGGATCGCCCCCGGGGCAATGGCGTTGACGCGGATCAACGGCGCAAGGTCGCGCGCGAGAACCTGTGTCGCCATCAGCACCCCGGCCTTGGCCGCGCAATAGGCGACATGGCCAGCCAGGGGGCGTTCCCCCCACAAATCAGCGATGTGGATGATCTGCCCGCCACCGTTTGCGCGCATGCGCGTTGCCGCTTGCAACGAGAGCCAGAGCGGCCCTTGCAGGTTGATCTGAAAAAGGGTCGACATTGCCGACCAGTCGCCACCGGTCACCGGCGTAGGCGCAAACGCCCCGGCGTTGTGGACAACGAGGCGCAAGGGGCCCAGGCGCTCGGCGATCGCATCGAGTAAAACGGCGGCGGCGTCGGGGTTGGTCAGGTCAAGCGGCAGGGCGAGGGCCTCCCCGCCACTGGCGCGAATCGCCTCGGCCAGGCGCTGCGCCGGTTCCGCTGCCCGCTGGTAAGCCACCGCCACGGCAAAGCCCATGCCGGCAAGCTCCTGGCACAGCAGCGCCCCCAGGCGACGCCCGCCGCCGGTGACCAGGGCCACGTTCGGGGGATGATGCGTCATGCCCCGCGCGGTGAAACCCCGATCACCCTCCCAGCCCCAGCGATTTCAACTTGCGATGCAAAGCCGACCGCTCCATCCCCACCGCCTCGGCGGTGCGCGAGATGTTGCCCTGGTTGCGCGCCAGTTGCGCGGCAAGATAGTGCCGCTCGAACGCCTCGCGCGCCGTGCGCAGGTTGGTATTGTCGAGGAGCTGCTCCCACGGTGTTTGGGTCTGACGATCGCACCGGACGATAAAATCCGGAAGGTCGCCAGGGCGAATCACCGGACCCGGCGCCATGATCAGCAACCGCTCGACCAGATTTTTCAACTCGCGCACATTGCCCGGCCAGTGATAGCTGGTGAGCAGCTCCAGGGTTTCCGGGGCGAAGCTCCAGCCAAGCGCCGTGTTTTGATGTTGGCCGATGAAAAAAGCCACCAGCGCCGGGATATCCTCGCGGCGTTCGCGCAGCGGCGGCACGTGCAGCGGCACGACGTTCAAGCGATAGAAGAGATCGGCGCGAAACCGCCCCTGGGCGATCAACTCCTCCAGGTTTTTGTTGGAGGCGGCGATCACCCGCACATCCACTTGAATCTCGCGACTGCCGCCGACGCGCTGGAAACGCTGTTCCTGGAGGATGCGCAGGATCTTGGCCTGGGTATTCAGGGACATATCGCCAATTTCGTCGAGAAAGACCGTGCCGCGATGCCCCTGCTCGAAGCGGCCGACCCGCACCTCGCGCTCCGCGCCGATGCCGCCGGGTTCGCGGCCGAACAGATCGTCCTCGATCAAATGTTCGGGGATGGCGGCGGCGTTGACGGTGATGAACGGCCCTTCCGCCCGCTGCGACAGCTTGTGGATGCGCCTGGAGGCCACCTCCTTGCCGGTGCCGTTTTCGCCGGTGATCAGGACCCAGCCGCTGGTCGGGGCGACACGGCGCATCTGCTGGTCGAGGGCACGCATCACCGGCGTATCGCCGACCATCGGCTGTTCGCTCACGACAACGCGCGCCTTGAGGTCGCGATTTTCCCGCACCAGGGCCAGCTCGCGCACCGCCCGTTCCAAAAGCAGCAGCACCCGGTCGAGGGAGAGCGGCTTTTCCAGGAAATCGTAGGCGCCGCTTTTGGTCGCCATCACCGCGGTGTTGATGGTGCCGTGACCGGACATCATGATCACCGGCGCATCGGCGTTGGCCGCCAGGATCGGCGACGCAGCGGCGGTATCACCCTCCCGCTCTGGTGGGGGTTGGCTCTTGCCCTTGATGCGATCGAGGGTTTCGATGCCATCGATACCCTCCATCCAGATATCGAGCAGGATGGCATCGACCGGCTGGCGCACGAGCAGGCGCAGCGCCTCCTCGCCCGAGGGTGCCTCGACCACCTGGTACCCTTCATCCTCCAGGATGCCGCGCAGGCTGGTGCGGATGGACTCCTCGTCGTCGACAATCAGAACGGTGTGGCTCATGCGCGGTCATTTAAGGTAATGGGCGCGGGCCAAGAAGGGCAATGGCGAATGCGGATCCCAGGCCATTTATGGCATTTAAAATGGGGTCCAGGGAGCTGGCTCCTTGGCGGGTCAAGGGCGAAACCCCGAACCCCACTGGGGCGCTGCCCCAGACCCCGCCGGGGGGCAGGCGGAGCCTCCCCCCGGACCCCCCAACCACTTTTAAAAATTAAAAACAATTTTGTTGGGGCTCCGCCCCAAACCCCGCCAGAGCTTTGCCCTGGACCCCGTTTCACACGCCGCCTCATGCCTAGAGCCACCCTTTCGAGCACAAACCAACCTCACGGCCTTACGGCCGTCAGGCCGACGGCACCGGGGGAAGGCCAACCGCCGCCGGACCACTCACCGGCAGCTGAAACTCCACCTGCACCCCCTGCCAGGCCGACTCGCGCAGCCGCAAGGTCCCCCCATGATCCTCGATGATCTTCTTGACGATCGCCAACCCAAGCCCGGTGCCCTTTTTCTTGGTGGTAAAGTAAGGCTCCCAAACCCGCGGACGATCCTCCGACGGAATGCCCACACCATTGTCGGCCACCACCACCCGCGCCCACTGCCCATTCTGCGCAAGCGCGGTGGAAATGACAAGGCGACCAGGCTCCGCTGTTGACCCCTCCTTCTCCCGACGTTCGGCGATGGCGGCCAGGGCATTGGCAATCAGGTTGGTCACCACCTGCTTGATCTGACCACGATCGTAACGAAATGGCGTCAGCTCATCGGAGAGATCGCTTTGGAATTCAATCGACCGCAACTCGGCATCATGCAAGGTGAGCACCTCACGAATGGTGGCGTTGAGATCATCGCTCTTCAAATCCGGGCGCGGCAAACGGGCAAAGTTGGAAAATTCGTTGACGAGCACGCGCAGCTCTTCCACCTGGTTGATGATCACCTGCGTCCCCTCGTCGAGCACGCGCCAATCCCTGCGCTCCTGCCCCGGATCCTGCAGATACTTGCGGCGCATGCGCTGTGCCCACAGCTGAATCGGCGTGAGCGGATTTTTGATCTCATGGGCAATGCGCCGCGCCACGTCGCTCCAGGCACGGCTGCGCTGCGCCTGGAGCACCTCGGTGAGGTCATCAAAGGTGAGGACAAAGCCGCTCCCTTCCGCGCCCGGATCGGCAAGCGTCGTTAACCGGGTAAAGAGGATCAGGTGGCGTTCCGGCCCCTGAATCTGAACCTGTGTGGCAAGCATGCTGGCACCGTCGCCACCCGCGCCGGCGACACGATCGGCGGCAGCGGCACCCCCTTTGAGCGCAGCGCTCTGAAGCAGGGTGCGCACCGGCTGCAACAGCGCCTCCGGCAGGGTTTCGGTGTAGGGACGACCGATGGCCGCCGCCGGATCCACCCCGAGCAGCTCGCCGGCGATCGGATTCATCAGGGTGATCGCCTCGAAACGATCGACGCTCACCACCGCCGACGAAATATTGCGCAAAATCGCCGCCATGAAGCGCCGCCGCTCCTCAAGCAAGGCGTTGCTGCTGCGCAGGTCGCGCTGATTTTCGCTCAGCTTGCGCGTCATGGCGTTGAAGGTGGTTTGCAGGGTGGCAAGTTCATCATCGCCGGTGATGATCAGGGTGACCGAGAGATCGCCGGCGGCAACCTTGCGCGTCCCTTCGACCAGCTCGGTGATCGGGTCGGCGATGGCGCCGGCCATGCGAAACCCCGACCAGATCGCTGCCAACAAAAGCAGCAGGGTGATCATCGCCAGGGTCAGGGTGTGACTGTTTTTGAGCAGGACGTGGGCGGCGCGCAGCTGGTTGTAATCAACATAGGCCGCCTCGATCACCTCCATCTGGCCGATGATCTGGCGATCGATCCAGCGGCCGGTGGTCAGATAAACATCGCCGCCGAGGTAGAC
>PEAJ01000100.1 GCA_002753495.1 Magnetococcales bacterium HA3dbin3 | reverse complement strand
CGATCGCAGGGCCTTTTCAAAGAAACCATTCGCGAGATCAACCGTCTGTGTTGTCATGAAGCGTTGTCCCATCTCCAGCAGCAGCGGTGGTTCGTCGGGGGCGCCGGCCAGGACTTCAGTGATGGCGACGCGTGCCTCGGGCAGCCGGTTGAGGGCAAGCAGGGCGCGCGCCAGCTTGTAGTGAATGGCAAACGGCGCACGCGGCGCAAGCTTGAGCGCGGCCGCGAACTGTTCGACTGCCGCTTCATGTTCCCCCTGATCGAGCAGATGCTTGCCGAGGAGATAGTGGACGAGAAGGTTGTTTTCGGTCACCCGTAACGTGTGGCGCCAAAGGGTGCCGCTGTCACGCCAGTATCCCACCTGCTGCCAGCAGAGGATGGAAAAGAGCACCATCCCCACCCCGGCCAGGGCTGCGGTCACCCGCGCGGGCGATCCGAGCGGCCGCTCCCAGGTCGGCAACACCCCGGCCAGGGCGAGAAACAACCCGATGTGCGGCAGATAGGTGAAACGATCGGCCATCGCCTGCGTGCCCGCCTGTGCCAGACCGCTCACCGGCACACACGCCACCACGAACCAAAACCAGCCGACACCCCACAGCGGCAGCCGTCGCCAGAGTATCAAGGCGCTGCCAGTCAACCCGAGCAGGGCCAGCGCCGACAGCAGCACCGTCGCGGTCGGCAGGGTGTCCTGGGGATGCGGATAGAAGGCGGCAAGGTCATAAGGGAGCAGGGTCTTCAGCAGGTATTGCGGATAGACCACGACCAGATTGGCCAGCCGCGCGCCGAGCGGCAGCAACTCCCAGCTTATGCGATCGCCATGCAGCTCGGAGGGGTTGACGGTGGTGATCAGGGTCAGCAATGCCGCTGCGGCGGCGAGAAGAAAAAAGGGGCCCTTCTCCCACAAAAGCCGCCGCCAGCCCAGATGCGTGCGCCGCAGGGGCCAGAGATCGAGCAGCAACAACAGGATCGGCAACGACACCCACCCCGGCTTGCAGGCGAGGGAGGCGGCATAACTGACCCAACTTCCCAATGCCAGAGTGGACAAGGTCGGTCGTTGTTTATCGTGAAAGACGGCCTTGTTGAGGGCAGCTTGGCGGGGTTTGGGGCGGAGCCCCAACAAAATTGTTTTTAATTTTTTAAAGTGGTTGGGGGGTCCGGGGGGAGGCTCCGCCTGCCCCCCGGCGGGTCCAGGGCAGAGCCCTGGCGGGTCCAGGGCAGAGCCTGGCTTAGTCCAGGGCAGAGCCATGGTTTGTCGTGAGAGACGGCTTTCGTCGTCTGGGGTGGCACACCGGTCGCCGTGCCCATTAGTCACCGCCGACACATGCAGATGCAGGGCAAGCAGGCCGAACAGGCCGGCCAGCATCTCCTTGCGTTCGACGATCCAGGCCACCGCCTCGACGTGCTGCGGATGAACGCCGAACAGCAGCGCCACCACCGCCGCCGGCCAGAACCGACCCGTCAGCCGTGATACCAGGAGAAAGAACAACAGCGTATTGCCGACATGCAGGAGGAGATTGACCGCATGCAGCGCCCCGGGTTTCAGGCCAAACAGGGTGATGTCGGTGAGGAAGGAGAGCCAGGTCAGGGGCATCCAGTAGCCGACATGGATGTTGCCAAAGGCCCAGCGCACGCTCTCCCAGCTCAAGCCGCCCTGGACGGCCGGGTTAAGAAGGAGATAGCGGGTATCATCGAGGTTGATGAAGGCAAAGGTGCGCACGCGCGCATACAGGAGCAGCACCCAGGCGGCGAGCAGGAGGGCAACGACTGCCCCTCCCTTTCGCCCGCCGATCACTCCTGCCACTGTGCGTGTTCCCAGGAGCCTGGGGCGACGCGCTGCAGGCGTTGGCGATAAAGCGCGGCGGCCGAGGGGGTGTTCAAGGTGCGCAGGGTTTTTGCCGCCTGAATGCGCACATGGGGATCGCCATGATCGAGCAGGTCACTGGCCAGACGCTCAACCCGCTCTGGCTGGGTGGCGGAGAAGGCGGCGGCGTGGCTCTCCAGGGCGCGACGCGTCAGGCCCGCCTCGCGGCCAGCGCCGGGCAGCTGTTCGAGAAAGGCGGCGACGCGCTCGCTGGGGTAGAGGCGGAGCAGGTGGATGGCCCGGAAACGCAGGAAATTGTGTCGCTGCGCATCCTGGGCGATGGTCATCAGCGTGAGGTCGGCGTCGGGGCCAAGCCGATCGACCAGATCCGGCCGCGGGCTCCACTCGTACCCCTGGAGATGCGGCAGCACCTCGGCCACCGTCGGCTGTGCCAGTGCCGGGGTGGCAAAAAGGCCGGTGCCAACCAGTGTCGCGGCGATCAGGATGAAAAGGCGGGATGCGGATGACATGTGCGGGTCTCCTTGGCGACTCACTTGGACACCGCCAGCGGCGAGGTGCGGATGATTGCCTGCTGGTTTGGCGTGAGGACGGATTTGTCGAAGTTGGCGGTGGTCGGGGCAACCCAAAACATCAGGTTGTGACCGTCCCGGGTGGCGCACTCCTCGGCGCTCACGGAGCCATCGTTGTTCGCATCGTAGGTGGCAACGGGGCACTGTGGCGTATCGGCGAGCGGGTCGAAGATTTTGCCGGTGGACTCCGTGGTGTGGCGCAGGCCAAGGAAATGGCCCATTTCATGGGCGGCGGTATCGCCCATGAGCACCGTGTCGACCGTGCCATTGACAACGTGGTTGGCAACACCGATCAAGACGCCATTACGATTGCTGGCCAGCCCCAACGAGCCCGGGACCCCGGCGGCTCTGCCCAGTAGGTTGCTGTTGCCGTCGCTGAAATCCTGGACAAAAAAGAGATTGACCACATTCGGTGCCCCGCTGCTGACCATGGCGCTTGTATTGGCGCTGGTAAAGTCGGGGTTGGTGACGGTGTATCGGCTGTCTGTGATCTGAATAACGGGGTTGACGGTAATGTTGACGTTGTTTTTGGCGTAGGTAGAAACCAGACGTGTCAAGGCGGCATTGATGGTGTCGGCGCTGTAGGTGGTACCGCTCAAGTAGGGCTGAACGATCAGAGTGGTTGTTGTCGGCGTGGTACCATAGCGCGTAGTCAGCTTGACTGTGAAGTTGGCGAGGGCGTTGGTTGTGCTTTGCAAGGCGTAGCGCCAGGTGCCGGCGCTGGCGGGCAGCTCCGGCTTGTAGGGAACCATAAGGGTGCAATAGGCGTCACCGCTGCCGCAACCACCGCTTATGGTCAGGTCGATGGCGGTGCCTTGCGGCGAGGTCAGGGATTTAAAGGTGAGGTTCGTCCCGACATCGCTGCCGAACAGGTGCAGAACGATGGAAACCGGGTTATCTGGCACGAGAAAAGTTTTTTCGTCGCTGACCCACCCATCGGTAATCGCGTTCTGGGAGGCAGCCATTTTCGGTTGAAAGGTGAAGGTGGATTGGTCGCCAAGGCTGGTGACGACCATGAAGGTACCGGAGGCGGGCTGATTCACGATGCCGTTGCCACCGCCCGTGACAACGCTGCTGTTCAGGACGTTTTCCATCGCTGTTTGTGCATTTGCGGCGGAGATGGCCGTGGCACTTGAGTTGTATCCCCGGGCGACCGACTGGACGAGGCTGGTGACGGCACTGCTGACGACGCCGCTGTTGCCGAAGCCAGCGGCATTGAGGGCCTTGACCGTGGTGCCATTGACCGGATCGCTGGTTCTCAGGGCAAAGCTGGCGGCATAGGGGATGGTGATGCTTGATTTTGAACCACCATTTTGGTCAAGAGACTGCAGGAGGCTTGCCATATTGGTGGCAGCCGGACTTGACGTTGTTGCCCCGGACCCGGCCAAGGTCACTGGGGTGATGATACTCGCTCCCGGTGCGCTTCCAAGCACGACATCGCCAATTTTGAAGGTGATGGTCTCCCCGTCCATGTAGGAAAACATCCCGTTGCTATCGGTCATGCTGGTGAGCGTGGGGGTGATGTAGGTGATCCCCTCCACCGGGGCGTCGATGAACTGACCCAGTTTCGGATAGGTAGTACCGGCGGCTGCCACGGTGCTGGTCGAACCACTACCGTTGCCGCTGCTGCTGTCACCGCCGCCGCCGCAGGCGGCAAAGAGCAGGCCGATCAGCAGGGGTGGGAGGAGGGCCAGGCCCCCTGTGCGATCAGGTTTTCGATTGGCATCATGCATGGGTTTTACTCCAACCACGTCCATGGGTTGTTGGGCATGGAATCAGGTGGTTCCATGCGCGGCACTGACTCTGGCACACTTGCCCGGCCGGTGGCAAGGTGGCGAAAGTGGGTCAGGATTGGGCCCGGTCATGGTGACCATGACCGGGCGCGCGTATCCAGGGGTCGGGGGCAAGGCGCTTTGGTGGCATGTGGCCCCCGCTGCCGGTTGTACCAGCACCGGTTGCGCATGAAAAGCAGCAGCGCCCATCGTGACGATGATCGAGGCAGGAAAAATGCACGCCTCATTTGGCCACCGCCAGCGGCGAGGCGCGGATGATCGCCTGCTGGTTCGGCGTAAGGGCGGATTGATCCATGCCGGTGGTGGAGGCGATCCAGAACATCAGGTTGTAGCCGTCCAGATTGGCGCACTCCTCGGCGCTCAAGGAACCGTCGTGATTGCTGTCCTGGGCGAGGGTACACTCGGGTGTATCGGCGAGCGGATCGTGGGTTTGGCCGTCGGATTCGGTGGTGTGGAACAGGCCCAGGAAGTGGCCGATCTCGTGGGCGGCGGTGTCGCCCATGACGTTGGTATCAACCTTGCCGTTGATGAGGTGACCACCGATGCTGATCAACACGCCGTTGTGATTGCCGGCAAGCCCCAACGACCCCGGAATGCCGGCGGAAATGCCCAACGTGTCGCTGCCACCACCGTAGCGATTGGAGCGAAAGTCCTCGATGAAAAAGAGGTTGACCACGTTCGACGCGCCATTGCCGACCAGGGCGCTCGTGGTGGTGTTGGTGAAGTCCGAGCTGACAACGGCATACTGGCTGCCCGAAACACGAACGATCGGATTGACGGTGACGCTGATGTTGTTCTTGTTGTAATCGCGTACCAGGCGTGTCAGGGCGGTGGTGATGGTCGAGGTGTCGTAGGTGGTGCCGCTCAAGTAGGGCTGAACGGTCAGGCTGGTCGTTGCCGGCGTCGCACCATAACGCGTGGTCAGCTTGACGGCAAAATTGGCGTAGGTGCTGCTTGTGCTCTGCAGGGTGTAGTTCCAGGTACCGCCGGTGGGGGTCAGATCTGGCTGATAGGGCAGCATGACGTTGCAGTAGGTCTCGCCGTAGGGACATCCGCCCATGGTCACGTCGATGGCGGTTCCCCGTGGCGAGGTGAGGGAATTGAAGGAGAGCCGCGTGCCGACATCACTGCCGACCAGATGCAAAACCAGGGAGGTCGGATTGTCGGGCACGGTGAAGCTGCCGGTGTTGCTGACCCAGCCGCCGGTTGCCGACTGAAAAGTAAAGGCGCCCTGATCGGCCAGGGTGGTCACCGCCATCACCGTGCCGGTGGCCAGCGGGTTGGTTGCCGTGCCGCTGGTCGTTGTGCCGCTGGTCGTTGTGCCGTTGGTCGTTGTGCCACTCGTCGTTGTGCCACTCGTCGTTGTGCCGCTCGTCGTTGTGCCGCTCGTCGTCGAACTGCTGGCAGCCAGAATGCCCAGGCTGGTCAGGGAACTCTCCATTGCCGTCTGCGCGGCGGCGCTGGAGACGGCGGTTGCGCTGGTGTTGTATTGCCGAACGACGGACTGGACGATGCTGGTCACCGCGCCGCTGACGGTCCCGCTGTTGGCGAAGCCGGCGGCGTTCAGGGCCTGCACGGTGGCGCCGTTGCTGGCATCGGTACTTTTGAGCGCCACGCTGGCGGTGTGTGGGATGACGATGCTCGATCCGCTGCCGCCATTCTGGTCAAGCGATTGCAGGAAGCTGGCGATGTTGACGGCGATCGGCGAGGCGGAAGTGGCCCCGGCGCCGGCCAGGGTGATCGGGGTGACGGTGCTTGTTCCGCTCGCGCTGCCGAGCAGGACATCACCAACCTTGAAAGTGACGGTCTCGCCGGTGCGGTACAAAAATGCCCCGTTGCTGTCAGTGATGCCGGAGAGGGTGGCGGTGGTGTAGCTGATCCCCTGCACCGGGGCATCAACGAACCGGCCGATGCTGGGCGTGGCCAGGGTGGTGCTCGCCGCGGTGCCGGCGCTGGTGGTGGTCGCGCTGCCGCCGCTGTCACCGCCCGAACCCCCGCCGCAGGCCGCGAAAAGCAGGCTGATCACCAGGGATGGAAACAGGGCCACGGGTGAAAGCAGGGCGATGACTCTGTTGCAACCAGGTTTACGGCATGCATCGTGCATAGGTCTGTTCTCGAATCGTATCCACGGGTTGGGAGCGCGAGGGAGGGGACTTTCCCCGTGCGGAACTTCCCGGATGTCCCACGCGGTCCGGGACCTCGCTCGGGGTGAAACCCACACGGGGGAGGTGGCGCGCCGAGCGCGACAGGGGGTCTCTTCGCCGGCACCGCCGCAACGGGCAGGATGACCACACCGGACGAATCCCCAGAGCGGACTATCCTTGGCACAACCGTCCCACCGCTGACAAGGTTGAGAAGTGTCAAGTTCGGGTCGAACATGGGCGAAACAGCAGATTACCTGATTGTCGGCGGTGGGGTGATGGGGTTGACCTTGGCCCTGGAGGCGCGCAGGCGTCACCCCGAACGTCGGGTTACGCTGCTGGAGAAGGAGGCGGCGACCGGCCAGCATGCGAGTGGTCGCAACAGTGGCGTGTTGCATGCCGGCTTCTACTACACCGCCGACTCGCTCAAGGCGCGTTTCTGCCGCGAGGGCAACGCGGCGATGACCCGCTACTGCCTGGAGCGGGGTTTGCGCATCAACCGCTGCGGCAAACTTGTGGTGGCACGACGCGAGGAGGATCTGCCGACCCTCAAGGAGCTGCTGCGGCGTGGGGTGGTCAATGGCGTTGAGCTGGAGGATTTGAGCATCGACCAGGCGCGCAAGCTTGAGCCGCGGGTACGCAGTGTCGATCGGGTGCTTTACGCCCCGACCACCGCCTCGGTCGACCCGAAAGAGGTGATGGCAGCCCTGACCGCGGATGCGCGCGTAGCCGGGGTGGAGTTGCATCTCGGCGCGGCACTTAACGACTGGCGGGAGGGGGTGGCCTTTACCACGCGCGGCACCTTCAGCGCTGGTTATCTGATCAACGCCGCCGGCCTCTACGCCGATCGCATCGCCCGGCAATGCGGATTTGGGAAGCTGTGCACCCTGCTGCCTTTCAAGGGGGTCTACCTTTATGGCGACGAGCCGGCCGGGGCGTTTGCCATGCACATCTATCCGGTGCCGGATCTGGCCAATCCGTTTCTTGGCGTGCACACGACGTTGACCGTCGATGGTCGGGTCAAGATTGGTCCGACGGCGATGCCGGCCTTTTGGCGCGAGCACTACCAGGGGTTTGCCGGCTTTCGTTGGGGGGAGTTTCAGGAGATCATCCGGCGCGAGGCGGGGTTGTTTCTGCGCAACGATTTCGGCTTTCGCCAGTTGGCCTTGCGCGAGCTGCGCAAGTATCGGCGCCGGGAGATGGTCCGGCAGGCGGGGTTGCTCGCCACCGGCATCGAGGCGGGACGATACCGGCACTGGGGACCGCCGGGGGTGCGGGCGCAGCTTCTGGACACGCGCGACAACCGCCTGGAGACTGATTTTCGCCTGGAGGGAGATCAGCGGTCGTTTCATCTGCTCAACACGGTGTCGCCGGGTTTTACCTGTGCCATGCCGTTTGCGCGCCACGTCTTTGACCAAATTGACGCCCTGACGGGATGAGGGGATGCCATCATGAACGGACACAAACGGTTGGGTGTTCTTCTGGGAAGTTTATTGCTGCTCGCAACCTTGCGTGGCGAGGCGACGGCGATTCATCGCAAGGGATGCGAGGATCCTTACGAGGGGGTGCGTGTTTGTTGGGAGGCGACTGGCGAGGCGGGATCGGGGGTTGCGCCTTATCCGGAGGTGCATCTGCTGGCCCTGGCCCAGGAGCGGGCGGGGGAGAAGGAGGTTCTTGCCGAGTTCAGCCGCAAGGTGTTCGAGCAGATGTTGCCTGGCAACTTTGCCGAGCATCTTGTCCTCGAATGGGACTCTGCCCTTTATCTTGACCAGGTGTTGCAGAAGGTGCAGGGTCGTGGTTGGCCGTTGGTTCTCTGGATCGCGCCGCGCGTCATCCGCAATTCGAGTGCCGCTTCGCCCGGTGTGGTTGATTGGGAGGTCCAATTGATTGATGGCAAGCATGGCAAGCTCATCCGCACCATGCGTGTGCGTGTCGAGTCGCACCCGAAGGTTTACAAGCGCAGCAAGGAGAATGGCACGGCGATGGCGACGGCCTTGTTGATGGCCGGCAAGATCATTTCCAATCCGTTGCAGTCGGGGGTGGCGGTGGCGACGGCCATGGATGTGGCCCCTTCCGCCCCGCCCGAGGCTGGGCAGCCGCTTGAGGTGATGATGCAGCTCGCGGCGCGGCAGGTGATGTTTTTGTCGCAGTATCCGGTTGAGGAGTTGTTGCCGCCGCCGCCGGAGAAGAAGGGTTTGTTGCAGTCGCTCAATCCGTTTGACAATACCCCGCCGGCGCCGGGTTTGCCACCGGCGGCTGGTTTGCCGCCGGAGCGTGGGGGTGTGGCGGGTGGCGTGTTGCGTTAAAAAAATAGGGCTATTCCCGCCCCCGGGGGGCGGGCTGTTTTTTTTACTTATTGAAAGTGGTTGGGGGGTCCGGGGGGAGGCTCCGCCTGCCCCCCGGCTTAGGTTCGGGGCGGAGCCCCGAGGTTTTGCTTTTGTTTTTGCTTTTGCCTTCCCGCCCCCCTTCCCACGGGCGATTTTCGCACGCTTTTCGCGAAAATCGCCCTTAAGGGGCGGCCATTGCCGTGTTGCTTTGCGTTGTTTGCAAAGCAACACGGCGGATTGCAGGTTTTTGAAGGTGCCGGAACCGCTTTCCTTCCCCGGAGGGCGTGCGTTTTTTTCTTCCCGGGGAGCGCGCGCCGCGTAGGCGGCGCGCCACGCGGGCAGCGTGCGGGTGCGCGCCACGCGGGCGGCGCGCCACGCACGACAGTGACGGAAAACCAGGAAAAAGGCTTTGAAGGCGCCCCAGCTTTTAAAAACCTGCAATCCGCCTGGGCGATTTGCTGGACAGCGCAAATCGTCCAGGCAATGGCCGCCCCCTGCGGGCGCATTTCGCGAAAGGCATGCGAAACGCGCTCGTGGGTAGGGGGGCGGAAAAGACAAAAAACCTCGGGGCTCCGCCCCGAACCCCACCAGGGCTTCGCCCTGGACCCACCAGGGAGCGCGGCCCCCTGGACCCCATTTTACTCGCCACAAACAGCTTGGGATCTGCGCGAATCGCCGCGTCCCCTGGCCCCCACCTACTCGCCACAAACAGCTTGGGATCTGCGCGAATCG
>PEAJ01000099.1 GCA_002753495.1 Magnetococcales bacterium HA3dbin3 | reverse complement strand
TGTACCCTCCAGCGCAAGGACGAGTTAGGAAAATTGTTTGTCTTCCTGACGATGATTGCTCAGCGGCTCAGGCAGACCATCACCGAGGTCAGATCTTCCTCCGATCAGGTCGGTGCCGGCAGCGGACGGTTGGCGGATATGGCCCGGGATATGTCCGGAAGCGCCTCGCAGCAGGCCGCCTCGATCGAGGAGACCTCGGCCGCCGTGGAGGAGATGACCGGCACCATCAGAAAGAACACCGATAACGCCCAGGAGACCGAAAAGATCGCCCGAAAAGCCGCCCAGGACGCCGAGGAGGGCGGCAAGGCAGTGGTGGAGGCGGTGACGGCCATGAAAGAGATCGCCGGGCGCATCTCCGTGATCGAGGAGATTGCCAGGCAGACAAACCTCCTGGCCTTGAATGCCGCGATCGAAGCCGCCCGGGCCGGAGAGCATGGCAAAGGCTTTGCCGTCGTCGCCGCGGAGGTAAGAAAGCTTGCCGAGCGCAGTCAGACGGCGGCCGGTGAAATTGGCCAACTCTCAACATCGAGTGTCGAGGTGGCCGAGCGCACGGTTGCCATCATCAGTCGTCTCGTGCCTGACATCAAGCGTACCGCCGAGCTGATCCAGGAGATTTCCGCCTCCAGCACCGAGCAAAACCAGGGGACCGAGCAGATCAACCGCGCGGTTCAGGATTTGGATCGGGTCATTCAGCAAAATGCCGGCGTCGCTGAGGAGGTGGCGGCAGCGGCGGCGGAGCTCTCTTCGCACGCCGATTCATTGGGCAAGGCCGTGGACTTTTTCCAGCTCGGAGGCGGAAGAGCCGGCGCCGGTTCGGGAGATCGCCCACTTCTGACGGCCGGATAGCTCCCCGGACCACGGATCACGGGCGCATCAGGCCCCCGAATGGTGGTGGCGGCGAGGGGAAACTCCCCGCCACCACCACCGACAACCGGGTTTGGTCTCGTCGTTCCGACCAAGGTTCGGACACAATGGTCGGCCATGAACATCCTGCCTCGCGTTTTCCTGACCCTCGGCGTCGGCCTGTGCGGCGCGGTAGTGGCTTTTCAACTCGCCTGGCCGGCGCCTGCCCTGATCGGCAGTGCGCTTGCGGTCTCTGCCTTGGCCCTACTCGGTCAGCCGATGCAAACCGCGCCCTTTTTGCGCAAGTTCGCCTTTACTGCTATTGGTTGTTCCCTGGGCAGCGGCTTTACGCCGGAGTTTTTTTCCCTGGCCGCGCTCTGGCCGTTGAGCCTCGTCGGTCTGACCCTGATCCTCGCCCTGATCATGTTCAGTTCAGGCTGGATCCTGACCCGGCTCTTCGGCCACTCCCGATCAACCGCGCTCCTCGCCTCCTCCCCGGGCGGGCTGTCGCTGGCCATTGCCCTCGCCGCTTCCGGCATCGGCGATGCACGCGCGGTTTCGATCCTGCAAAGCCTGCGTCTGCTGTTTATCGTCCTGGGACTGCCACCCCTGTTGCTTCTGACCGGCCTGGAAGAGGGCTCCTCGTGGCGACCGAGTCCCTTTCTCCTCGACCATGTTCAGGCCGGGGTATTGTTCCTGGCCGCCTATCTTCTCGGTGGCCTCGGCGAGAAAAAATCCATCCCGGCGGCACACATCTTCGCCGGGATGCTCTTGAGCGGCAGCACGCACGCCACCGGCCTCCTCGTCGGCACCTTTCCCCGCCCGCTGTTGAATCTGGGATTTGTGGTCACCGGATCGGTCATTGGTTCGCGTTTCAGCGGGGTAACCTGGCGTGATCTGCGCGCGTTTCTGGGAGCAGCCGTCCTGACCATCGTCGTTGCGATCGCCCTCTCCGCCACCGCGGCCTGGCTGCTCGCGCGTACACTGGACATCCCCTTTGGCCAGGCCTGGGTCGCCTATGCCCCCGGCGGCGTCGAGGCGATGGCGGCGATGGCCTTTGCCCTGGGCTATGACCCCGCCTTTGTCGCCACGCACCATCTGTTCAGGATTTTGCTGCTGACGCTCACCGTCCCGATCCTGCTGCGCCTTGCGCACGAAAAACCTCCCTGACTCTCGCCGAGGGTCAAGGTCGGGAATCTTCTTTCCTGCTCCGGATTGCCAGGCGAAAATCAGGGGAAGGGAAAATTCCCCATCGGCGTCATCATCCCCGCGGGACGGGACATCTGGTAAACGTCCTGATTCATGCGACTCACGTTGAAGGTGAGATGACCAAAACGGCGAGACATGTTGTTGACGCCCAGGTTGATCGACCCCACGCTGTCACTCATGTAGCGCAGGTTTCCGGTCACCCACGCGATGTTGTTCGTCATCGAACCGACGGATTGGTTGATGCGCGTCATCCGCTCCGCGATCTCGGGCATGCCGGTGATGTCCGTGTTCATGCCGGAGACATCGACGGTCAGTTTTTCAACCTGGTGGGTCACCTGCCCAAAGAGGGAGTACATGGTTTCCATGTTCTTGAGCATCACCGCCATGATCTCGGACATGCCGGAGATCTGATAGCCGATGAAGAATACCTGTAGCAGCAACAGCACGAGCACGCCGTGGATCAACAGCGACGTGCGGCGGGCAATCCGGCTCCCCTTTGCATCCAGTTGACGCATGTGCATGTTGAAGCCGCGAATACTGTCGCGCGCCCCTTCGATCGCCGAGATCAGGTGGGCATCGGCGGGGGTCTGATCGGCGGCGATGAGGTGGTCGGACATATCCACCCACATCGGTTCCTCTACTGTCGGTGGCGTATCCGCGGCGGTTTGATCGGCCACGACCTTGCCCTTCGAGGAGTGATCATGCGGCGATCGTTTCATGTCTAGCGTGGCACCGGCATGATGGAGTTGAACATTTTCATAGGTCCTGACATGCGATTAACCCCCGCGCCGATCCCGGAAACCTGATGGTCCATCGCCTGGAAGGTGTAGGACATGCGATTGACATCGCCAGTGATCTCTCCAAGGTTGCGGGTGATGCCGTTCATCAGGCCACTGATGGATTCGACGTTGTCGCCTAAGCGCTGCATCGACTCCTGCATTTTGACCACTTCGCTGGTGATGACCGGCATGGCATGCACCTTGGCGCCGATGGCGCCTACCTCATGTTGCATGGTCTCCATGTCTCGGGTCATTTGCGTGAAGTGTCGGTTGATGATCTCGACGGTGGAGATCAAATCGCCCATCTGGATGGTCAGGATGTGGATGATGACGCTGAGCAACACCCCGAGCAGACCGAAGTAAAGCATGGTCGCGCGCATGAGGACGGTCACGCGGCGGGCGACGTTCAGGACCAGACCGGTGCGCAACTCCATCGCTTCGAGGAAGTGCCCGGTGATCTCGGCGGTCAGGTCGTGGAAGGTGCGCGGTGCCGGTTGCGGCTGTGTGGCCGGCGGATCGGTTTCCCGGCTTTCGCTCATGCGGACGTTTCCTGATGGGGTGGGGGCGGAAAAGGTCTGAAAGAGGCGCGGGACACAACCCTCCGGGTCACCCTTCGTCGACCTGGGAAAACACGAGCAAGGATCGGGCCAGCGTCTGCGCCCCTTCTGCCCCACTTCCCACCAAAACGCGCGAAGGAGAATCCGAAGCCAATGTGCGACCGCCAACCAGCATGGGATCAGCGACGAGAGGTCTCTCCAGCCACCTTTAGCAGCGACCAAACCCCGACGCCTGGACATCCCCGAGGAGAAGTCCAGTCAGCTCCTCCGGGTCGGGGGGGCGCTTGTGGCAGGCGACAAAACGACGCAGCGCGTCCAGAACCCCCTCCACCTGCGGCGCGGCGAGATCGATGCCGAGTGCAGCGTAGGCACGGCGGATGCCGTTGCGTCCGCTGTGTTTTCCAAGCACCAGCTCATGCACCCGACCCAGCTCCGAAGGGTCCACCCCTTGATAATTGCGCACATCCTTGAGCAGACCATCGACGTGGATGCCGGATTCGTGGGTGAACACCGCGCGCCCGACCAGGCTCTTCTGCTCCGGCAGCGCGCGGCCGGAGGCCCCCGCCACCAGCATGCTCAAGCCAAGCAATGCTTGACTGGAAACGCCACTCTCGATGCCCATGACGTGTCGCAGCCCCATCACCACCTCTTCCAGGGGGGCATTGCCAGCGCGCTCGCCGAGGCCATTGACGGTGGTGTTGACATGCGTGGCACCCGCGCGCACGGCAGCAAGCGAGTTGGCGGTGGCCAGTCCAAGGTCATCGTGGGCGTGAATCTCAAGGTCGATGTCAACCGCCGCCCGCAAACGCCCGATGAGGACGTGGGTCTGAAACGGATCCAACACCCCGAGCGTGTCGGCAAAACGCAGGCGTTCGGCACCAGCCCGCTGTGCGGTTTCGGCGACCCGGAGCAGAAACTCCGGATCGGCGCGGCTGGCATCCTCGCAGCCGACACACACATCAAGGCCCATCTCCCGCGCCCGCGTCACCTCGCGCACGATGGTGTTCAACACCGCCGCGCGGCCGATGCCCAGCTTGTGCGTCATCATCTGCGCGCTCACCGGAATGGAGAGATCGACCAGATCGACGCCCAGGTCGGCGCAGGGACGGTAATCATCCGCGCGCATGCGGCACCAGACGAGCAGCCGGGCGGAGAGCCCAAGGGCGGCAATCGCCCGAACCTCCTCCTGCGCGATCACACCCATGGCCGGTATGCCAACCTCCATCTCCGGGACCCCAGCGGCGTCCAGTGCACGGGCAATGGCGATTCGTTCGTCAAGGTCGAAGGCGACACCGGCGGCCTGTTCACCATCGCGCAGCGTCGTGTCGTCGAGAACAACGGTACGTTTTGGCGTCATCGTGCACCTCCTTCCGCGCTGCCGCCGGACCAGTTGGACGACACACTGGTCCAGGCGTCTGCCCCTCCAACAATGACCCCTCCCCTCTTGTCCTTTTTCTCCCTCCCCCCTCCCCTCCTGCCGCCCTCGGTCACATGGTCATGGGCGCATGCTTCTGGCACCTTTTCGGACACACCTTGCTGCAAGAGATACAGCCGATACAGTCACCGGGATTGGCCAATGTCATGACGTGGGCAACATCATCGGAGAAACCGTCGTCCTCCCACTCCTCCTCGTCCGCATCCGTGGCGGCAATAACGCTGTTGCGTTCGACCAGGGCAAAAACATCGCGCGAACACACCTTGAAGCAACGCCCGCAGCCAATACAAAGGCGGGGATTCAAGGCAACGATAAAGTGTGGCGTCCAGGCGGCGCCGGAACGGGTC
Organism: Magnetococcales bacterium HA3dbin3; assembly: GCA_002753495.1. Lineage (GTDB taxonomy): Bacteria > Pseudomonadota > Magnetococcia > Magnetococcales > DC0425bin3 > HA3dbin3. Next base: position 4,290 of record PEAJ01000099.1, on the reverse strand, counting down.
AACCCTGTCATGAGGCTCATGTTGTTCTCCTTTTTGTGTCGTGCGGCGCGGCTATAGACCGGCCACTTCGGAGTAGGTGCCGATTCTTCCCAGGGCGATGGCCAGCAGCTTGTCCGATTCATCCTTCAGCTGGGAGATGGAGTGAAAACCAAACCGGTTGGCCCCACGCAGCACCTTGTCGACCACCACCAGCTTGCCGACAATGACAAGCACATGGCCCTGTCCATCGGGATCGACGTTGAAAAAAGGCCTGGCGGTCAGACCACACTCCTTTTCGATCATCATCGCCACGGCATTGTAGAAGGCACCGAGTCGGGCCAGGGCCGCGGGACGGGAATCGGTGGGAAGAGGGGACGCCCCATCCCCCTCCCGGGGCGTGATGAACGGTTCGAGCAGGGCCTCGGGGGTTTGCCGGTTCTGAGCGCCATAGGTATCGAGAGCCCGCAGCTGCCGCACCAGCTCCCTGATGAATTCGCTGCCCAGAATGGGGTTGTCCGCGGCGATAGTCCTGATCATGGTTTTCCTCCTCGCGACGCTGGCCCTCGCTCACTCCTCCCAGGCCTCATCGAGCATCCCCCGCAACTGCTCGGGGGTTGACCTTCCCATTCGGCGTGCAGGTCCCGTGCTCCAGAGCGGCTCCCCGGCGGCCAGCCGCTGCTGGATCGCCGCCACCAGATCGACGATGCGGGCTGTCTCCTCCGGGCAGATCGGTAAAACACCCCGACCCATCAGTTGCCGCGCCGCCGATTCACCCACCGCCTGGCAATGCAGGGCGATGCAACCATCGAGCGCCGCCAGACGGCTGTGCAGCTTCTCCTCGCGACCATCGCGAGGGGTCAGGAGAAAGGCGACGACGCGCTCCAGACAAGCAAAACCGGCATCGACCCGGTAAATGGCGAGTCGGGTCATGGTGCCAAAATGCTCGTCGACATGGCGCATGTCGCTGGTGGCAAAGGCGATGCGCAGGCCCGAATCCGGCACCGGTGCCACCTGTGCACCACAGCATGCCGGTGTCGGAGTCCGTGAGGCCCTGATCTCCATGTTCTTCCCCCTAGGCAGCGTAACGGGAACGATAAGGTTGCCGGCGATGCTGGCCGGCATGTACGGCGGCATTGGCCATCTCGAACAGGGTTTGCCGCGCCCCCTCATAGCCAATGCGGCAGAGCGCCTGTCCACCCAGCCAGTCGAACAAGGGATAACCCGAGCGAATCACCGACGCCCCGTGTCGCCCGGCCAGATCAACAAGATGCGAATTGCCGATGAACCATTGCGGAGGCTCCGCCGCCACACGCTCTTCCAGGTCCTCCAGGTCACCGATCTTGACCGTTTCAAAACGACTCTCGGCCAATTGGGAGGTGCCGACGGAGGCGACCACCGCCTGCGCATGCACGCCGACCTCCCCCAGCAGTGCCCCCCATCCCAGCAACCAGTCGGGATCGCCGGCGAGGGCGGCGTCGCGGTTGTTCAGGTAAAAATGGGTGTCAAGCATGGCATCAAGCAACCGACCACGTTGGCGTTCCAGGGAAATGGGTACCGGTCGGCCAGAAACGGCATGCAGGAACATCACCAGTTGGTCGGTGGCGGCAAGCCCCATGAGGCCTGGAAGATGAAAATTGCTCACACCGGTGCGTTCACGCAGCAGGGCCGCCGCCGACTCCTGGGCATGGCCAATCACGAGCGTCGCCTTGGCCTGGTGAAGCCTGGCGAAATCCTCCGGATCCACACCGCCGACAGCGACCGGCGCGTGACGCTCCGCCCCCAGATGACCATCCAGGGCGGTGGCAAGGTCCGGGATGACAGTCGCCTCCATGCCGAAGACAGCGACCATCGCCTTGAGCAGGTCAAGATCACCCGGAGTGAGATGCGCCCCGGGCAGGATGTTAAGCCTTGGTGTCTCGCTCTCAACCCGTCGTGGTGCCGGGGACGCGGGTACCCAATCGCGAATCATGGCGGTAACCGCCGCCGCGTGGCCGCTCTCCAGACAACCCGTAAAGTCCGGGGTGTTGACCGCCACCACGCGCAACCGCGCAAGCTCCGAATGACCCTTGCGCAGATCAGCCACCACGCGGTGAATATCAACCCCTTGCACCTCGGTCAGACCGGTGGTCAGCAGCCCGATTGCGCGCACGCGTCTGTCCTTCGCCAAGTGCAGGATCGCCTGTTCGACGTTGCCATCGCCGCCCTGCACGGTGCTAATTTGGTCCATGGCCGTGGTCTGCAACGGAATCGGCTCGTTGAAATGTCGGACGAAAAATACCTTGGCGAAGGCGGTACACCCCTGGCTGCCATGCAACAACGGGATCGCCCCGCTCACCCCTTGAAAGGCAAGAATCGCCCCGAGCGGCTGACTGGATTTGACCGGATTGACACTCAACGCCTTGTTGCGTTTGATGATCCTCGCCATGATCTCCTCCTCTATGCCGCCCGATGCCAGGGAGCCGGTCGCCGCACCGCCGCCCAGATCGGACTCTCCAGAGTGGTCAGGAGTTGCCGCGCCAACTCCACCATCCCACTGTAGCCGGCGTAGGCAAACTCTCGCTCCTGGTTGATGTCGAGAAACGGCAGGCGCCCTTTGAGCGCGGTGTACATGTTGCGACCGCCGGCCATGATCAAATCGGCCTTCTGGTCGTGCGCTATTTTCAGGAGGAGATCCGGCTTGCCCTCATCGATCAAAAGGGCATCATCACCCATGAGGGCACGGATGCGCGCCTTGTCCGCCTCGGTCGACTTGCGCACGCCAGTGGCCACCACCGTCATCCCCAAATCCTGTAGCGCCGACACCACCGACCAGGACTTGACCCCACCCGTGTAGAGCAGCACCCGCCGGCCGCGCAGAGGATCCAGATAAGGGCGAAGTTGCGCCTGGATTGCCGCCTCCTCGCGCGCAATCAGCGCCTCGGTGCGGCGGGTCAGATCGTCATCGCCGATATGCCGGGCGAAGGCGCGCAGGGCCTCCGAGGTGTCGCGAATGCCGTAAAAACTCCCCTCGAACCAGGGGATCCCCCACCGCTCCTCCAAGCGTCGGGCAACGTTGATCAAGGCCTTGGAGCAAACGAGCATCGTCACCCGGGCGCGATGCATGGTGCGCACCTGTTGAAAGCGCGCGTCGCCAGCCAGGGTGCAGAGCACGCGCAGGCCGAGTTCATCGAGCAGGGGCAGGACGTTCCAGAACTCGCCGGCAATGTTGAATTCGCCAATCAGGTTGACATCATGCACGACGATGCCGAGGCGATCCTCCACCGCCGGTTCCGGCTCGGCGGTGCCGATGACATGCCGCACCATGGTTTCGCCGGCGATGCGATTGCCGAGATTTTTCGTGCCATAAAAGCCGGCGGCATCGACCGGAATCACCGGCAGGCCAAAATCGGCGGTGGCCACCTTGCAGATCGCCTCCAGGTCATCGCCAGTCAGGGCCGGGATGCAGGTCTGGTAGACAAACACCGCCGCCGGGCGGTAACGGTCAATCACCTGCTTGATGCCGTGCAGCAGACGCTTCTCGCCACGACCCATGATGATGTCCTGTTCGCTCAGGTCGGTGGTCAACCCGAGGTGAAACAGTCCAGGACCGGAAGAGAGCGTCCCCCGACCATCCCAAGAGCTGCCGGCGCAGGCAATGGAACCATGAACGATATGCGCCACGTCGGCGATGGGAAACAGGGTGATCATCGCGCCATCGAGGCTGCAACCGCCGGCGGTGGCACCGGGTTTGGGGCGGGCACAACCCGATTTGCTCCCCGTATTATGGGCACAGGCCGGTTCGTCCAGGAGCGCGGCCACTTGAGCAGCGTGCATCGCACTTCTCCTCATGCTGCCGACGAAGCAGGGTTACTCGTGGTGGGTAAAGGCCGGCCGTCGCGTCGGCAACCGTCCGGAATCAATGTTCCAAGCACGCCGGCTGGCGCCCGATCATGGCGCGCGCCATCCAGGGCGGTGGGTGGTCGGCAAGACGCGCGCGAATCCGCTCCAATACCCAGACCAGAGGCAGGGGTTCGGTAAACTTCAGGGGCATGATGCCGGCCTGCGTCACCCTTCCCGCCGCCGGCCCGCCGATCGCCTGTAGGCAGACCATCTGGCAATCGCGGATCATCGCCGTGCGCCGCGCGGTCTCCGCGGCACCGGCGGCACGACTTCCAACCAACTCCACCCCGGCAGGGAAAACGTCGTAGACCATAAATTGGTCACAGGAACCAAAATGGCCGTCGAGGCGCAAGCCATCGTTGGTGGCACAGGCCACGCGGATGCTCCCTTCCGGGCGCGAACCGCGACAGACGCCGTCGGACTCTCTTTGCG
>PEAJ01000098.1 GCA_002753495.1 Magnetococcales bacterium HA3dbin3 | reverse complement strand
GAGAGCGCCTTCCTCGGCTTTCAAGGAGGTTCAGCAGGACGACAGGGATCTCCCGCAAAAGATCTCCCGGAAAAGAGACGATGACCGTGGGTTCGAGTGTCCGATACTGGTGCTTGCGCGCGCCCTGAAAGATGGAGCTCTCCTCGCCGAAGGCCATCCCGGCCTCCAGAATGTCGAGCACCTGATCCCCCCAGCGCCGCTCGACGCGGCCAGACTGCACCAGATAGAGCGAACCCGGGTCGAGCGCGTCCAATAACGCCCCATCAGGCGCCGGAAAGGGGTGGGTTTCCATCCGCTGCGCCACTTGATTGAGGATGGGCGTGGAGATGTTTTCGCCAAACAGGCGGGTTCCCTGCATGAATCGGCGATTATCGTTGAGGTTTCTGATCGTCGGGTGCAGGTTGTTGCGTTCGATAAACTCCGAGTAGGATCCGACGGGAAGACGCAAGGCTTGCACAAAGCTGATCGAGCGCGACGTGGTCTTGGCCGGCAGACCGTGCAGGCCGTGGTACTCCCCCAGCAGGGCACCAGCGGACAGGATGTTATAAACACCGGTATCGGCGCTGATTTTCTCCACGATTCCAGTCAGGACCAGGTAGATCATGGGACTGACCTCGCCGCGTTTGATCATGATCGATCCCGGGTTGAAAGTAACGATGGGATTGTTCAACAACGTGCGCAGATGAAACGGTGCCACACCGGGAAAATAGACCGCCAAAAAAGCGGCGGCGGTATCACGCAAGGGCTCGGAATAGTCGGGAACGAGAACATCGACAATGCCAAAGGGCGCGCTGGAACCAATCTCCTTCTGTCGCGTCGTCAGGGGGGTCGAGGTATGGGCCAGGATAATACGCCCCGAGCCGTCATTCTTGAAATCCTCGGCCTGTCCATGCACCATTCCGCCGCCAATATCGATCTTCTTGATGTCGGCGGGCATGAGGTAGAGGGACTTGGTTTCATCAACAAAGGCTTGGGGAACACCTCCCACCTCCCCCTGGCAATCGACCATCTTCTCCAGGACGCCAAATGCCGCAAGATCCGCCAGGTGCGCGTAGGAGCGATAGTTTCCTTCCCAAAACGTGCGAAAGTAGTAGGCACACGTCTCAACCGGGTGCGGGGAAAAAACCGGAAGCACCTCCAAACCTTCGACATCGTTCCACTTGCCTGCTTCAAGATCGTGAATGTCAAAGAGATCGGCAAGGTGCTCTTCGTCGATCCGGAGCAGGGCAGCCAGCTTTCGAAAGACAGAAGCACGCACCAGGGGCGGGGCAAAATAGCGAATGCGGTGATCGCTGCGGATCAACGTGATCAAGCCGGCGAAATGATCATCATGGTTGTGGGTGTGAAAGATCCCCTCAATCTCGTTGACGCCAATTCCGAGCGCAATCAGGCTGTACTCAAGGTTGGGGCCGGCATCGACGAGATAAACCTTGCCCTGGAACATGAGAACACTGCCCATGCTCGGCCGATTGATATCCCAGCCATCCCCCTGACCGGAATGAATGACGGCAAAATACTCACGTTTGATATTGTGAAAATTAAGGGGATAGGGAGACGGATAGTATCCATCGGGCAGCATATTGAGATCAACAGTGACATTATCACCTTTGCAAGAGAACTCGTAGACGTTCATCTTCTTGCGGCAGACGAAAACATGGTTCATGATTTCGACAGGTTCGGAAGATGTCACCGGCAGGGCGGCCAGAAGGTCGTGGGAGGGACGGATCTTGCCAAAGGCGAACTTGAGCTTGATGCGCATCATGATCGCCGCTTCATCGGCAGGGATACCGGTTGCAACGATCTCTTCTTCGCTGACAAGACCATAATTGCCACGAAATATGTACTCCATTTGGGCAGCGATGGCGTCGGGATGTCCAATCAGCAGGGGTTTTTTGCCCGAGTTGTTCGGATGATTGGGCAAAATCATGCCTTGCCGATAGAGCATCTGCAAAACCGGGAACTCCCCCATATTCGTCAGGCGCCCGTTTTGCAGCATGACATCGGCGAGGAGGATGGCGTTGGGCCCAGTCTCGCAGGGAACGCCTTGAACCTCGGTCGGCACGATCATGCCACGTTTCATCAAATGTTTGACGGCATCGGCGGGGCAACCGCACAGCACGTGGAGACCGGCTTCGGGGGCTTCGACCCAGAACACCCCATCCATGATTTTAATTTTTCGCAATTCGCTCATTTCTTGACGCACCCGCCAACCGGCCCTCGCCCCTGGCCACAACACCCATTTCAATTCCAGACCAAGCGTTTACTGCATTGGTGCCGCGTATCCATCTCGACCTGGAATGACGGTGCGTGGTCAGAGCCGCCTGTGGACAACGTTTTTTTTGGAAAACCCCTCCCACGCCTGTCAGTCCCGCAAGAGCCACACCAATGCCTCCGAGAACGTGCTGTCGGGAAACTCAACCAATTTCCGAAGCGTAAAACTCCTCGGCGGGTGGATCGGCGTAGGTACGCATGATCTCCAAGATTTCCGGCAGATTTTCAAGAAAAAGCCTGACAATACGCGGATCAAAGTGTGTTCCGGCCGACCTTTCAATTTCCAAAGCCGCCTCTTCCGGACTCCAGGCACTCTTGTAGGGGCGGGCGGTGGTCAGGGCGTCGAAGACGTCGGCGACGGCGCAAATACGCCCCATGAGGGGAATCTCCTCCCCTTTCAGGCCACTGGGATAGCCGGTGCCATCCCAGCGTTCGTGATGCGTCAGGGCCATGATATGGGCCGTTTTGAGCGGCTCATCCTCATAGCCAAAGAGCATGCTCGCCCCGATCTCGGCATGCTTGCGCATGATCCGAATCTCCTCTTCCGTCAACCGGCCGGGCTTGCGCAAGATGGTGTCCGGAATGCCGATCTTGCCAACGTCATGCATCGGCGCGGCGTGGAGGATCAGTTCGCACTCGGCGGCAGACATGCCGGAAGCCTTGCCAAGAACCATCGCATAGTGGCTCATGCGGATGACATGAAAACCGGTCTCGTTGTCACGAAACTCCGAGGCGCGGCCCAGGCGCCGGATGATTTCGAGCCGCGTTTCGCGCAAGGCCTGCGTGGTGCGTTCGAGGGTCCCTTCCATGTGCCGACGTTCGATGATGCCGGCCAGGGTGTGGGCAATGGTTTGCAAAACCCCTTCTTCTTCCTCGGGGTGACGCGAAGGCCCATCGGTACGAAAAAGCACCAGGGCTCCGAGCAGACGGTCGTTGTAGGAGATGGGCACGCAATAGCGGCCACATTTGGGGATCCAGGCCCGCTGCTCCATCTCCGGGGGGACGAACACGATGCGCTGCTCGGTCAGGGCAGGCTGCCACAAGAGGCGAGGGAGTCTCTCCGCCACCTCCACTGACGCCTCGGCCGCCCCCTCTCCGCCCAGGATGCCCTGATGCGAAATGGGCATGATCTTTCCCGTGGCGTTATCAGCCAGAAACACCACGCCCTTCCCCGGAACGGCCAGCCAGGGAACAGAATGGATGATGGCCAGGGCAACGTCGAGCTGTGCCGACAGAGAGAGGGGCTCCAGGGCGGTTTCGAGCAGGGCGCTGATGGTGATCCGGACATGGAGGGCGCGGTTTTGTGCTTGTTCCAGCAATCGTCGTTCAGAAATGTCGCGGATGATGGCGGAAAAATAGCGCCTCTCGCCGGAAAACCAGGACGCCATGGAGATTTCCAGCGGAAACTCCGAACCATTCTTGCGTAGTCCAACCAACTCCAGAATGTTGTCCGAAGTGCTGAAGCGTCCGGTTTCCTTCACACGCCGCATGCCGGACGTATGGGCATCGCGAAACCGCGGCGGCATGATTGCGGTCAGGTCCTTTCCCAGGATCTCCTCCTCCGAAAACCCGAAGATATCCCGTGCACCGGTGTTCCAGAACAGGACCTTCCCCTCCTCGTCGCTGGAGATGATGGCATCCTTGGCTGACTGGGCAAGGGAGCGAAAACGCTCCTCGCTCGCGCGCAGGGCGCGTTCGGCGCGAATGCGACCGGTGACATCATAGACGGTGCCGACAATGCGCTCCGGTTGGCCGCGCGCGTCGACCATCACCTCCGCCACCTCACGCACCGTGCGAACGTCACCGTTGGGTCGGGAGAGACGGCGCTCCTGGCGAATGGGACTCCGATCACCGCCACGCTGCCGCGCAAGCGCCCGCTGAAACCGCTCGCGATCGACCGGGCTGAAGGTGTCCAGGTAGGATTCGACGGAGAGAAAAACCGTCTGCTCCGCCGGGAGACCAAGAATGCGAAACACCTCGTCCGAGCAGGCGAAAGAGTTGGTCTTGAGGTTCCAGTCCCAGTTACCCAAGTGGGCAATCGCCTGGGCCTTGGCCAGGCTTTCGCGGCTTTTTTTCAACTCTTCCTGCGCACGGGCACGCACGGCAATCTCGTCCCGCAGCTCCCGTACCAACCGGCGCACGGAAACGTGGTGCCAACCAAGGAGGAAGAGCAGGGGAAAAAGCAGAAGCGGCCATGAGTCGATAAGTTCCCGCATCACTCCCGTTCGGACCTGGCTCAATGCCCGATCTTCCCTCCCCCATTCGGTTGTTCGCAGTTCCACCCGCCCTGCTGTCTCTGAGGGTACAGCAGCGGCCGCCCCCGATAAAGGGTTGGCGGCCATCCGCGTGCGGTCGCGCACAAGAAAAGCCGGCACAACCGGCCGGGGTCCGCAATGCATGAACCCTTACACATCGAATCCAAAGCAAGTGAACCCGATACGGAAGATCGCCGGGACGAGGCGGGAGAAGGAATCGCCGGAAATCAAACAAACGCCGGCCAAAAAGATGAGAGGGAGGGGGAGGACGCGTCCCCGGCAGGTCAGCCAGGAGCTCGCGGACGCCGCCGGCGGGCAAGTTACGCGCGCACGCAGCGCCACCGGCAACGAACGAAAGCAAAAGGAGAGCGCCGTCCTTGGCGCTGTGAACACCGGCCTTCCCGTCCGGCGAGGGGAGGACTATATCATCCCCCTCCCGGCCAACGCCATGGTCTTATGCGTTCGGAGGAGCTTTTTTTTTCCATGTCGTGGAACCAACTGAAACTGTTTGACACAGAAACCGGTTGCCACTATCCATGATCCGGCAGTTTAGGAGAGAGGCCACACCGGACGTACGGGACACGAAACACACATGGACATCGAATCACAAGTTCGGGCACTGATGTTTGGCACGGATTTTGGCGATCCGCAGCTGGGGCGCAGTATGGAGCGCGAGCTGCGGGAGCGCCTGCACAAGGCTCGGCAGGAGGGGCGCCCTTTACGTGTCTATGCCGGATATGACCCAAGCGGTCCAGACATCCACCTTGGGCACACCATTACCCTGCGCAAGTTGCGTCTGTTTCAGGAGTTTGGCCACGATGTCACCTTTCTGATCGGCACCTTTACCGCCCAGGTCGGCGACACGAGCGACAAGACCAGCGGACGCCCACGCAAGACGCGGGAGGAGGTCGAGGCTGCCTCGCAAACCTACGCCGAACAGTGCTTCAAGGTCCTCGACCGCAGCCGCATCAACGTCCGTTACAACGGGGAGTGGCTGGAGAAGATGACCCTGGCGGATGTGGTCTCGCTCAGTTCGCACTTCACGGTGCAGCAGTTTCTCGCCCGGGATAATTACAAAAAGCGCCTCGAAGCCGGCAACCCCGTTGGACTGCACGAGTTTCTCTACGCCCTGCTCCAGGGATACGACGCCCTGCACCTGCATTGTGACGTTCAACTGGGGGCGACGGATCAGCTGTTCAACATCATGGCCGGGCGCAAGCTGCAGGAGGCGCATGGTCAACTGCCCTGTATCTGCCTCACCTACCCCATTCTCGTCGGCACTGACGGCAAGATGCGCATGTCGAAGAGCGCCGGCAACTACATCGGCATCGCCGAGCCGCCGGAAACGCAATTCGGCAAGACCATGAGCCTATCAGATGCGACCATGCTCGACTTCATGCGGCTGGTGACGCGCTGGACTCCCGATCAGGTGGAGGCCTATCGGCAACAGGTGACCGACGGTCAAATTCACCCGATGGCGATGAAGAAAAAGCTCGCCTGGGAGGTGGTGGCCATGTACCACGGCGATACCGCCGCCGATCAGGCCGGCGCCCACTTCGAGCGGGTGCACCAAAAACACGACCTGCCGGAGTCGATGCCTGAGTTCAGCGTTGCCCCGGCCACCCACCTGATTGATTTTCTTGCCTCCAACCAGCTAGTTGGGTCGAAAAGCCAGGCACGACGTCTCGTCGACGGCGGCGGGTTGAAGATCGACGGTGAACCGGTGCGTGATTACAACGCCGTCCTCGAGCGCGACGTGATCGTGCAAGTCGGCAAGCGCGGGTTTTATCAGGTTCGGATTCAATCCTGACACCCACCGGCTGACCAGCGTCAGGCGATTCGGCAAAGATAGTGATGCCGGGCTCGATGCCGGGAAGCGGGCTGCTTTCGCGTCGGTCCGACAATCCCTGCGACCGAAGGGGCAACGAAAGGGAAGACGATGGAGATTAATCTGCATGGCTTGTCGGCCAACCAGGTGTACTACCATATGAACCAGACGCTCATTCCGCGGCCCATCGCCTGGGTACTGAGCGAAAACGCGAACGGCAGCTTCAACCTCGCCCCTTTTTCTTACTTCAACGGGGTGAGCAGTGATCCGCCCCTGATCATGCTCGCCATCGGCCTGAAGGGGGATGGAGCTCCCAAGGACACGCGTGCCAACATTCTCGCGCGCAAGGATTTTGTCGTTCACATCCCCTCCTGGGAACATGCGGAGGCGGTCAACGACAGCGCTGCCTCCCTGCCGGCGGAGGTTTCCGAAGTGGAGCAGTTGGGGTTAGCGACCGTCCCCTTCCCCGGCAGTCGTCTGCCACGCCTTGCCGGCTGTCGGATTGCCTATGCCTGCCAGCTGCACGCGCAGCAGGAGATCGGGGCGGAGTCGCTCATGATGATCCTCGGTCGGATCGAGACCCTCTACATCGACGATGCCGTGGCGCAGCGAGATGCCAAGGGGCGCCTGTTGGTCGACAGCAAGGGGATTGATCCGCTCGGACGCTTGGGCAGTGGCGAATTCTCCCGCCTGGGTGAGGTGCGTACCCTCGGACGACCCCGGCTGTAGCCAGGGCAAGGGGAGCTGGCCGCATTTCCCTCCCCGCGCATGATCGAACGCAACCTCCCCTCGGCGTCCCCGGGGAGGCCGCGCGCGAACGGTATAATCCATGAAGTTTGCAGTATAATTTATTGTTTCTCACGCAATTTCCACAATTGATGCTCCCCTGTGGGGTTTAATGGGGGAGAAAAAAAATTTCGCAAAAAATTGATTTAGGTCAAGTTTATCAATATGGGACGTGTGGACAATGTCCGCGCCCTCGGGCAAGATCCCGCTGGTCTCCATGGTGGCATATCAGTTCGTGCGGAGAGGGGTGTTTTTGCTGGTGGTTTTCTGCTGTCGGGGGTCAGGATTTCCCTCCATCCGCGTGCGGTTTCCCTATTGCTTCGCGACGCGGGGGTGTTTCGTTGGCGTGTTTGTCGGTCGGTACTTAAGCAGTCTCGGGCATGTGTGACACAAAAGGCGCCGCTGTGGTTGCGCGGTACGCACGGGTAAGGACGCAAGCTTTGGGAGGCAGAAAAATGAGTTCAGAAGCGAACCAGTTGTCACGGCGACGTTTCCTGCAGGCGATGGGTGTCGCCGGTCTGGGAACGATGGCCGTGCCGGGAGAGGTGATGGCGGGTTTTCGTTTCCTCTCCCCGGTCCAGGTGGAAAACCCCCTGGCCGCTTATCCCAACCGGGACTGGGAGCGGATCTACCGGGATATTTTCCGGCATGACAAGACCTTCGTCTTCATGTGCTGCCCGAACGACACCCATAACTGCCTGCTCAATGCCTTTGTCAAGAACGATGTCATTGTGCGCATCGAGCCCACCTACGGCTATGGCAAGGCGCAAGATCTCTATGGCAACCAGGCGACGCACCGCTGGGATCCGCGCTGTTGCCAGAAGGGTCTCGTGCTCGCGCGGCGCTTCTATGGCGATCGGCGCGTTAACGGGTCGTTTTTGCGCAAGGGGTTCAAGGAGTGGGTGGACAAGGGCTTTCCGCGCGACCTGGAGACCGGCGCCGCGCCACCCGCCCTGATGCGTCGCGGCTGGGACTCCTGGGTCAAGGTGACGGCGCAGGAAGCCGCCCACTATCATGCCAAGGCTCTCTACAACGTTGCCAAGACCTACTCCGGCGATCGCGGCAAGGAGCTGCTTCTCGCTCAGGGGTATGATCCGGACATGGTGGCGGCGGTCGGCGGTGCCGGCACCCGGGTGACCAAGTTCCGCGGTGGCATGGCGATGCAGGGCGCCTTGCGCATCTTTGGCGCGTTTCGCATGGGCAACTCGATGGCGCTGCTCGATTCCCACCTGCGTGGGGTGTCCGAGGAGGAGGCAAAGGGGTCGGGTTCCTGGGACTCCTACTCCTTCCACACCGACCTGCCGCCCGGTCACCCGATGGTCACCGGCGATCAGACCAACGACTTCGAGCTGTTCGACGCCGAAAATGCCGGCCTGATCATCGCCTGGGGCATGAACTGGATTTCGACCAAAATGCCTGATGGCCATTGGCTCTCCGAGGCACGCCTCAAGGGGGCAAAGACCGTCGCGGTGACGGTTGAGTACTCCTCCACCGCCAACAAGTGCGACGATGTCATCGTCATCCGTCCCGGCACCGACCCCGCCTTCGCCCTGGGAGTCGCCCAGGTGCTGCTCGCGGAAAACCTCTTCGACGCCGAGTTTGTCAAGAATTTCACCGATCTGCCGACCCTGGTGCGGATGGACACCCTGGAGCGTTTAAAGGCCACGGATGTGTTCCCCGGTCACAAGAACGGCGCCTTGCAGAACTGGACGCAGGTCATCCCCAAGGGCGAGAAAGCCCCGCCAACTCCGGCGCAGAAAGGGGTGCAGGTGCCAGAGCCGCTGGTTGGCGAGTTTGCCGACTTTGTCGTCTGGGATGGCAAACAAAACGCCCCGGTCGCCGTGGCGCACGACCAGGTTGGCGCACACGCCGCCAAGATGGGCGTCGATCCGGCATTGCTTGGCATCTTCGAGGTGACCCTGGCCGATGGCAAGAAGGTCAGCTGTCGGACGGTGCTCGACCTGACCAAACAGTACCTCGATGACAGCATGAAACCGGCGCAAGTACGCCAGATCACCTGGGCACCGGAGCAGGCAACCCTTTCGCTTGCGCGCGATATTGCCAAAAATCGCGGCAAAACGCTTTTTGCCACCGGCATGGGTCCCAACCAGTTCTGGAACAACGACAACAAGGATCGCGCCATCCTGCTCGTCGCCGCCCTCACCGCCAACCTCGGACAGCACGGCGGCAACGTCGGCAGCTACGCCGGGGTCTACAAAAACACCCTCTTCTCCGGCGTGCCGCGCTGGACCCTGGAAAACCCGTTCCATCTACAGCTTGACCCGGAAGGGGCGGTCAAGGTTCAGCCCTACCTGCGTCCGGAATCGATGCACTACTGGGCCAACGGCGAACGGATCATGAAGGCCGGCAGCAAGAAGATCACCACCGACACCCGTGCAACCGCCTGCTCCACTCC
>PEAJ01000097.1 GCA_002753495.1 Magnetococcales bacterium HA3dbin3 | reverse complement strand
GATGCCGCGATGGAGGGGGTCGATAATACCTTGCGCCTGCAAGGGGTCAGCGATATACGCATGGCCGGGCGGATACGCAAGCTTCTGGGGTATGCGACCGGTCGGCGCAAGGCCTACCTGGATGCCCTTGGGGGAGGGGACCGACACGCGTTTTGTGCCGCCATTGGCCGCAACGTCCTTAACGGCGCTCCGGCCGATGACCCGCGCGTTCAACAGCTGATCACACAGACGCGGGCAACGTTTCCTGGTGACCATTTTCTTCTAGAGGATACGGAGACATCATGAAAAAGCTCACGATTAAGGACGTCGATCTCAACGGCAAGCGCACCTTCATGCGCGTCGACTTCAACGTTCCCCTGGATGAGCAGGGACAGGTTCGCAAGGATACGCGTATCCGCGCGGCGCTGCCGACGATCCAGCTTGCCCTGGAAAAGGGCGCCAAGTTGATCCTGGCTTCGCACATGGGTCGCCCGAAAGGGAAGAAAGATCCCAAGCTCTCCCTGAAGCCGGCCGCCGAGCGCCTGTCGAAGCTGCTGGGTGGCAAGCCGGTGGCGATGGCCCCGGATTGCGTGGGTCCCGAGGTGGAAAAAATGGTTGCCGCCATGAAGCCCGGCGACATCCTGATGCTGGAAAACGTCCGCTACTACGAGGGCGAAACCAAGAACGACGCCAAGCTGGCTGAAGGGTTCGCCAAGCTGGCCGATGTCGTGGTCAACGACGCCTTCGGCACCGCCCACCGCGCCCACTCCTCCAATGTTGGCATCACCCAACACGTCAAGCCGGCGGTGGCGGGTCTGCTCATGTCTGAGGAGATCAACTACTTCAACCGTACCATGACCAGCCCCGATCGCCCGCTGGCCGCCATCCTCGGTGGTTCGAAGGTGTCGAGCAAGATCAGCGTCATCGAGTCCCTCCTGTCCAAGGTGGACCTGATTATGATCGGCGGCGGCATGGCCTTCACCTTCTTCAAGGCCATGGGCTATGAGGTCGGCAACTCGCTGGTCGAGCCGGAAATGCTCGACATCGCGCGCTCGGCCATGGCCAAGGCGAAAGAGCGAAACGTCAAGTTGCTCCTGCCGGTTGATGCCGTCATCGCCAAGGAGATCGCCACCGGTACCGAGACCAAGGTCGTCTCGGTCGACGCCATTCCGGCCGGCTGGATGGGCCTGGATATTGGCCCGGCCAGCATCAAGGAGTTCTCCGAGGCCCTGAAGCGCTGCAAGACGATCATCTGGAATGGTCCCATGGGGGTGTTCGAGACCCCGCCCTTCGACAAGGGGACCGTCGAACTGGGTAAGGCGGTGGCTGGCAGCGGTGCTTTGTCGGTGGTCGGCGGTGGTGACACCGACGCCGCCGTCAAACAGGCGGGCGTTGCCGACAAAATCTCCTACATCTCCACCGGTGGTGGGGCCTTCCTGGAGCTGCTCGAAGGCAAAGAACTTCCCGGCATGATTGCGCTGACCGACGCGTGATGCCGCTTTAGGGTTCCGCTTGCGGCGATGGGGTAAGGATGATCCCCCGTCGCGGTATTGAGTGGCTTTGGTCGTTGAAGGGTTCTGCTCCCCGTTTCCCCTTGGGGAGCTGTTGGATGTGACCGGGAAGACCAGGGATTGGTGTTCCCGGTCTTTTTTTGTGGTTTGCATTAATGGTATGAAAATTGCTTAAATTTCCTCGTAAATGGCTGGTCCCGGCATGTGGATCCGCGGGCGGCCGTTGTCGATGTCCAACAGCAGCCCCATGCTGGAAGAGGGGCTCCCGCGGGGAAACGAGGTGATCGCCATGCATGAAGCGCTACGGGATGGACTTTCCGCCGTTGTCATTGGCCGCAACGAAGAAGATTTTCTGCCACTGACCTTGCCCCCTCTGCGCGCGGTTGCCGACGAGATCATCTTCGTCGATACCGGCTCGGAGGATCGCACGATCGACATCGCCGAGGAACACGGCTGCCGGATTTTCCGCAAACCCTGGCAGGATGACTTCTCCGACGCCAAAAATTTTGGCCTCGATCAGGCACGGCACAGCTGGATCCTGAACGTCGATTGCGACGAAGCGGTCGATGGACGACCGGAGGTTCGGCGACAGCTCAGGGAGAAGTGCCTGGATGATGCCGAAGGGAAGCCGGTCTTCATCATCAACATCGACAATTTGATGGCCGACGGCGGGGTGAAACAGCAGGATGCCATGCGGTTGTTCCGCAACGATCCCCGGATCCGCTTTGAACATCCGATCCACGAATCGGTCTGCGATTCAGTCTATCGCAATTGGCCCGAGTACAAGCCGGAAAAGATTGATGTGTGCCTGACCCATTACGGCTATCGACGCGATGCCAACAAGGATAAACTCAAGCGCAACATCGCCATCCTTCGTGCCTGGATGGAACGCGAACCCGACCACATCTTCGGCAACTACAAGCTGGGCATGAACCTGCACTACCGTGGCAATGTCAGCGAAGGTCTCTTCTTCCTCGGCCGGGCGTTCGAGCTGATTTGCCGGGAGAGAGACAAGGCCAGCTATCCGTTCCTGAAGACAATGATCCCTTTCTATGTCAATGGGTTGATTGAAGATGGCCGGGTGGCGGAGGCACGTGCTGTTCGTGAGAAGGTGTTGAGTTGGGAAGAGTAGGGCTTTCATCGCCCGCGCAGATTTCAGGGAGGGGACTTTCCGTCTTTCGGAGGCAACGCAGTGAGTGGCCTTGGGAGCGCCTGTTGCAGACATCGGCGGATTGTTGACGCTCGGCCGGTGTCGACGTGATGACGTGGGCGCTGCCTCCCTGGCGGGGGATTGTACCGGGGGGGTCAGCGGAACCAGAGGGGATCCAGACGGTGGGCAAGGTCGTCTGCCACCTGGATGGTGTCCCCCCGCTGTTGGGCTTCGAGGATGCGTGTGAGGAGGGGGTTGGTCTGTTCCGGATCAATTCCCCCCTGCTTGTCCAGTCGGCGCAGGATGCAGTCGATCAGCCGCCGGATGGCCTCGCCCCCCTCCAAGGTTTGTCCCAGACGATAAAGGCGGACCGCTTGCACCAAATGGCCCCGGCAGTTGCCCGGATGCAGTTGCAGGGCCTGTTGCATCTCCTGCCGCAGGACGAACAGGGCCTGTCGGGCCAGGGCGGCGGCGGTCTTTTCACCGTGTTGCCAGTAGATGGTCAGCGCCTGCGAAAAGTACTCCCGGGTTTCGCTCCAGGTCCCGGCACCGGCCGTCAGGTGGCCAAGATCCATCAGGCAGCGGGCATCCTCGAACGGCAAGGGTGACCCCGTCTTTTCCGACCGGCGCAAGGTGGATCGGGCTTCCAGCAACTCCTGTTTGGCGGCCTCCAGACGTCCGTGCATGCGCAGAAACTCCGCGACGGTCCGTCCGGTGCGCGCGCGTTCGCGTGGGTCACCGAGGCCGTAGGTCATCGCCCGGGCATCCTCAAGCAGGTCGGCTGCCTCGCGCGCCCGCCCGGTTTGCATGCGCAACTGGGCCGTGCCACGCAGGGCGGCAATACGCAGGATAATGGCCTCCCGTTGCCCGAGTGCCCGCGCCCGCGCCTGGGCCAGTGCCTCCGCAAGCAGGGACTCGGCCTGACTGTAGCCGTGGCGATACAGCAGCACCTCCGCCGCCCCGCACCGGGCCAGAATATGCGCGCGCGGCGCATGTCCGGGGGAGAGACAGCCGCGAAGGGTGTTGAACCGTGCCTCCGCCCGACAGTAACGATAGACGAGCAGGTCGGCATCGCCCGCGGAAAGAAGGTTTTCCACTGTCTCTTCAGTGATCTGTTCCGCGATCTGGATGGCGGGGAGACGGGCATCGGATCGGAACGCGGCGTGGAGTTCGTCCAGATAGCGGGTCCCATGGATGCGTGCTCCTCGGCGTCCGGCGATGAAAAAGGCGACATCGGGGTGCAGGCGGATAAAGGACTCCAGCTCCAGCAGCATGCCATTCAGGGCGTGGGTGGTTGGAACCTCTCCCCCCTGACCATCGGGCAGGGTGAGTGTGGGATCGCGATGGCAGTTCCAGCGCAGCGCCGCGCACCCTTCGGCGTGGCTCATGCCTCCCGGGTGGGAAAAATCTGCCCCTACCAGGATGATTTTTGCCGCCCCCATGCGTACCGCCAGATCGACGGCTGGATGCAGGACGCTGCCGGCGGCAAAAAGCACGGATCGTTCACGCTGGCGACGGATGTCACCGTAAGCCGGGGAGTGCGAACAGGCCACCCGCCTCGGGCCTGGCCACAGCCCCAGGACTTCGGGATCGGAGGCCGGAAAATAGACCAGAGGTACCCTGGCCAGGGCTGCATCTCCCTCGACATCCTGGAACAGCGTGAAGACGAGGGGGTGATGCTCCTGGGTAACGACGATGTCGGGCAGAACACCTTCGCGGCGCAGGGGGAGCAGGGCGGCATCGACCGCGACCAGGGGCGTTTGCGGCGAGCGCCGGGAGAGCAGGGGGATGTGGTCGGAAAGCGAAGGTCCGGCGCCCGCCACCAGGATGGTGCCTCGGGGATGGCTGCCGAACAGGGTTTCCACCCCGGGGTCGCGGGTGGTGCGTCGTGCGTTTTGGCGGATCCTCTCCATCAGCAGGGGATGTTCCAGGAATCGCCGGTTCTGGAAATGTTCTTCCAGGGAGGTGCGTATGCGGGTGGCCAGTTTTTTGGCTGTGTCGTCCCGGCCGGGCAGGGTCAGGGTGATCGGGGTTGTGGCGAACGGGGAACGGAGGGTACTGACTTCTCGCCAGGTGGTCAGGGTGACGCGGGGATCGTCCAGCCAGGTCTGATGGTCGATCACGTTCAAGGTCTGGCAGAACAGTTCGACATTGAGCAGCACCACCGTCAGGTGGCGCATCTCCTCCCGCGCCAACAGGTGAACGGGAAGATGTGCGCCAATCAAGCCATACAGATAGGCTTCAGTGCTGCCGCGCGGCACCCGCTCGGCTTGAAGACACGCTTCATTCTGAGGGTCAAATCGGCTGAAGGCATGCAGGCCATCGACCAGGAGGGCCCCATTTTCGAGCTGTTCGATGCGATGTCCGGCTTTTCCTTGGGTCTCAATGCACGTCTGCCACAAGGCCGGCCAACGTCGCTCGATGATTGCACCATTGCCGTGCCAGTGGGACATGCGGCTCCGAAGACGACGATCAAGAGGGGATTGTGAGTGGAACATCATGGAAGCAGGCAAAAAAATCAACCCGACAAGAAGGGGATCCCTTGCTGGTTGGGCCACTATTCTCCCCCGGACAATGCCTCCGGATGCCGCATCGGGCAAGGGATTTCCAAGGCCGGTTGACTTGGGTGAGATTGTTCCTATAATGGCAGCTTTCGTAAAATACCCGTTGTCGGAAACAGTAGAGAGATCATTGCGAGGCCACGCCAATGCGACGTCGTCCATTAATTGCTGGAAACTGGAAAATGAACGGGCTGATCGAGACCGCCCAGGAGCTGGTGGAGGGGATCGGCGCCGCGCTCTCCGACAGGGAGAGGGAACGGAAGCTGCAATGCGAGGTGCTGGTTTGCCCGCCCTTCACCGCCATCCACACCGTCCACCAGACCGTGAGTTCCAAAGGGTACTCGATGAAGGTCGGTGGGCAGAACATGGATGTTGAGGGACCGGGGGCGCGTACCGGTGAGATCTGCGGCATCATGCTGCGCAATGTCGGGTGTCGCTATGTGATACTTGGGCATTCGGAGCGGCGGCAATTTTTTGGTGAGACCAACGAGATTGTCGGCAAAAAGGTTGAAGCTGCCTTCCGCGATGGTCTGGTTCCCATCGTCTGCGTCGGCGAGGAGCTGAAAGACCGCGAAGCCGGTCGCACGATCGACGTGATCCGCCCGCAGCTGGAAGCAGTGATGCCGAGGCTCCCAGAGGAGGCCTCCAAGCGCAGCACCCTCGTGGTTGCCTACGAGCCGGTGTGGGCCATCGGGACCGGCAAAAATGCCACGCCCGAGCAGGTGCAGGAAGTGCATGCCTTCATCCGCAAGTTCCTGACCGAGAAACTGGGCGCCGATACCGCCTCAAAGATTCGCATTCTCTACGGCGGTTCGATGAAGCCGGCCAATGCGGCAGGACTTCTCGCCCTGGAGGATGTTGACGGTGGTTTGATTGGTGGCGCTGCCCTCAAGGCACAGGATTTCCTGGCCATCATCGACGCCAACCCGGCCTCGGACTGATCGGGTCGACCTCGGTGCCGCCCGCGGTTTTCCCTGACGGAGTTTTTGCATGACGCTGATCCTGACCGCCCTTCACCTTTTCGTTGCCTTCGGGATCATCTTCGTCGTGCTCATCCAGAAGGGGAGCAGCGCCGACATGGGCGCCGCTTTCGGGGGTACCTCCCAAAGCGTCTTCGGTGCGCGGGGATCGGGGAGTTTTCTCGGCAAGGTGACCGCCCTCCTGGCGACGGTCTTCATGCTGACCAGCCTCTCCCTGGCCTTCTTTACCACGCGCTCGACGACGTCGGATTCTGTCATGAAGGGAGGGGGGGCCAGGCCCCCTCAGTCGCAAACGGCCGATCCCGGCCAGGGATCCGGCGTCGCCGTTCCACCCGTGGCCCCGGCGACGGACATTCCCGTCCCGGCCAAGGGCAAGGAGGGCGACGGCAAGGAGGGCAAGGCGAAGGGCGAGGAGGGGAGTGCCTCCGGAGCGCCGGCTGGCGGCAAGCCGATCCCGGCATTCGATGGCAAGGCCGGTGAGGGGGGCGTACCGCCCGTGCATCCGGTCGTGCCTTCCCCTGGCAAGGACCTTCCTGTCGGTTCTCCCGCCGCCGGTTCTTCTACCGATGGCCCCGCCAAGGTGCCTGTTCCCGCGGGGGGTGGTCAGGTTGGGGGTCAGCCCACAGCGGGAGGGACGGCTGTCGCCCCCGCGATTGACGCCGGCAAGAAGGGTGTCCCCGCGTCTGTAGTCAAAGAGGCAACACCCGGGGCCTCCGGCGATGCCGGCAAAGGTGGTCAAGGTCCTGCCGCCGGTTCCGCTGGCGGCAAGGATGTTGCTCCTCCCGCCGCCGCCGCGCCGAGCGCCACCGATGCCCCCGCCGCCAAGGCGCCGCCCGGGAAGGAGGGGTCACTCCCCGCCACCAAGGCGAAGACGCAGCCTCCCACCAAGGCCAAGGCCAAGCCGAAGGGCGACGAGGGGAACGACTGACCCTCCGCAGCTCCGCCTGAGACTGACCGGGCGTGCCGGCAGTTGGTGGGCGTGCCTCCTCTGGCCATTGCGGGTGTGGCCGCGAGAGTGGACGTCAGGCTTTCGGGTTTCCGACGCCGCTTTCGTCCTACGGGCGGCGGCTGTGAATCATCCAGACGGCGAAGGTTTGCAGCGCGCCGTGCAACTCCTTCGCTTGAGGTGCGGCGAGGATGGCGGTCGGGTCGACCTCCAGATTGTAGTCCGCGGCCAGACTTTGAACGAGATCGTGCAGGGCGTCGTCAAGCGTGGTCTGGGTCTTTTGCAGGATTTCATCGATACCGCAGGTCATGGTACACCCCCTCGCACCTGTTCAGGCCGCGCTGAAACCAGAACCTCGCGCTTGCCCTGGGAATTGGACTCCGAAACCAGGCCATCCTTCTCCATGCGCTCAACAATGCGCGACGCCCGATTGTAGCCAATTTTGAAATAACGCTGAATCATGCTGGCGCTGACCTTGCGCGCGCGCAGGATGATGTCGATCGCCTCGTCGTAGAGTTCGTCTTTCTCGTCGCCGCGTGTCTGGATCAGCCAATCAGCAAACGCCTGCATCGTGTCGCGTAGCTTCCCTGCCTGGAGAGTGGCCGTTACGGCGGTTGGGTCCAACTCCAGACCATGGCTCGTGACCAAGTCACGGACGAAATTGCGCATGGCGCGGTCGAGGATAGTTCGGGTCTTGCGCTGACCCTTGTCGGCATCGTAGGCCATATCGCGCTCAATTGCCACTACTCAGGCCGCGCTGGAACCAGAACCTCGCGTTTGCCCTGAGAATTGGACTCCGAAACCAGGCCATCCTTTTCCATCCGCTCGACGATGCGCGAGGCCCGGTTGTAGCCGATCTTGAAATAGCGCTGAATCATGCTGGCGCTGACCTTGCGCGCGCGCAAGACGATATCAACCGCCTGATCGTAGAGCTCATCGTACTCATCGCCGCCATCCTCCCCACCCGCGCCCCCGAACGCGGCAAGGTCGGCGTCGTCGTCATCGGAGCGGTCGGCGAGCACCGATTCATCGTATTGTGGCCGACCGGTGGTCTTGAGGAAGGCGACCAGCTCCTGCACCTCATCATCGGCAACGAACGGCGCATGCACCCGTTGCATGTGCGAGGTGCCCGGTGGCAGGTAAAGACCATCGCCCATGCCGAGAAGACGTTCGGCGCCACTGGCATCGAGGATGGTGCGTGAATCGATGCGGGTGGCAACCTGAAATGCCAACCGGGTGGGAAAGTTGGCCTTGATCAAGCCGGTGATGACATCCACCGACGGGCGCTGTGTCGCCAGGATCAAGTGCAGCCCGGCAGCCCGCGCCATCTGCGCCAGACGGGCGATGGCCGGTTCAATCTCCTTGCCCACCTGCATCATCAGGTCGGCGAGCTCATCGACGACGATGACGACCAGCGGCTTGGTTTCGAGTGGGATCGGCTCATCCTTCAGCACCGGCTGGTTGGTCTCGGGGTCAAATCCAACCTTGACCTGGCGCGTCGGCACCCGGCCGGTGCGGCGAAACTCCCGAATATGGCGATTGTAGCCAGCCAGGTTGCGCACCGACAGTTCCGACATGAGGTGATAGCGCTCCTCCATCTCCGCCACCGCCCATTTGAGGAGGTTGGCGGCTTTTTTGACATCGGTCACCACCGGCGCGAGCAGATGGGGGATGCCCTCGTAGATCGACAGTTCCAACATTTTGGGGTCGACCATCAGAAAACGCACTTGGCTCGGGGTGTTCCTGGAGAGGATGGAGCAGATCATGGCATTGAGGGCAACCGACTTGCCGGAGCCAGTGGTACCGGCAACGAGCAGATGTGGCATGCGGGCGAGGTCGGCGACCACCGGGTTGCCGGTGATGTCGCTACCCAGGGCGACGGTCAGCGGGCTCTTTTGTGATTGGGAAACGAAGGTTTCTGATTCGAGGATCTCGCGCAGGTAGACCGTCTCGCGCTGATCATTCGGCACCTCGATGCCGATGACGCTCTTGCCCGGGATATTGCCCACCACGCGCACGGCCAGGGCGGAGATGGAGCGGGCGAGGTCGTCGGCCAACCCGATCACCTTCGAGGCCTTCAATCCAGGCGCGGGATCAAGCTCGAAGGTGGTGACCACCGGACCCGGACGGGCATCGATCACCTGCCCCTTGACCTTGAAGTCGGCCAGTTTGTGCTCGATCAGACGCGACTTCATCTCCAGGGCTTCGCGGTCGGCCTCGCGTCGGGCGTTGGCGGGTTTTGCGGCAAAAAGGGAGATTGGGGGCAGACGCGCCTCTTCCTCGGCTGACAACGCCTCCGGGAGTTCCGGTGTCAGGGTGGGGGTGGGAAAGAACTCCTCAACGTCACCTGACTCCTCCCATGACGTGGGCCGGCCGGGTGCCGTCGCGACAGCGGCTCTATTATCGAGGGCACCGTCCAGCGGCGCATCGACAAAATCC
>PEAJ01000096.1 GCA_002753495.1 Magnetococcales bacterium HA3dbin3 | reverse complement strand
GCCAGGTGATGTGCCCCAATCAAAGGCCGGATAGATGTCAGCAGTCGTTTCCTCGTTGCCCGTCAGGCCGGAGTATTTTTCCCTTGCGTCAGGGGGTGGGTCCATAGATGTCTCGTCGCTCACTAAGTTGCCGCCTCGTTGCCATCTTGATCTAGAATTGGAATTAATCACGCGCCACACCCCCTCTTTGTGGATACGAATCTCCACCACGCCTGCTCCGATCGAAGGCATCGGCTTCCAGTCGATAGGCATCAAGCCACACTGGACCCGCCACAAGTCAAACCCTGCTGCCCGCCTCGCCTCGGCAGGGAAGTCAACCAAATCAGCCCGCGCGGAGCCTATGAATCGGATCGATTTCACGGAAGTGATTATATAAAAATTTATATAACAGAGCAAGATGGATGATGGATGCCTCTTTCATCAAATCCCGGGCACAAAAGATTGACATCTCCCAATTGTGTACATACAATAATTCGCATGGAAATCACCTACGACCCTGCCAAAAACGCCCGCAACATTGAGCTGCGCGGGTTGGATTTCGAGCGGGCGGCGGACTTCGATTTTCAGACGGCGATCATCTGGATTGACGCTCGGAAGATCTACCCCGAAGTGCGTATCTCCGCACTGGGGCTGTTGGCTGGCCGGGTACATGCGCTGGTCTTTGCCGAAACGATCAATGGAATTCGGGTTATCAGCTTTCGCAAAGCAAACAAACGCGAGTTAAAACGGTATGAGAAAGAAACCCAATCCTGAGTTGATCGACGAAGAGAACCCGGAATGGACGGACGAAATGTTCAAGCAGTCCGTGCGATTCGATGCGCTGCCGGGATCGCTACAAGCCAAACTGCGTGGCCGCCCCAAGGCTGCCGTCACCAAAGAGCGCATCACCATCCGCCTGTCACGAGATGTCGTGGAGCGATTTCGGGCTGGCGGCGAAGGGTGGCAGACGCGCATGGATGCTGCCTTGAAAGAGTGGCTTAAAACACACCCGTCGGGATAATTCCAATTCCAGATCAAGATGGCAACAAGGCGGCAACGAGAGAGCGACGAGACAGATACGTTTGGGTACGGCGAGGAGCGAGCGAGGCAGCCAACGAAGTTGCCGCTTGATATGGAATTGGAATAACCCCCCAATTTTGGATGGATCTTTTCCCACAGCAAGGAGGAGACGACAAGATAGTACGTGTTGGGTACGGCAAGGAGCGAACAAGGCAGCCAGATGAACGCCCAAGGGGCGTACATCACGGGTCGGCGAATGCCTCCACCGGGACCTGGATGGTCTTCCGAGGTGTTTTCGCCGCGGTCTGGATTGCCTGGAAGTCGGCTTCGATCCGCTTCAAGACGGCAGCCTCGAAATACTGCTCTCCACAAAATTCGCACACCATACAGGGCACGTCGGTTACCAG
The DNA here is from genome assembly GCA_002753495.1 of Magnetococcales bacterium HA3dbin3. GTDB lineage: Bacteria > Pseudomonadota > Magnetococcia > Magnetococcales > DC0425bin3 > HA3dbin3. The sequence continues at coordinate 8,176 of PEAJ01000096.1, read as the reverse complement.
CATGAACTGTTCACTGCCACGGTAGAGGTACTCTACCCGTTGGGCGGTCATGTGCTGGTGGCCACAGAAGGGACAAGATCCGGCCATATATCAATCACCCCTCGTGAACGGTGTTTTGAATTTAGGTGGGCCGGGAATGTAAACAGTGACGATGACCACCCGTCCATCCCATTGCCCACAAACCACATGTACGGGTTTTCCGTTGTCGGTGAACCCCACCACCAGGCAGCTTTCGCCTCGTCCGCTGTCGGGATACTGCTCCAGGATCCTGCCGGTAAGGATAGCCTCTTCTATTTCTTTGAGGGTCAGATTGTCTTTTTGCCGTTCCTGGTCTCCATGGCGGGAATAGAGATAAGCGTTTTCTCGGATACGGCGTTGCATCCACCCCAGGTCCATCATGTGATTCCAAATCCAATCTCATCCCGAGAAAAGTGGACGAAAAACGGACACCTCAAACGATCAAGGGGCTGTGGTTAATCCACAACCCCTTGATTAAATTGGTAGCGAGGGGCGGACTTGAACCGCCGACACACGGATTATGAATCCGCTGCTCTGACCGACTGAGCTACCCCGCCGCAGCGTGACACCGGAGGGATTCTACCCGCATGGCCGGTGGTGTCAACCCTCGGATTCCTTCTGTGCCGCCTCTTCGCTGGCATCCCACCGCTTGATGAGCGGCACGGCCAGGCCCGATGCCGCCAGATTGGCACTCGCATCCTTGGCTTCCCTTTCGGTCTTGTACGGCCCGAGGATCACCTTGAAAAATTTTTGTGCATCCTCGACCTTGATGATGCGCAAAGGCTTGACCCCCAGCTTTTCCGCGTTACCCATGCTGTCGATGGCACTACCAAGCTGGATCTCCTTGCCGATGGAGATGGTGTACCCTTCCCAGGTGTTATCGGTCTTGGCGAGAACCCCGGCGGAGCGCAGCTTGATCTCAGCCTCCTTGGCGTCATCGAAGAGGCGATAGGGTCCGGCCTGCACGTTGTTGACGAGGACCATCTCCGTCTGCTGCAGGATGTTCGGGTTGAGCCCCTTGGCGCGCAGGCGTGTCGCCAGGGTATCGGCCCCCTTGCGTATGGCGAAGCTCCCGGCTTGCACATAATAGCCATTTCCATCCGCGGCGGAACCCGCCTCCTTGTGCTCCACGACCGCCGGCTTGGCTTCATGACGCTCCTGGACGGTAGGCTTGGTGGTGGCATGCGCTGGTGGCGGCTTCTCGACCACCTTCTCCTTTTTGTGCGGCGCCTCCTTCTCCTTCTCCTTGGCTGGCTGGTGCTCCTTGCCTTCCGTTTTGGCCGCTTTTTCGCCCTTTTCCGCTGATTTAATGTCCAGAGGCAACGCCTTGCCCATCATCAACGGGCCGGTCCAGAGGGTGTCGGTTGGCTTTTTCAGGGTCAACCACAACAGGTGCAGGTTGAGCAGAAAGAACAACGTCACCAGCGTCAGGGGCACAAAGCGACCGACAGCCAAAAGCGCGCCGCCTCCCCCCAGCCGGCCCTTCATCGCCGCCAGCGCCGGGCTCATGGCGTCACCCCCGGACGGTTTCTTTCGTAGAGAATGCGCAGACCGGTCAGCGTCAGAAATTCATCAACGACCTCGATGCGCCGACTGTTCTGGGCAATCAGGCGTGCAAGCCCGCCGGTAGCCAGAACCCGCAGCGGCTTGAAGCCGGACTCCTCCTCCATGCGTTCGATCAGGCCATCGACGAGCGCAACGTAGCCCCAGTAGAGACCCGCCTGCATCGAGCTGACCGTATCCCGACCAATCACCACCGTCGGCTGGGCCAATTCGATGCGCGGCAGCTTGGCGGTGCGCTCGAACAGCGCATCCATGGCCAGACCGAGGCCGGGTGCGATCGCCCCGCCGAGGTACTCCCCCTTGGGTCCGACCAGGTCGAAGGTGGTTGCCGTGCCGAAATCGACCACCACCGCCGCCTCTCGCAACTGCTGGAAGGCGGCCACCGCGTTGACCACCCGATCGGCACCAACCTCCTTGGGATTGTCGTAGCGGATGGACATGCCGGTTTTCAGGCCGGGACCGACAATGAGCGGCGCCAATCCCAGATAGCGACGAACCGCCCGGACCAGCGCCGACTGTACCGGCGGCACCACACTCGATATGATCACCCCCTCCACGGCTTTTCGATCCATGCCGGAGGAGCTGAACAGATTGGCGATCAGGAAGCCGTACTCATCGCCAGTACACTCGACGCGCGTGGAGACCCGCCAATGCCGGACCAACTCCTCCCGCTCGTACACCCCCCAGACGATATGGGTATTTCCAACGTCCACCACGAGCAACATAGGCCGCACCCGATCCTTGCCGCAACTTCAGGGCATTCGATATCCGGAAAGACGATGGAGGTATTGTCGACATTCGCCGTCGCCAACTCAAGCGGGATTTTTTCCCCGGTTCATCGGATCCCGAAGCCCAGGCGATGCTCCGATCCGGGTGGCAGCAGATTCCACACCTTCGCTGGCTCTGATTTTTCAGGCGGGACTGCCCCCCCCTTATCCAATTCCAGGTCAAGATGGCAACGAGGCGGCAACGAGAGAGCGACAAGACAGTACGTGTTTGGTACAGCGAGGAGCGAGCGAGGCAGCCAACGAAGTTGCCGCTTGATATGGAATTGGAATTACACCAGGGTGACATCCCCCGCAACCACACGGCAAACCGACCCGTCATCTTTGCGTCGCACCAGGAGAAAGCCCTCCGCATCCATATCCACCGCCTCCCCGGTGAAACTCTCCTTCAGCAGGTTGACCGTCACCCGCCGACCCTGAATGCGCGCCATTTCCAACCACGCCGCCCGCACGCCGGCAAACCCCTCTTCCAGGTAATGCCGATACCACGCCGCGAAGTGACGCAAAAATGCGACCAGAAGTTTGCGTCGGGGTGGAACGGCGCGCGCGCCGGTGTCATCCCCAGCCTCTAGGCGATGGTCGGCCAGTCCGGTGGCGATGGCCCGCAGCTCCGGCGGCAGCATGGCGGTGGTGGTGTGGACGTTCAACCCAACCCCGATCACCACGTAGTGGACCTCATCGGTCTCCGCCCCCATTTCGGTGAGAATCCCGGCCAATTTGCGACCGTGCAGGAGCAGATCGTTCGGCCACTTGATCGTCACCTCGACAAACCCTGCTTCGTGCAGGGTGGCCGCCAGGGCAAGACCTGCGAGCAGGGTCAGTTGGAAGGTACGATGGGGCGGAATCGGCGGGCGCAGCAGAATGGAGAAGGCAAGGCTGCTCCCTGGCGGCGCATGCCATGCCCGCCCCAGGCGACCGCGACCGTGCGTTTGGTGTTCGGCCGTCACCACCGTTCCCGCCGGGGCACCGGCACGTGCGCGGGCAATCGCCTCCTCGTTGGTCGAGCCGATTGCGGCGAGGTGGTGATAGCGATCCGCAAGAAACAACCCCGTCGCCGGCAGCAGGGGTGCCACTGCCTCCGCGGTCAGCACGTCGGGTTCGCCGACCAGACGATACCCCTCGCCATGTCTTGATTCGATGCAGTAGCCCGCGCGCATCAGGGCCCGAACCTGCTTCCAGATCGCCGCGCGCGACACCCCCAGGCGCACCCCGAGATCCCTTCCCGACAGGGCGGTACCTGGTGCTGCGCGGAGTAGGGAGAGGAGATCAGGGGACATGCCGCGCCCAGGGAGCATTAAGCCTCATCATCGATCAGCAACGAAACATCCTTGCTGGCGGCACTGCGCGTGATCGCGCCGACGGAGATAAGATCCACCCCGGTCTCGGCCACCGCCCGCACCTTGTCGAGGTTCATGTTGCCACTCGCCTCGACCAGGGCCCGACCGTTGACCGTCCGCACCGCCTCGGCCGTGGTTGAAAGGTCCATGTTGTCAAGCAGAATCGCATGCACACCGACCTCTAGGCACTCCTGCACCTGTGCCAGGGTTTCACACTCCACTTGAATGCGCAGCAGATGATGCACGGTCGCACGAATCTGCTCGACCGCCGCCTTCACCCCGCCGGCAAGGGTGATGTGGTTCTCCTTGATCAACACCCCGTCATCGAGCCCCATGCGATGGTTGTGGCCACCACCGACGCGCACCGCGTATTTTTGCATCAAACGCAGGCCGGGAACGGTCTTGCGCGTATCGACGATGCGGGCATTGGTGCCGGCGACGCGCTCAACATACTGGCGCGTGAGGGTGGCGACACCGGAAAGGTGCTGGAAGAAATTGAGCGCCACCCGCTCGCCGGTCAGAACACCGCGCGCCGGCCCCTGGATCGTGCAAATTGTGTTGCCGGCCATCGCCCCGCGCCCCTCCTGGATTTCCGGCAACATGCGCACGCGCGGATCCACCTGGTGGAAGACATCGGCCATCACCGACAGACCACACACCACGAGATCCTCACGCGCCACCAGCTTGGCCTTGATCCCCTGGCCAGCCCCGAGCAGGGCATTGGTGGTCACATCACCGCGACCGACATCCTCGGCCAGGGCACTCTTGACAATCTCCAACCAGGGAAACGTCATCTCTCCCTCCGCAAGGCACGAATTCGCTCCAACGCCTCGGCCAACCCCTGCCGCTGCTCCGTCATGGAACGCTCCTTGGCGCGCTCCTTGTCGATGACATCCGGCTTGGCCTTGGCGAGAAAATTGGCGTTGTCCAACTTGCCCCGCACGCGCCGCAGATCCTCCTCGACCTTGCCGATCGCCTTCTCCAGCCGCGCCTCCTCGGCGTCGAGGTCGATGATCCCGGCCAGGGGGATGAACAGACGCAAACCCGCCACCACACCGGTCGCACAACCGCTCGGTGCCTCCCCGGTCAATACGCTCCAGCCAGCCAAGCGGGCGAGCGGCGTGATCACCGCCTGCTGCCGCTGCACGCAATCGATCGCCCACGCCTCGCCACTAACGAGCACGGTCAGCGGCTGCCCAGGCGGCAGATCCATCTCGGCGCGAATCGTCCGCACGGCGGTGACAAAAGCCATCACCCACGCCATCTCCTGCTCCGCCTGCACATCCAGGCGCGCAGGCTCGGCGACCGGCCACGGGGCGAGCATGATCGTCTTACCCTGCCGGCCAATCCCCGCCGCCACCTTCTGCCACAGCTCCTCGGTGATGAAGGGCATCAAGGGGTGAAGCAGACGCAAGGAGGTCTCCAGGACATCGAGCATGGTCGCGCGTGCCGCCTGCCGCGCCTCTTCCGCGGCCGTTGGTCCATAGAGCACCGGCTTGACCAACTCCAGATACCAATCGCAGTAGTAACCCCACAGGAACTGGTAGAGCGCATGCGCGGCATCGTTGAGGCGGTATTCGTCGAGCGCGTGGCTGGTTTCGTCGATCAACCGCTGTAGGTGGGAGCGAATCCAGCGATCGGCGATCGACAACGGCAACCCGACCCGCGCCGCGTCCTCGACCTGACCGGTGGTGTTCATCAGCACAAAGCGGCTGGCATTCCAGAGTTTGTTGCAAAAATTGCGATACCCCTCGATGCGCCCAAGATCGAACTTGACATCGCGCCCCTGGGTGGCAAGGCTTGCCATGGTAAAACGCAGGGCATCGGTGCCAAAGGCCTGAATGCCTTGGGGAAAATCGTGGCGCGTCGCCGCCTCGATCTTGCGCGCAAGCTGCGGCTGCATCATGTCGCGCGTGCGCTTGGCGACGAGGTCGGCAAGTTCGATGCCGTCGATCAGATCAAGCGGATCAAGGATGTTGCCCTTGGATTTGCTCATCTTCTGGCCATCGGCGTCGCGGACCAGGCCGTGGATGTAGACCTCGCGGAATGGGACATCACCAGCAAATTTAAGCCCCATCATGATCATCCGCGCCACCCAGAAGAAGATGATGTCAAAACCGGTAACGAGTAGATCGGTCGGGTAAAATTTTTTCAGCTCCAGCGTCGGCTCCGGCCAACCGAGGGTGGAGAAGGGCCAAAGCGCCGAGGAGAACCAGGTGTCGAGGACATCCTCATCCTGGGTCAGGGTTACCTGGTGGCCGTAGTGGCGACTGGCGGCAGCCTGCGCCTCCTCCAGGTTGCGGCCGACGAACACCTGTCCATCCGGCCCATACCAGGCGGGGATGCGATGCCCCCACCAAATCTGGCGCGAGATGCACCAATCCTGGATGTTGCGCATCCACTCGAAGTAGGTCTTTTCCCAGTTGCCCGGAACGAAGCGCACGCGGCCGGTCTCGACGGCGCGAATCGCCTCCGCCGCCAGGGGGGCGGTCTTGACGAACCATTGATCAGTGAGAAAGGGTTCGACGATCGCCTTCGAGCGATCGCCGCGCGGGACCATCAGCCGATGCGGCGCCACCTTCTCAAGCAGATCGCGCGCCTGCAGATCGGCCACCACCTGCGCGCGCGCCACGAAACGATCAAGCCCGCGATAGGCGACCGGAACGGTGTCGCTCAAAGTGGCATCAGGGTTAAGGACGTTGATCTTTTCCAGCCCGTGCCGCTCGCCGATGGCGTAGTCGTTGAAGTCATGCGCCGGGGTGATCTTGACACAGCCGGTGCCGAACTCCCGGTCAACGTAGGTATCGGCGATGATGGAGATCTCCCGCTCCGCCAGGGGCAGGAGCACCTTTTTCCCGATCAGGTGTTGGTAGCGTTCGTCTTCCGGATGCACCGCCACCGCCGTGTCGCCGAGCATGGTCTCCGGCCGGGTGGTCGCCACCACCAGGTGTCCCGATCCATCAGCCAGGGGGTAGCGCAGATGCCAGAGATGCCCCTCCTCCTCCTCGGAGATGACCTCCAGGTCGGAAACCGCCGTGTGTAGCACCGGATCCCAGTTGACCAGGCGTTTGCCGCGATAGATCAACCCCTCTTCGTAGAGACGGACGAACACCTCGGTCACCGCGCGCGAAAGCCCTGGGTCCATGGTGAAGCGTTCGCGCGACCAGTCGCAGGAGGCACCCAGGCGGCGCAACTGGCGAACGATGGTGCCGCCCGAGGTGTTGCGCCAATCCCACACGCGGTGAACGAACGCCTCGCGTCCGAGGTCGTGGCGCGTGCTTCCTTCCGCCTCCAGCTGCCGTTCGACGACCATCTGCGTGGCGATGCCGGCGTGGTCGGTACCGGTTTGCCAGAGGGTGACCTCCCCACGCATGCGATGGTAGCGGATCAGGGCATCCATGATCGTGTCCTGAAAGGCGTGCCCCATGTGCAGGCTGCCGGTGACGTTCGGCGGCGGAATCATGATGCAATAGGCGCGACCCGCCTGCTCCGGGCGCGGGGTGAAGTACCCTCGGCTCTCCCAGGTGGTGTTCCAGCGGCGTTCGACGCCGGCCGGCTCGTAACTTTTCGACAACTCTTCAGCCATGACCCCTCACTGCCACCTGCACGGCGCGAATCGGTGCCGGAACCTAAACCGGCACCCCCTATCTGCCTTCACGAATCTGCTCGATCTCCCGCTGGATCGCCTCCTCGAGCATACCGGGAAGCATCTCCTCGAGCATGGCGCGCGCCAACTCCCCGACCAGCTGCTCCACCCGTTCGCCGAAGGCGGCGCGCAGGGCCTCCGGCGACAGGTCGGCGGGTGAAACCGCAGTCGTCACCCCCTCCTCTTCCTCCTCCCCGGCCGACGCGGTGGCGATTGCCGTCGGTTCGCGGGCGGTGGCGGGGTCGGCGTTGACTGGCTCCGTGGCCACCGGTTCCGGCGCGGAGGCGGGGGTACGCGCGGCCAGGGCGGCGGAGGCGGCAATCAGGGAGGCGGTGGCGGCGTCGACCGTTCCGCGCATGCTGGTTGATTCGGCGGAGGCAAGCTCCTCCTCGGTCAGTTCAACCGCGCCCGTCGCCGGCTCGGGTGTTGCGTCCTGTCCGGTATCGACCAGGCCGCGCATGGTTGCCGGCTCAGCGTCGGCCAGCTCCTCCTCGGAGAGCAACTTCACATAAGGCACCCCAATTGATGATTCGGGGTTATCGGCGTCGGCGGGCATCCCGGCGACCGTGGGCTCGGCCGTGACCGGATCGATATCCTCCACCAGGGCGAGCAGCTCTTCCTCGGTCGGCGCGCCGGCCGCAGTCTCTTCTTTCACCGCCGCGCCCAGCTCCAGCGGCTCCTCGGCACCCGCCTCCAGGGCAAGAAGCTCCTCTTCGGTCGGCTCATCAGCGGCAGCCGATTCCCCCTTCACTGCATCGCCCAGCTCCAGCGGCTCCTCGCCACCCACCTCCCGGGCAAGCAGCTCCCCTTCGGTCGGCTCACCAGCG
>PEAJ01000095.1 GCA_002753495.1 Magnetococcales bacterium HA3dbin3 | reverse complement strand
AAGAAAAAACCTCGGGGCTTCGCCCCGAACCCCACCAGGGAGCGCGGCCCCCTGGACCCCATCGCACACGCCACCCCAACCATGGTTGGGGACAAACAAAAGCCCTACTTTCCCCCCCCCTCCAACACCATGCTCAAGGCAATCCGCCGCCGCGCCGCATCCACCTGCAAAACCCGCACCTTCACCACATCCCCCGCCTTGACCAACGCATGCGGATCTTTGACAAAACGCCGCGCCATCGCCGAAATATGCACCAAACCATCCTGATGCACACCAATATCGACGAAGGCACCAAAATTGGTGACGTTGGTCACCACCCCCTCCAAAAGCATCCCCGGTTGCAGATCGGCAAGCGCCTCAACCCCCTCGCGAAAAACCGCCGTGCGAAACTCTGGCCGCGGATCACGCCCAGGCTTCTCCAGTTCGGCCAGAATATCACGCACCGTCGGCGCGCCAAATCGGGCATCGACAAATCGGGCCGGATCAAGACCCCGCAACACCTGGTGATTGCCAATCAATTGCGGCAAGACAAGACCGGTCCCACCAAGAATCCGCTCCACCACCGGATAGGCCTCCGGATGCACCGCTGAATTGTCAAGCGGCGTGTCGCCATCGCGGATGCGCAAAAACCCCGCCGCCTGCTCAAACGCCTTCGGCCCGAAACGCGCAACTTTCTGCAACTGCGCCCGGTTGCGAAATGGCCCCGCGGCATCGCGATGAGCGACAATATTGCGCGCCAGGGTACGATTGAGACCGGAAACACGTTCGAGCAGGGGCACCGAGGCGACGTTGACATCAACACCGACGGCATTGACCGCATCCTCGACCACGCCATCGAGCGCGACCGCCAACTGGCGCGGATCGACATCATGCTGATACTGCCCAACCCCGATCGCCTTGGGGTCGATCTTGACCAGCTCGGCAAGCGGATCCTGCAAACGCCTCGCGATCGATACCGCCCCGCGCAAGGTCACATCCAGTTCCGGCAACTCCTGCGCGGCATACTCCGAAGCCGAATAGACCGACGCCCCGGCCTCGCTCACCATCACCCCGGTCACGCCAAGCTCCGGGGCATCCCCTTGCAGCTCGGCGACCAGCCTGGCCGTCTCGCGCGCGGCGGTGCCGTTGCCGGTGCCGATCAAACGCACCCGATGCTTGCGTACAAGCGCGGCCAGTTGCTTCAGAGACTCCTGCCAACGCCCGTGCGGTGGATGCGGATAGAGCGTCGCCGTCGCCACCACCTTGCCGGTGGCATCAACCACCGCCGCCTTGACGCCAGTACGCAAACCCGGATCGAGCCCGAGAACGGGTACCGCCCCGGCCGGTGCCGCCAGCAGCAGCTCGCGCACGTTGCGGGCAAAAACACGAATCGCCTCGGCATGCGCCGCCTCGGTCAGGCGCGCAACCAGGGTGGTGTCGATGTGCGGCCGCAGTTTTTTCCGCCAACACAAACGCACGGTCTCGGCCAGCCAGGCATCGGCGGGACGCTTGCGCTGGACAACACCAAAATGCTGGGCCAGCAGCGCCTCGCAGTGCAGATAGGCCGTGCCAGTGACGGCGGCATCCTGCTCCAGCTCCAGGCTCATCCGCAACACCCCGGCGGCGACACCACGCAAGACGGCCAACACCCGATGCGGCGGAATCGACACGAGCGGCTCGGCAAAGGTGAAATAATCGGCAAACTTCGCCCCCGCCACCTCCTGCCCGGCCACCACCCGGGTCACAAGCCGCCCCTTCCCCCACACCACCGCGCGCAAACGCCCGATCAGCTCGGGCTCCTCGCCCATGTGATCGACAAGAATATGCCGCGCCCCGGCCAGCGCCGCTGCCGCGTCAGCAACCCCCCGCTCGGGATGGATGAACTTGGCCGCTTCCGCCTCCGGCTCCCGCTCCGGATGGGCGAGTAGCGTAAGAGCCAGGGGCTCAAGGCCAGCCTCGCGTGCGATTGCCGCCTTGGTCTGCCGCTTCGGGCGGTGCGGCAGATAAAGATCCTCCAGCCGCTGCCGCGTGTCGGCGGCAAGAAGCGCCTGCTCAAGCTCAGGGGTGAGCTTCTCCAGCTCGCGCAGGCTCTTGAGGATTGCCTCCCGCCGCTGGTCAAGTTCACGCAGGTAGACAAGGCGCTCCTGAATGTGTCGCAGATGCGTATCGCTCAAATCCGCGGTCACCTCTTTGCGGTAGCGGGCGATGAACGGCACCGTTGCCCCGGCATCCAGCAGTTCAACCGCCGCCACCACCTGACCTTCGCGCACACCAACATCCGCGGCAATGCGCCGCGCAATCGTCTGCATGGCCCCGTCCCTGTTCTCTATTCGTGTTCGGTTTCTTCTTTGCGTTACATCCCTGTTACCCGCATCATTGACCCTCATCCAATGCCGGAAAGCAAGGGGGGGAGACCGACATGGAAGCCCTGCTGCGGGCACTGCACGTCGCGGCGGAGAAACATCGCCTGCAAAAACGCAAGGATGGCATCACGCCCTACATCAACCATCCCATTGCCGTGGCCGAGGTGCTCTGTCGCGTCGGCGGGGTGAGCGATACCGCCCTTTTGCAGGCCGCTCTGCTGCACGATACCGTCGAGGATACGCAAACCACGCCGGATGAACTCAAACACCACTTCGGCAGCGAGGTTGCCGCGCTGGTGGGCGAGGTGACCGACGACAAAACCCTGCCCAAGGCGGAACGCAAACGCTTACAAATCGAATCAGCGGCGAAAAAATCCACGCGCGCCAAGGTGCTCAAGCTCGCCGACCTCTGCTGCAACCTGGCCGATCTGCTGGAGAACCCGCCCCCCGATTGGCCCCGGGAGCGCCGCCAGGCGTACGTCACCTGGTGCCGGCAGGTGGCCGCCGGCCTGCGCGGCAGCAACCCGCCGCTCGAAGCACACCTCGATCGGCTCATCCGTCGGGGAGAATGCTTCGATACCGACACATCCTCGCGATTGTTTGCGGAGAACACGTGAGGATGCCTACCATGCACGGGTGTTTTGTGCAAGAATGCGCGGCGCCGGTTGTTGCTTTTGTTTGGTCACTGACCGGTTGCCGTTACGAGTTGGACTCGAACCTTTCGCCGATCAATGACTCCCGCTACCTGGAGAGAGCATGGAAGATCTGAATAAAGACCTGTGCCTGGTCCTCGATTGCCAAGATCAAGCCCCCTGGGATGTCGAGGTCCTGAAGAAAAACATCCTGCACTTCATGGTCCATATGGTGGGTAAGGACCCGAAGATGGCCAACCAGCGGGATTGGTACAAGTCGGTCATCTACCTGCTGCGGGCCATCCTCTACGAGCGCAAGGTGCGGATGGAGCGCACGCTTCAGGCGACCCGCGGGCGGCGCGTCTACTACCTCTCCATGGAGTACCTGATTGGGCGCAACCTGCGTCGCACCCTGATCGATCTCGACTTGCAAGATGCCGTCGGCCAGGCCCTGAAGGCATGCGGCACCTCCCTGGAGGCGGTGGTCGACCAGGAGCTTGACCCCGCCCTCGGCAATGGCGGTCTCGGGCGTCTGGCCGCCTGCATTCTCGACTCGATGGCCACCCTCGGCTACCCCGGCATCGGCTACGGCATCCGCTACGAGTTCGGCATGTTCACCCAGCGCATCGAGCAGGGAGAGCAGGTCGAACAGCCCGAGGATTGGCTGGAGCTCGGCAACCCCTGGGAGACCGAGCGTCACAGCGTGCGCTTCACCGTGCGCTTCGGCGGCCGCGTCATCAGCTTCCGCGACGAAAAAGGGCGGGAGGTGATCCAGTGGGTGGACACCAACGATGTCATCGCCGTCGCCTTCGACATCCCCCTCACCGGCTTTCGCACCCCGACCATGACCCACCTGCGGCTGTGGTCGGCGCGCGCTTCGCACGACTTTGACTTCCGCTTCTTCAACGAAGGCAACTACATCGACGCGGTCAAGGACAAGATCGATTCGGAAAACCTCTCCAAGGTGCTCTACCCGAACGACAATACCCTTATGGGCCAGGAGCTGCGCCTCAAGCAGGAGTATTTCTTCGTCAGCGCCTCGTTGCAGGATATTTTGCGCAAGTTTTTCCTGACCGAGAGCGACATTCGCCGTCTGCCGGAGCAGGTGGCCATTCACTTGAACGACACCCACCCGTCGCTTGCGGTGGTGGAGTTGACCCGCATCCTGATCGACACCTACAAGCTCAGCCTGGAAGAGGCGTGGGAGATCACCCGGCGCACCTTCTCCTACACCAACCACACCCTGCTGCCCGAGGCGCTCGAAACCTGGCCGATCGACATCCTGGGTAAGATTCTGCCCAGGCATCTGGACATCCTCTATCAGGTCAACCATCACCACCTGACGGCGGTCAAGTACCAGTTCCCGGGCGATCCGAAAATGCTTGGGCGCGTCTCGCTCTTCGACGACCACAGCCGGCGCGTGCGCATGGCCAACCTGTCGGTGATCGGCAGCAAGAAGGTCAATGGTGTCGCCGAGCTGCACACCCAGCTCATGCAATCCTCCTTCTTCGCCGACTTCAGCCGCATGGAGCCGGCAAAGTTTGAAAACGTCACCAACGGCATCACGCAACACCGCTGGCTGCTGCAATCAAACCCGGAGCTTGCGGCCCTGATCAGTCAGCACCTGGGCGAAGGGTGGATCACCGACCTGCCGCGGCTGCGCGCGCTCGAGGGGCACCTTGAGGATTCCGGGTTCCGTCAGCGCTTTGCCGACATCAAGAGAAACAACAAGACGCGGCTTGCGCGCATGGTCGCCGATCGCGTCGGCGTGCGGCTCGATCCGTCGGCAATGTTTGACGTGCAGGTCAAGCGCATCCACGAATACAAGCGCCAGCTGCTCAACGTGTTGCATGTCATCACCCGCTATGTGCGCATCCGCAACGGCGAGATTGCCGACCCGGTGCCGCGGGCGGTGATTATCGGCGGCAAGGCGGCCCCCGGCTACCACATGGCCAAGCTGATCATCCGCCTGATTGTCGAGGTGGCGAAGGTGATCAACAACGATCCCATCGTGCGCGATCGCCTGAAATTGGTCTTTTTGCCCAACTACAACGTCTCGGCGGCGGAGACCATCATCCCCGGCAGCGATCTCTCCGAGCAGATCTCCACCCCCGGCACCGAGGCCTCCGGCACCGGCAACATGAAGTTTGCCCTCAACGGCGCGCTCACCATCGGCACCCTCGATGGCGCCAACATCGAGATCCTGCGCGAGGTGGGCGATGACAACATCTTCATCTTCGGCATGACCGCCGACGAGGTTTCCGCCTTGCGTCAGCGTGGCTACAACCCGGCCAAATATTACGAAGAAAACCCCGAGCTGCATCGGGTTCTCGATATGATCCGCGACGGCTTTTTCTGTCCGGACGACCCGCACCGCTACACCCCGATCTTCGACGCCCTGGTGCGTGGTGGCGACCATTTCATGCTGCTCGCCGACTACGAAGCCTACGTCGCCTGTCAGGATCGCATCGACCAGGTCTATCGCGATCAGGCGGCGTGGGGGCGCAAGGCGATCATCAACACCGCCAACATGGGGTATTTTTCGATCGATCGCACCGTGCGCACCTACGCCGAGAAGATCTGGCAAGTGGAGCCGACCAAGGTTCCCACCTCTGTTCGCCGCGGCAGCCGGGCCAAGGGGTAGAGAATCGAACACCTCCGGGGGGCGGTAACGCCCCCGGAGGCAACGCCTCCCCGATGGCGGTCCAATGCACGCATCCGCGCCGCCTGGGATGAACGCTCAACAGCCCGTGGCGGCAGGTGACCCCCGATCATGACGCGCCTCTTTCTGGTCGATGGCTCCGGCTATCTCTACCGGGCCTTTTACGGCGTGCGCACCCTTGCGCGTCGCGACGGGTTTGCCACCAACGCCATCTACGGCTTTTACAAAATGCTGCAAGGGCTGGTCGCGATGCACCAGCCCGACGCCATGGCGATGGTGTTCGACGCCGGCGGCAAGACCTTCCGCCACGCCCTCTATCCGGCATACAAGGCCAACCGCCAGGCGATGCCCGAAGCGCTGCGGGCGCAGATCCCAATCATCGAACAGGTGGTCGCCGCCTTCAACATCCCCACCCTGCGCCAGGAGGGGTTTGAGGCGGATGACCTCATCGGCACCCTGGCCCGGTTGGGGGCCGCCGCCGGCTTCGCCGTGAGCATCGTCAGCGGCGACAAGGACCTGATGCAGATGGTCGATGGCGAACGCGTGCGCATGTTCGACCCGGGCAAGGAGCGCTGGCTCGGCGTGCCGGAGGTGGAGGCACACTGGGGGGTGAAACCTGCGCAGGTAATCGACCTGATGGGGCTCGCCGGCGACAGCTCCGACAACATCCCCGGCGTGCCCGGGATCGGCCCGAAAACCGCCGCGCAGCTGCTCCGGGAGTTTGGCGACCTCGACACCCTGCTCGCCCAACCGGAGCGCATCAAGCAGGTCAAGCGTCGCGAGAGCGTCATGCAATTTGCCGGTCAGGCGCGACTGTCGCGGCAGCTGGCCACCATCGACTGTCACGTCCCTCTCGCCCTCTCCTCCCTGGAGGCGCTACGCTGCCAGCCGCCGGATCGCGCCCGTCTGCGCCAAATCTGCATCGAGATGGAGTTTCGTTCGCTGCTGCGCGAGCTTGATGCGCCATCGCCGGTTGGGGGAACGGAAGTTGCGGCGGCGGTCGATCCCGCGCCCGCGCCAACCCCGACCCCAATCGCGCCGACCCCGGCGGCAGAGGTGGAAGCGGAGGCAGAGGCAGAGGCCGTCAACGACTACCGGACCATCACCGACGCCGATGCCTTTGCGGCATTCATCGCGGAGCTGCGCGCGCAACCCTGCTTCGCGATCGACACCGAAACGACGCATCTGGAAGCGGTGCGGGCAGAGCTGGTGGGGATATCGATCTCCTGGCACTACCGGCGGGCGGTTTACATACCGGTTGCGCACACGGCGGCGGCAGCACCGGCGGGGCAGCTTGAGCGTCGGCATGTTCTGCTCACCCTCAAGCCGCTGCTGGAGGATCCGCGCATCGGCAAGGTTGGCCAGAACCTGAAATATGACTGGGTGATCTTCGCCAACCATGGCATTCGTCTGGCCGGCATTCGCGACGATGCGATGGTGCAGTCGCATCTGCTGTACGGGTCGGAGCGGCGGCACAATCTGGACACGATCGCCCACAATCTGCTTGGGCGCGAAACCACCCCCTTCAGTGCCCTGGTCGGCCCCAAGTTGGCGGCGAAGCGATTCGACGAAGTACCGCTTGCACAGGCAGCCCCCTATGCCTGCGAGGATGCCGAACTCGCCTGGGAGGCGACGCGGCGCTTAAACGCCGAACTCGCCGCCCAGCCGGAGCTCAACCGACTCTACCGTGAGGTGGAGGTGCCGCTGGTGCCGGTGCTCGCGGCCATGGAGCGGGCCGGGGCTGTCATCGACCGGGAACTGCTTGCGCGCATGTCGGCCGATCTCGCGGAACGGCGCGAGGCGCTGGTGGTGGAGCTGCACCGCCTGGCCGGGGGGCCTTTCAACGTCAACTCCACCCAGCAGTTGGGGGAGATTTTGTTCAGCCCGGAAAAGCTGGGGATCAAGGGGGGCAAGCGGACCAAGACCGGTTATTCGACCGATGTCACGGTGTTGAGTCGTCTGGCCGACCAGGGGCAGGTGTTGCCGATGCGCATGCTCGAGTATCGCACCCTGACCAAGCTGCAATCGACCTACACCGATGCCCTGCTTGCCTGTGCCGATCCGCAAAGCGGGCGCGTGCACACCAGTTTCAACCAGGCGGTGACGTTGACCGGGCGCCTATCCTCTTCCGATCCCAATTTGCAGAACATTCCGGTGCGCACGCCGGAGGGGCGGGCGATTCGTTCCGCTTTTATCGCGCCGCCGGGGTGGGTGCTGCTCGCGGCCGACTACAGTCAGATCGAGCTGCGACTGCTTGCGCATATGGGGAATGTGCCACGTTTGCAGGCGGCATTTGCCGGCGAGCAGGACATTCATGCGGCGACGGCGGCGGAGTTGTTTGGTGTTGATCCCGATCGGGTGAGTTCCGACCAGCGGCGCATGGCCAAGAGCATCAATTTCGGTCTGATCTACGGCATGAGTTCTTATGGCCTGGCCAGGCATCTGGGTATTGGCAATGGCGAGGCGCGCGCTTACATGGATCTCTATTTTTCCCGTTATGCCGGGGTGCGGGAGTACATGCAGGGGGTGATTCATGGTGCCCGCGAGCGGGGATACGTGACGACCCTGGGCGGGCGGCGTTGTTGGATTCGCGACATTGCCAGCGGCAACCGGACGTTGCGCGAGTTGGCGGAGCGGACGGCGATCAATGCGCCGATTCAGGGGTCGGCGGCGGATTTGATCAAAATGGCAATGATTCGTCTGGATGCCGCCTTGCGTCAGGGCGGGTATCGGGCGCGGATGATTTTGCAGGTGCATGATGAATTGATTCTGGAGGTACCGGAGGAGGAGTTGCTGGTGATCGAGCCGCTGGTGCGCATGGTGATGGAGGGGGTGATGGTGTTGAACGTGCCGTTGCGGGTTGATATCGGGCGGGGGAGGAATTGGGCGGAGGCGCATTGAGGGGGTAAAACGGTGGGATCGGCATAATCGCCATCCTTCTCCCCGGACCCCATTTTACGCGCCACCCATGACCCGGAATTTACACAAAACCTCGCACCTGCTCCACACCAACATCACAATCACCTGGCAACGACGACCAGGCATGCGCCGCATGATCCTGCGCGTGGACCGCCGCGGCAACGTGACACTGCGTACCCCACTGCATACGACCAAACATCAAGCCAGGGCGTTCGTTGACGCGGAACTTGCCTGGATACAAGCACAACTGGCCAAGGTGCCGCCACCACCCGACCTGGTGGCCGGAACACGCCTGCCCCACCCGCAAGGCATGCTCACCCTGCGCCTCTATCCGGCAACCCCGGGTCCGGTGCGGCGCATCGGCCACGAACTGTGGCTGCCAGGCGGCGCAACACTGCCAGAAGAGACAAAACGCAGCCGCCTGGAAAGTTGGCTGCGCAAGGAGGCCCGACACCACGCCCTGGTCCTGCTTGCCCACTGGTCACAACGCATCGGGGTGACACCAAAACGCCTGACCATCCGCGATCAGCAAAGTCGCTGGGGCAGTTGCTCACGGGCCGGCGGCATCAACCTGAACTGGCGCATCCTCTGGCTGCCAACGGAACTCGCCAACTTCCTGGTCATCCATGAATTGTGTCACCTGCACCACATGCACCACGGACCCGAATTTTGGGCCCTGGTCGCCACCCACGACCCCAATTGGCGGGAGCATCGGCGCCAGCTCAAGAGAAGTGCCTTCCCCTGGTGAGACGGATCCCAGGTTATTTGTGGCGAGTGAGATGGGGTCCAGGGGGCCGCGCTCCCTGGCTTACCGTGAAAGAGCGCTTCCATCGCCTGGGGTGACGGTTGTCGCCGTGTCCGTTAGATTATCCAATTATTGAAAGTGGTTGGGGAGTCCGGGGGCAGGCTTAAGCCTGCCCCCGGACTCCCCAACCACTTTCAAACCCGCCGGAAAAACAGGCGAAGGCTTGCCCGTCACAAGGAACGACTCACCCGCTCCGCCGCCGCAATCGTGCGCTCGATCACCACCGCATCATGACA
>PEAJ01000094.1 GCA_002753495.1 Magnetococcales bacterium HA3dbin3 | reverse complement strand
CCCCCTGGGGGGTCCAGGGCGACGCCCTGGTCGGGTTCGGGGCGAAGCCCCGAGGTTTTGCTTTTGTTTTTGCTTTCCCGCCCCCCTACCCACGGGCGCGTTTCGCATGCTTTTCGCGAAATGCGCCCGCAGGGGGCGGCCATGGCCTGACGATTTTTTCGCTTTCCAGCAAAAATCGTCAGGCGGATTGCACGTTTTCAAAGGCTTGGCCTGCATGCGTGACCTTTTGGACGAGAAGGCAGGTCAAAGGTCTGGCATGCATTCATAACTTTTCGGACGCAGGGCACGGGCCACAACCCCGGGGAGCGTCTGCCCCGTAAACTTGCCGCAACGATCGCGTGCGTGTCAGCCGCCGATCGATCCATCCGCGGGGGTGCCGGTGGGTGGAATCGTGCAGCCGTTCAACTCCTCGAAGATCTCCCGCACCGAGGTCATGCGCGTATGGCGGGTGGCGTTGGTGCCGGTGAAGACCAGGCCGTTCTCCAGATCCCCCTGTTGCGCCTGATGCAAGGCGCGGGCGATGCAGAAGGTGCTCTCCTGGTCGCGGCAGAGGCAGGCGCTTAAGCAGGTGGCGAAGCACTTGGCATCGACATCTTCGCCGCGGAAGAGCTTGCGCGTGAAGGGGGAACTTAAAGCACGCCCCGGCAACCCGGCCGGCGAGTCGATGATCACCACATCCCCCTCTTTGGCCTGGATGAAGGCATCCTTGAAGGCCTGGGCGGCGTCGCACTCGTGGGTGCAGATGAAGCGCGTGGCCATCTGCACCCCCTTGGCGCCAAGGGCGAGGACACGGTCGATGTCGCCACGGTCCCAGATGCCACCGGCGCTGATGATCGGGATTTCGTCGCCATACTCCTTGCGTGACCACTGCGCAAGCTCGGGGATCACCCGCTCCAGGGAGAACGCCTCCGAGAAGATGCTTGGGCGATCGGCGCCGAGGTGACCGCCGGCGGTGTTGGGGTCCTCGAACAGGATGGCATCCGGCAGCCGTTTGTAGAGCTTGTGCCAGCGTTTGGCGATGAGCACCGCCGCGCGCAGCGAGGAGACGATCGGGATCAACGCCGCCTTCGGGTTGGCGGCGGCGAACTCGGGCAGGCGCAAGGGCAACCCGGCGCCGGAGATGATGAACTGTGCCCCGTTTTCGAGCGAGGTGCGCACCATCGCCTCGAAGTCGCGGATGGCGACCATGCAGTTGGTGCCGATGATCCCCCGCGGGCTGATCTCGCGGGCAAGGCGCAGCTCGTCGGCCAGCGCCTTGATGTTGGCTTTGTAGTAATCCTTGCCCTTGTTGTAATACTTCGAGGCCAGGGAGAGGGCGACGGTGGCGATCCCCCCGACGCCGCCGGCGTAGCCCACCGCCGAGGCCAGGCGATGCGCCGAGACGCGCACCCCCATGCCCCCCTGGATGATTGGGATCGGCAGGGTAAACTCGCCGATGGTCAAGGGTGGCAGGGGTTTTACGGTCGACGAAAGAACGGTCATGGGTGCGCCTGATACCGGATTAAGGTGGCAAAAAAAGGGTATGGCAAAGGGGTTTGACGAAAAAGACTACTCCCAGGCTGCCCAGGGTGGCCGGTGTGCCGTCGCCGGCAGACCGGCAACGGTTAAGTCCGGGTGGTCGATCACGTCCGCGCGTCGCAGCAGCGCAAGGGCCAGGCTTGCCTCTTCCAGGTGGGCAAAGCTTGTCACCACGCCCGCCTCCTTCCCTGTCGCGGTGAGAACCGGCGTGCCGGGGGGGATGTCTCCGGTGGTGGCGATTTGCAGCAGGTGCAGGCGTTTTTTGATCGTGCCTCGGCCGTGCGTGCGCGCGGTGGTCTCCTGGCCGACATAGCACCCCTTGGTGAAGCTGACCATGTTCAACTCCTTGCCGCCGGCCTCCAGCGGCAGGGTTTGATCGGGGAGGAAGTCGACGCCGCCGCGTGGCAGGGCGTGGCGGATGCGATGTCCCTCCCAGGCGAGGAGGCCCACCGGCGTGGCGTGCGCGGCGAGACGATCCCACAAACCGGGCAGCTCGGTAGCCGGCGCCAGCAGGCGAAAACCGCAGGCGGCATGCCGGGGATCCCGCCACAGGCGTTGCGTCGGCGTCGGTGCGATGGTGGTGCCGAGGGGGGCTTCCGGGTCGAGGCCGGGAAAGAGCCTGGCCAGCACTGATCCGGCTTGCGGCCCGGCGATCGCCAACGTCCCGAGCGTCCCGGTGGCCTGTGCGATCGTCACCTTGCTGCGCAGGCGATACATCAGCAGTCGCTCGACGAGCTGGGGCACGCGGTCGGGTTCGGTCAGCAGGCACAGCCGCGCGTCGAGCGCGACCAGGGTGAAATCCCAGAGGAAGCGCCCTTGTGGCGAGAGCAGGGTGGTGTGAATGGTGCGGTTGGCGCTGATGTCGTTGACTTGGTTGGTGGTCAGGCCGCCGAGAAAGGTCAGGCGTTCCGGTCCTTCCAGGGTGAGAATGCCCTGGTGGGTCAGATCGCAAAGCGCCGCGCCGTCGCGCAGGGCGGTGTGTTCGACGCGCAAGTCGGCGGCGAAGTGTTCCGGGGTCGGTTGACCGTGGTCGTCGCACCAGGCGGTGGGGATGGGGAGGTGTGCACGAAGCAGAGACAAAACGAAAAACCCCTTGTCAAGCGGTACGGACGATCCGCACAATCATCCCCCTATTGTAGCGACACCGGCTGGTCGGATGCGAGAGGCGGCGGCGGGGAAAAGAGACAAATCTCTGCAAGCACTGAGCCCACGCCAGGCACCGATGGAGCCCCCGGATAGACTGAAGCATGCGCGAGGATTTGGAGAAAGGCCGATCATGGACAAGTTCCGTTCCGCCTGGGTACGTGGCCGCGCCGGCAACGTTACCCAGATGCATTTCGCCCGGCAAGGGGAGATTACGCCCGAGATGGTGCACGTGGCTCGCGAGGAGTCCCTGGAGCCGGCGACGGTGCGCGATGAGGTGGCGCGGGGTCGCATGGTGATTCCGGCCAACATCAACCATCCGGAGCTGCAACCGGTGGCGATCGGCATCAAGGCGCGCTGCAAGATCAACGCCAACATCGGCAATTCGCAAATCTCCTCCGGCCTGGAGGAGGAGCTGGAAAAACTCGATCTTTCCGTGCGTTATGGTGCTGATACCGTGATGGATCTCTCCACCGGCAAGCAGATTCCGCGCATTCGCGAGGCGATTTTGCGTCATGCCGCGGTGCCGATCGGCACCGTGCCGATCTACGAGGCAGTGGAGCGGGTGCCGGATGTGCGCGCGCTGACTCCGGAGATGATTTTACAGGTGATCGAGGAGCAGGCACAGCAGGGGGTGGATTACATGACCGTCCACTGTGGGGTGCTGTTGCATGTTTTACCGTTGATCGCGTCGCGCATCACCAAGATCGTCTCGCGTGGCGGGGCGCTGATGGCGCAGTGGATGTTGCATCATGAGGCGGAGAATCCTCTTTACACCCATTTTGATCAACTGCTTGAGATCTGCAAGCGTTATGATGTCACGCTTTCCCTGGGCGATGGCATGCGTCCGGGGTCGTTGCATGATGCCTCGGATGCGGCGCAGTTTGCCGAGTTGAAGGTGCTGGGTGAGCTGACCACGCGTGCCTGGGCGCAGGATGTGCAGGTGATGATCGAGGGTCCTGGTCATGTGCCGATGGACCAGATCGAGATGAACATGGAGCGTGAGCGGCAGGAGTGTCATGAGGCGCCCTTTTATGTCCTTGGACCTTTGGTGACCGACATTGCCGCTGGCTACGATCATATTGCCTCGGCCATTGGTGGGGCAATTGCCGCCTGGAAGGGGGCGTCGATGTTGTGTTATGTCACGCCGAAGGAGCATTTGGGGTTGCCGCATGCCGAGGATGTGCGCAATGGCATTATTGCCTACAAGATTGCTGCTCATGCTGCCGATATTGCGCGCAAGCGTCCCGGGGTGCGGGATCGTGATGATGCCATGAGCCGTGCGCGGTATGCCTTTGACTGGAACCGCCAGTTCGAGCTTGCACTTGATCCTGAGCGTGCGCGCAGTTATCACGATGAGACGTTGCCTGAGAATGCGCACAAGAGCGCCGAATTTTGTTCGATGTGTGGGCCGCGGTTTTGTGCCTATAAACTGTCGCAGGAGGTGGCGGACAAGTCGCGTGCTTTGGCGGCGCGTTTTATTCCGCATCATTGTCCGGAGGGGGAGGTGAGGGGGGCTTAGGCTCGGGGCGAAGCCCCGAGATTTAAACTGTTAAAAGTGGTTGGGGGTCCAGGGGGAGGCTTAAGCCTGCCCCCTGGCTTAGGTTCGGGGCGGAGCCCCGAGATTTTTTCTTTTTTTCCTTTTTTCCTTTTTTCTTTTTTTCCGCCCCCCTACCCACGGGTGCATGTCGCGTGCTTTTCGCGACGTGCACCCCCAGGGGGCGCGCCATTGCCGTCTCATTTTTGCGTTTTTCAGCAAAAATGAGACGGCGGATTGCAGGTTTTTAAAGGTTGGCGTGCCTGAGCTTCGTCGTCTTCTCCTTGCTGCCTCGTTCTTGCGTCGCATGCAGATTGGAATCAGCCAAAATCAGGCTTGACCACCATCAGGAAGTAGATGGTGACCATGCAGGTGAAGGCCACGTATCCCAATCGCTCCCAAAGCCGCGCGTAGCGCCAGTAGTGATCAGGCAACACTACCCCGGTTGCGACACTCTCCGCCGAGATGGCGGCAAAACGAAATTGCAGCCAGACTACCGGCAGCCAGCACGCCCCGGCCACCGCGAACAGAATCAGGGAGAGACCAAGCCAACCCCCGCTCCACGTCCACCCCGCGCTGTGCGCAAGCCAGAGACCGGAGGTTGGCTGGATGAGGGCGGCGGGGGTCGTGAACCACCAGTCGGCGCGCACCACCAGCCGGGAAACGACGGCAATCGCCGGCAACGCACGCGAACGATGCGTGAAAAAAAGATAAAAAGCCGACCCAAAACCAGTCCCGACCATCAACACCGAGGAGAGAATATGCACCACCTTGATGATCAGATAGGTGTTCATGGACGCTCCTCCTCCGCCAAAAGGTCAAACAACAGGGCAAGCAGGGCGAGGTTTTTCGTGATGGGTCCGAAAGGATGGATCAGATACTCGGGCAGGGCGACGACGATGATGGCGGTGTAGAAGAGAATCACCCCGATCTGCAACAGCCACAAGCGGCGACTCGGCAATGTCAGGGTAAGAATCCCCAGGATGACATCAAAGGCCGACGCCCCGTAAAGAACAATCAGCGCTGGCAAACCGGCAAGACCAACCCGCGCCAGCAGATCGAGCGTCTGCGCAAGGGGATACACGAAAGCCGCCACCAGACCAGAGAGGATCCAGATCAGGGCGTGAACCCCCCGAAACAACAGTGGTCGCCAGGCGGCCAGCGCCTCCTGACGCAAAAGAGGACGTTCGGCATCGGAAATGAATGCCGCCAGCGGTCGTGGTGCCTGTCCGAGCAGACGTTCAGTCGCGGTTGCATCCCCCGTGCTGCCGTCACGGAGCATCTTCCAGGTATCCGGCGTCAGCATGACGCCGGGGATGCGCCCGACGGTTGCCGCGGCGAGGCTGACCAAAGGCCCCGGCACCGGGATTGACCACGCCGCCGCAAACCCCAACGCCGATCGGTAGGTGCGCAGCATGGCGGCGTAGGTGATCGGCGTCGGTCCCACCAGATCCAGACATTGGCCAGCCGGTGTGGTCGGATCGATCAGCTTCAGCACCACCGCCGACAGATCATCGACATGGATTGGCTGCAACAGCTGCTCGCCGCCGGCTGGCAGGAACACCAGGGGCAGGCTGGCAAGCATCCGAAACATCCGCGCCGAGGCGCCGGTTGGGCCATAAATCAGCGAGGGACGCACCACCTGCCAGGCGATGGGCAGGGTCATGAGAAAGGCATCCGTTGCCCGTTTGCTCTGGAAGTAGGTGGTATCGCCCCGGTCGGCGCCCAGGGCGGAAATCTGCACCACGCGCTGCACGCCCGCCTGTTGGCAGGCTGCGAACAGGGCACAAGGCGCCTGCTGGTGAATCGCCTCAAACCTTTGTCTCCCCCGCTCGATGAGGATGCCGACCGCGTTGATGACAACATCGATGCCGGCAAGGCGCGGCAGCCAGGTGGCGACATCGGTATCCTGCGCATAATCGATGGCCCTGTCCCCCGCACGCTCCGGGCGGCGCACCCCGCGCACGACGGTGTGCCCCGCCCGGGACAACCGCTCGGCGATCGTCGCCCCAACGAAACCGCTGGCGCCACAAATGAGAATACGCATCATTGTTCTCCTTGTTGCAGATATTTCTGTAAACACAGAAATTAACGCGCCAAAAAAATCGGGCTCCCGGCCCGCATCCCCCGCAAAGAGATCTATTTCTTGCGCAGCACCCGTCCGGCGATGGCACCAACCCCCAACATTTTCATCAATGCCGCCGGTGGCAGGCGCAATGCCCCGTCGGCCCAGGTGGTCAGGACCTCGATAAATTCAAGGGTTTCCCGTACCCGCTTCTTTGTCCCTGGATCCTCCTTGGCCATGTCCGGGCTGTGGACGCATTCACGCAGGACGCGGATGGTCGGGTCGATTTCGCGTTGGCGGCGCCCCTCGACAATCAACCGGAAGAGCTCCCAGAGGTCGGTGGAGGTGATGACGAAGTGGTCGCGCCGATCCCCCATCCGATGCACCATGCGCACCAGACGCCAGGCCAGCAGCTCCTTCAGACTGGTGCTGACATTGGAACGGGCGATATCCAACGTCTCGGCAATCTCCTCGGCATCCATCGGCTGGCTGGCGAGATAGAGCAGGGCATGAATCTGGGCGACGCTGCGGTTGACGCCCCAGCGCGAGCCCATTTCACCCCAGTGCAGAACAAAACGTTTGGCGATTGGTTGCAGTTCCATGCGGCCATTTTGGCCAGATCAGTTGTTTCTGTCAAGACTGAAAAATTCGGAGCCGAGCAATCCAACCAGCCGCGCGTCTGATCTGAAATTGGAATTATACCGGACCGGCGAGGAACAATCCTACCTCCAGGGCGATGTCCTTGGCAATTTGGCGGATCAGGATTGGGGAGATGTCCCGGTCTGGGTGAGTGGGCAGGGTGGTCTGACGACCCATCGGCATGTCGCCACTGTTGGTGCGAACCGCGCTGCCGGATCATGTCGAACCCCCAGGTGCGCAACAAGGCCGCCAGTTCCCTGGGAGAGAGGGGAGGAATACGCCCCACGGGGGGGTCAGGCCACGTGAATTCTTTGCGTGCCCACGAATTCGGACTGGAGACGGGGCTCGCCATCCTCCAGCAACAGGGCGATGACCTCCCGGAGGTTCGCATGCAATTCATCCAGGGTTTCCCCCTGGGCGTGTGCCCCAAGGAACCCGGGAACATGACCAACATAGTATCCAGTAACGGCGCAGCGCTCGACCACAGCGTCATAAACGTGCATGTTTCCCCCCCTCCTTCTGTAGTCTTGAGCGCGTTCGAGGACGGCCCGTTTGCTTCAAGTGTAGTGGGCTTCGACCAAATCTTCCACCACATCCAGAGCCAGGGCCAGGGCATCAAGGCGGTTGGCGAAAGCGAGGCGCACATGGCGGGGGAATTTTTCCATGGTGGGCAGGAGGTATTTTGGGAACTCCAACCTGGTATTCAACCCAGGGACGTGGCGCTTGCCTGTTCCTTGTTGCAAGGTTATAATCTTAACCATGACATACCAAGTCACCATCCAGCGCAAGGCGAAGCGCAAGCTGCAAAGCTTGTCGGTTCCCGACCGCTACCGCATCACGGAACGGATCCTGGACTTGGGGCGCAATCCCGACGATCCGACCTTGGACGTCAAACCCTTGGTGGGTTCCTCCCTCTGGCGCTTACGGGTAGGAGATTGGCGCGTCATCTTACGATCGCATGGAACACTTGCGCATCATCCAGATTGAGCGCATCAGACCGCGAGGAGACGCCTACAAATGACCCTGCAAATCATCAAAGACCGCGCGGGGAGGGATGAGTATGTGCTGCTGCCCGTGCGGGTATATGAGGCGCTCCAGGAAGAAATCGACGAACAGTTGGAGGCCCAGGAGATTTTGGCCGAACGGGTGGACGCGTTCGATCTTTTCGATCCCTCCGACTACGTCAAAAACCCGGTGGCACTGGCGCGCATGAAAGCGGGCGTCAAACAGGTTGACCTTGCCCAGCGCATGGGGGTCTCACAAGCCTACCTGTCGAAGCTGGAGAACGCCAGACGGGTGTCCAGGGACGCCATGGCCAAGGTCCGCGATGCACTGGAGCAGGGGGATCCCCCCTGACGGGCGTGACGACAGGTGCGTCACCTCGGACGAGGAAAGCGCTCTTTCACGTTGAAACGACCCGATCGGTCAAGGCAGGACATCGCCCCTTTTCCCGTCACACCATCTTGCTGGCGACGTGGGCGATGTTTTCGGTGAGCATGTTGACGTAGCTGCCGAGTTCGTTGTCGTACCAGCCGTAGATGACGGCTTGGGTCACTGGCACCTCGATCACGGGTGTAGCGAGGCTGGTGAGGAGCTGTTCGGGGAGGCCGGGCAACTGGCGCAGGTCGATGCGGGTGAAGGCCGTGCGCGTGTGGGTTTCGGTTGCCTCGATGCTGGCGGCGGCGTGCGGGTAGCCGATGATGTCCGAGGAGACGTTTTGGGCGTCGCTGTAGGCCAAGTAGCCGGCGTAGGGTCCTTCGGCGGCATCCTTGTAGAGGGTGTTGAGGTCGGTGCGGTTGATCGGGGTTTGGGCGTGGTCGGACTGGAGGTTGACGACGAGAATCACGAGCGAGCCGGTGGTGGTGGGGATGCGCACCGATTCCGCCATGAAGCCGATCTTGGCCATCTCCGGGATGACCAGGCGCAGGGTTTTGGCGGCACCGGTGGTGGTGAGGATGATGTTGTTCATCACACTGCGGCTTTTGCGCAGATCGGTCGCCCCGGCCTTGGGCAGGGTATCGAGGACGCTTTGGCTGCCGGTGGCGGCATGCACGGTGACCATCGATGCCGACAGGATGCGATCCGCCCCAAAGTGATCGAGCAATGGCTTGACCATGAAGGCCAGGCAGGTGGTGGTGCAGGAGGCGGCGGAGATCAGGGTGTGGCGTCCGGGATTGTAGGTATCGTCGTTGATACCCATGACCACGGTGGTGGCGTCGTCGGGCATCGCCAAGCCTTTGTTGCGAATCTTGAACGGGGCGGAGGCGAGCACCTTGCTGGCGCCGGCCGCCAGGTGGCCGCGCAGGGATCCGGTTTTGTCATCGGCCGGGGTGGTGGGGTCGAGGAAGGCGCCGGTGCAGTCGACGACCAGGCGCACGCCGTGGTCGCGCCAGGCGAGGTCGCGCGGGTTGCGCTGCGTGCGCAGGAAGCGCACGGGGGTGCCGGCGATCACCGCTGTCCCTTCGGTGTCGTTGGCCTCTTCGATCACACGGCCGCCGCGGTGGCCGTGCAGGAAGGTGCCGAGGTGGCCGTAGGTGCTGTCGGTGGCCACGATTTGCAGCAGGTCGTCAAGCGATCGTCCGACCGGGCGTCCGACGTTGACCACCACTTCCGGGAAGTGTTTCAGGGCCAGTTGGCGCCAGAGGGTCAATTTACCGATGCGTCCGAGGCCGTTGATGCCGAGTTTCATGGTGTTTGTGCTCCCTAAAACGGGGCCCAGGGAGCCGGCTCCCTGGCTTAGATTATCCAACTATTAAAAGTGGGTGGGGGGTCCGGGGGGAGGCTCCGCCTACCCG
>PEAJ01000093.1 GCA_002753495.1 Magnetococcales bacterium HA3dbin3 | reverse complement strand
CAGGGGAGGTTGTTCTGCGAGTCATCCGGATCGCGGACGTGGGTGCGGATGCTGGCGCGAGGGTCGGGGTGCGGTTGCATTTCCGTGTTGCCGACACTGGTATTGGCATCCCGGAAGAAAAGATAAAGAGTGTGTTTGATTATTTCACCCAGGTCGATGAATCCGTCACCCGCAAACATGGCGGGACCGGCCTGGGGCTGACCATCAGCAAGCACTTGGCCGAGCTGATGGGGGGTAGCATGTGGGCTGAAAGCTGCCCGGGAGAGGGGAGCACCTTCCACTTTACCGTTCAATTCGGTGTCGAGGGTGCGGGGGAGACGGCTGCCTCCCGGATATCTTCCCCGCTGCGGGGTGTGAAGGTCCTGATCGGCATCGACAGTGCGACGCATCGTGCCATTCAGGGCGGGGTGATGGCCGGTTTTGGCGCGGTGGGGGTGGAGGTCGGCGACGGGGCGGCCCTGCTTGCTGCCCTCGATCGGGCGCAGGCCGATGCTGACCCCTTCGACGTGTTGTTGCTCGATGAACGATTGCTGTTCTCCGCGCCACCCGCGGCGGTGGCCATGACCGGGCATCCTGGATGGCGTGGAGGGGCGGTGGTCCTGCTGCCGACCCGGGTTGGGATCGACACCCTGGCCCATATCCCCTGGCTGCGCGAGGCCATCGCGGTCAAGCGGCCGGCGGCACGATCCAGGTTGTTGCCAGCCTTGTGCGCGGCCGCGGGTCGGGAGTTCGCGCCGCCCGAGGGTGTGCCCATGGCGGGGTTTCGCATCCGTCGTGGGACATCGTCCTTGCGCGTTTTATTGGTCGAGGATCAGGACACCAACCAGTTGTTGGCCAGGACCATCCTGGAAAAGGCCGGACACCGGGTCACGATCGCCGAGCATGGCCGCGAGGCGCTTGCCGCCTTGCGAGCAGACGATTTTGATCTGGTATTGATGGATCTGCACATGCCGATCATGGGTGGCCTCGAAACGACCAGGTGCATCCGTCAGACCGAACCGGGCGGGGTTCGCAACCCTGGGGTTGCGATCGTGGTCATTACCGCCAAGACATCGGAGGAGGACGAGGAGGCCTGCCTGAAGGCCGGCGCGGACGGTTTTTTGCGCAAGCCCTATCGAATTTCGGATCTGTTGCAGGCGATTGAGCCTTTCGCCAGGCGGGGAGGGGGATCCGCCGATCGACGACCGCCTTTGCCACGGCGGGTTGCCGCCTTGCGCCCGGTTGCCACCGACCCCGCGACCCTGGCCGCGGATATCGGTACTTTCCTTGACGATGCGCCGGGGCATCTGCAGGCCCTGGCTGCTGGCCTGGATCGGCGTGATTTAATGTATTCAGAGAGTGAAATCAAGTGGTTGCGGAGTGCGGCCGAACGTTGTGGCGCCGTGCGCGTCGTCGCTGGAACCATGCACCTGCGGGGTCATGTGGAGTCGATGGAGTGGGCCGAGGCCAAAACGGTCCTTGCAACCCTGGAGACGGAGTACCAACAGGCCGCTCAGTCCCTGCGCGAGCAGGCACGGGAGGACCAGAAGATGGGTGGGGCACCAGGGTAGTCGGGGGAAGGTTCCGCTGTTTGGTCGTGGAGAGGGGGGGACGCCAGCAGGGTAGCGGCGACGGAAGATCCTGCACGAACAGGACTTGGGAAATCATCGGTTTCGTGATTATACTGGCGGGATGCGGAAGGCCACGTCGCGGGCGTTCCGCCTGGTTTCCCACCCCCGTTGCCCCGAGGAAAACATGGCCATCAAGAGCGTCGCCACCACCCCCTTCACCGACCAGAAACCCGGAACCTCCGGTTTGCGCAAAAAGGTCACCGTCTTTCAGGGTGCCCATTACCTGGAAAATTTTGTGCAGTCCATCTTCGACTCCCTGGAAGGGTTCCAGGGACAGACCCTGGTCGTTGGCGGGGATGGTCGCTTTCACAATCGGCAGGCGATCATCACCATCCTGCGCATGGCGGCGGCCAACGGTTTTGGTCGCGTTCTGGTCGGACAGGGGGGGATCCTCTCGACGCCGGCGGTATCGTGCATCATCCGCAAGCGGCGGGCTTTTGGGGGGATCGTCCTGTCGGCCAGTCACAATCCGGGTGGCCCGGAGGGGGACTTTGGCATCAAGTACAACATCGGCAACGGCGGACCGGCGCCGGAAAAGGTGACTGACGCCATTTTCAGCCACAGCAAGAAGATCACCACCTACAAAATCCTCGACGATGCCACCGCAATTGACCTCGATACCCTGGGCGAGCGGCAGCTGGGCGGCATGACGGTTTCGGTGATCGACTCCGTGGCCGATTATGCGGAGCTGATGGAGTCGCTGTTTGACTTTTCCGCCATCGCCGACCTCTTCCGCGGTGGCAACTTTCGCATGCGTTTCGATGCCATGCACGCGGTGACCGGCCCTTATGCCAAGGCGATTCTGGAGGGTCGTCTGGGGGCGCCGGCCGGAACGGTGATGAATGGCGTGGTCAAGGAGGATTTCGGCGGCGGACACCCCGACCCCAACCTGACCTACGCCGAGGAGTTGGTCGAGATCATGATGGGGGCGCATGCGCTGGAGTTTGGCGCCGCCTCCGATGGCGATGGCGATCGCAACATGATCCTTGGCCAGCGCTTTTTCGTCACCCCGAGCGACAGCCTGGCCGTTCTTGCCGACAATGCCGATCTTGTCCCCGGGTATCAGAAGGGTTTGGCGGGAGTTGCGCGCTCGATGCCGACGAGCGGCGCGGTCGATCGTGTCGCCAAGGCCAAGGGGTTTGCCTGCTTTGAGACCCCCACCGGCTGGAAATTTTTTGGCAACCTCCTCGATGCTGGCAAGGCCACGCTCTGTGGCGAGGAGAGCTTTGGCACCGGCTCCGATCATGTGCGCGAGAAGGATGGTTTGTGGGCGGTGTTGTTCTGGCTGAACGTGTTGGCCAAGCGGCGGGAGTCGGTCGAGGAGATTTTACGCGCGCACTGGCGGCAGTACGGGCGCACCTTCTACTCGCGTCACGACTATGAAGAGGTGGATTCGGCGGCCGCCCATGGCCTGATGGACGATCTGACCGCGCGCTTCTCCTCCCTGCCCGGGCAGAGTTTCGAGGGGCGCAAAATCGTGCTCGCCGATGACTTTGGCTACACTGATCCGGTCGATGGCAGTGTTTCGGCCAAGCAGGGGATTCGCATTGGCTTTGCCGATGGCTCGCGCATCGTCTTTCGTCTCTCCGGCACCGGCACCAAGGGGGCAACGTTGCGCATTTATCTTGAGCGCTTCGAACCCGACGCCTCCCGGCATGGCCTGGATGCGCAAGAAGCGCTCGCCGACCTGATTCGCATCGCCGATGCCCTGGCCGGCATCAAGAAACGCACCGGTCGCGATCGCCCGACGGTGATCACCTGATCCAAAGAACGAACCGGCAACCTCTGCCGTCGGCGGCAACTTTTGCCGGGTGCGGCGGGATCTTCCTGCCGCACCGGCTGGTCCGCCGGGTGGGGGTTGCCGGATGCCGTTCGTAAACAATCAATGTTTCCAATATTTTAAAAAGTACCCTTCACGACGGAAGGCGTGGCATATCGGTTGATATTCTCATCGTGCCCCCGCGATCGGATGGTTGCCGGCAAGACGGGGGCAGGCAACGCCAACGAGGAGAATCCGCCATGCTGAAGCAAACGTTTTTCCTGGGGACCGTGAACAACTCCAACCTGGATCGGCTCGGGAATGCGGCGGACTACACGGCCTTCAAGAAGATCTTTTCCCGCTTAAACGATGAGGAGATCGACCAGCTGGCGCGCATGGCCGAGGGTGGGCTGTTGAGCGTGGCCAGCCGGCGGCGGATGAAACAGCTGATCGAGGAGCATAAGTTTCTTCTGGTGCCGCGTACCATGATGCGTTACCAGGCCGAGCAGAGGGTCAACTAGGCGGGGTTGGCGACGTGGGTTTTGGGCGCGGGCGTTTTGCCGGGTGAATTATGGCGCAAGGAGAGGGCGTGGCCGATATGCAGGCGGCGGATCTTGCCGCTGCCCGGGAGTTGGCCTTTGCCCTCTGCGGCGCAAGAAGGTTTGCCGAGGCGTTGGTCGTTGCTGAAACGGCCCTGACGACGGCCAATGACGACGCCTACCTGCACAATCTGGCGTTGATTTGTCTGATGGAGCTGGGGCAGCTGGAACGGGCCCGGGCGCATGGAGAGCAGGCGGTACAGCTGCAACCGGAGAGTGCCGTCGCCCATAACAACCTGGGGACATTGCACCAGGAGCTGCGGGGTTTTGTCGCCGCCGCCGCCGCTTTTCGGCGCGCCCTGGAACTTGACCCGGATTATGCGGACGCCCACTATAATCTCGGGCGTCTGCAACAGGATCGCGGGCATTTGGAGGGGGCGACGGCGTGCTATCGCCAGGTGTTGCGCCTGCTGCCTGACCATGTTGACGCCTGTGCCAATCTTGGGGTCGTGTTGCAGCAACGTGGAGAGTCGGCCGAGGCGGAGGTGTTTTATCGGCGCGCGCTTGCCACTTTCCCCGACCACGCTGCGGTCCTTTACAATCTTGGGCTCCTGTTGCAGACGCTGCGTCGGCCGGCGGATGCGACCGCAATCTGGCGTCGACTTCTGACCTTGCGCCCCGACGACGCCGACCTTCTCTACCGCCTGGGGGTGGTGCTTCAGGAGCAGGGGCTTACGAAGGAGGCAGAGGCCGCCTATCAACAGGCGGTGGCGGTGGCACCGGGGCATATCGATGCCTGTCTTGCCCTGGGGACCTTTTTGCAGGAGGGGGGGCAGCCGGACCGGGCCGAGGCGCTCTACCGGCGCGGGCTTGAGGTCGTTCCGGATGCGGTTGATCTGCGTGATCAGCTCGGGGCGCTTTTGCGCCGGCTGCGTCGCTTCGCCGAGGCCGAAGTCATCTACCGGGAGGCCCTCCGCCTGCAACCCGACGCGGTCGCCACCCATTACAATCTGGGGATCCTCTACAAGGCGTGGCAACGGTCGGGGTTGGCGGCAACCGCCCTGCGACAGGCAGTCGCGCGGCAACCGACGCATGTGCCGGCCCTTTACAACCTTGGCGTTGTGTTGTCTGAGCAGCTGTGCCTGCCTGAGGCGCTCACCTGCTACGAGCGGATTCTGGCAATCGACCCGCAACATGCGCAGGCACGCTGGGCGCGGGCGATGTTGCCCCTGTTTGCCAGTTGGGAGAGCAGCCGCGCGCGTGCTCGTGCCCGGGAGTCATGGCGGGAAGCTCTGGCCGCGCTGCGCATGTGGTTTGCCGGTCGCGATTGGCGGGGTGGGGAAGAGGCGGTGGGCAGCCAACAACCCTTTTTTCTTGCCTATCACGATGCCGACAATCGCCCCTTGTTAACCACCTACGGCGATCTCTGTACAGAGTTGATGGCCACTTGGTTGCGCGATGTTGACAAGTCGACCGACGATCCGATTGTGACGGATGCGGCAGGCCGCCCGGCTACGCCTGCAAGTCGCGACACCGCCCCGATCGTTGAAAAGGGTGGGAAGATTGGGGTGGAGGAAGCTCCAACCAGTGCGCCGCCGCTGCGTGTTGGCATCGTCGGCAAGCACTTCTTCGACCACTCGGTGTGGCATGCCCTGATTCGGGGATGGTTGCAGCACCTGGATCGCCGCCGCTTTCACCTGTTCACTTTTGCCACCACCGATATTCGTGATGCCGTCACCGCCGAGGCGGCAGCTTTAAGCACCTTGGTTGCCGGACCGCGATCGCTCCCCGATTGGGTGGCGACCCTGCGCGCGACGCGGCTGGATGTCATCCTCTATCCGGAGGTTGGCATGGACATCACGACCGCGCGTCTTGCCGCCCTGCGTCTGGCGCCGTTGCAACTGGCAGCTTGGGGGCATCCAGAGAGCACGGGCCTTACGACGATCGACGGTTTTTTAAGTGCCGAGCTCATGGAGTCGGCGGTGGCGCAAAAGCATTATCGCGAACGCTTATTCACACTACCGAATCTGGGGGCCAGTTTCCTCGCGCCAACGTGCGTGGGGGACGAAACGGTCGACTTGGCGCAATGGGGGTTGGCGAGTGAGCGACCGATCTTGATCAGCGCCGGCACGCCGTTCAAGTACGACCCTGCTTACGATGCGCTCTACGTGGCCATTGCCCGGCGCCTGCCGGGGTGTCAGATTGTCTTCTTTCGCTACCCGGAGTACGACGCCCTGCAACAGCTTTTTGCAACGCGACTTGAGCGCGCCTTTGCCGCCGCCGGGCTTGCCTGTGGGGAACATGTCTTCTTTCTCCCCTGGTTGCCGGCGGCGACCCTGCATGGCCTGTTGCGCGTTGCCACCCTTATGCTTGACACGATTGGCTTTTCCGGCTTCAACACCGTCCTGCGCGCGGTGACGTGCAACCTGCCGGTGGTGACGCTGGAGGGACGGTTTCTGCGCAGTCGTTTGGGGGCGGGCGTTTTGCGCCGATTGGGGGTGACCGATACCGTCGTTACCAACGTTGGCGACTACGTTGATTGTGTCGTGCGCCTGGCCGGAGATGCCGCCTTGTGCCAATCGATCCGGGAGCGCCTGGCGGCAGGGGCACCGCGGCTGTTCGCCGATCCCGCCCCAATTGAACGATTGCAGGAGCTGCTGCTGGCGGAGAGCCGAATGGTTTCAACTCTGGATCAGGGTGGAAATCAGGGGAGGACGCCCCGGTTGTCACCGGAAACGCTCTTGATCTCCTCCTCCAGGGCCGGCCGGACGCGGGAAAATTCGGCGAGGATGGTCTGATAGGAACCGGCGAGGTCGAGCAGATTGTGGCCCTGGCGCACCACCTCCAGCTCGCGGCAGAGGCGTGACAATTCGACGGCGCCGACGGAGAGGCTCTGCGATTTCAGGGAGTGTGCTGCGCGATAAATGGCCTCCACATCGCCGTTTTTGAAGCCGGTGCCAATCTCCTCCAGATATTTGGGTACCCCTTCCAGGTATTTTTCCAAAACCAGGGCAAAACGCCCTGGGGCACCGGCCAGAACATCGCGCAGGGTCTTGAGGGTCCCCCGATCCAGGCCACCGGTCTTCCGGCGCGCCGCTGCCGATTGCGGCGTGCCCGCTCCGCCTGATGGGGGAGCCTGGTTTTCGCTGCTCGCGGCATCCGGATGGAAGGTTGGCATGGTCACCGGCACGGCGGCAAGCGGCAGCCATTTGTTCAGGGCCTGTGCCAGATCATCCCAACGCACCGGTTTGGCAAGGTAGTCGTCCATGCCGGCTTCCAGACAGCGCTCGCGGTCGCCAGTCAGGGCATGCGCGGTCATGGCGACGATCGGGATGCGTCGGTCGTTCATCATCCGACGCATGCGCCGTGTCGCCTCGATGCCATCCATCTCCGGCATCTGCACGTCCATGAGAACAAGATCGAAGGGGGCACGCAGAACCTGCTCCACCGCCTCCCGACCATTATTGGCGACCTCGGTTTCAAGCCCCATGCGCGCAAGCATGCCCAACGCCACCTCGCGGTTGACGAACACATCCTCGACGAGCAAAATTCGCCCCCTGAATTGGGGTATTTCACCCCCCGGCGCCACTTGTTCACCCCCCCGGCGCCGGCCGGCCATGACCGAGGAGATGGCATCAAGCAGGCGCGACTGCCCGACTGGCTTCGCCAGACTCAACTGGATCCCGGCCTCTTGCAATGACCAGGCATCTGGCTGCTCGCCGGAGGTGAGCATCAGCATCGGTGGTGACTGCGTTCCGCAGGTGCCGCGAATGCGGCGGGCAAGCCCCAGACCATCCAATCCGGGCATGTGCATATCGAGGAGGATCAAGTCGTAGAATTCGCCGGCATTGCGGTTATTCTGGATCAGATCCAACGCCCGTTCGGCGCCGGCGGCGCTTTCAAACTGTGTCCCCCAGGAGGTGAGATATTCCCCGAGAATGACGCGATTGGTCTCGTTATCATCGACCACGAGCACGCGCAGCTCCTTGACTACCTGCAGATTGCCGGCCTCGGACCCTTCACGGCACTCAAAGGGGAGCGAAAACCAGAAGGTTGATCCGCGTCCAAGCTGGCTGTTCATGCCGATGCTGCCACCCATCGCCTCGACCAGCTGCTTGGAGATGACCAACCCCAATCCGGAACCACCATATTCGCGGGTGGTCGAGCTGTCGGCCTGGGTGAAGGGGTTGAAGAGGCGGCTTTGCGTTTCGGCGTCGATGCCAATGCCGGAGTCGATCACCTGAAACCGCACCTGAATCCGATCGCGCCCGCGCCACTCGGTTTCGACGCGGACGGAAACCTCCCCCTTGTTGGTGAATTTGATCGCATTGCCAATCAGGTTGATCAGTACCTGACGCAGACGCATGGGATCGCCAACGACACGGCTCGGCAGATCCGGCGCGACGAAACAGTTGAACTCCAGTCCGTTGCGATGGGCCCGCCCGGAGAGGATCCGGGTGACGGTGTCGACGGTCGCTGCCAACGAGTAGGGGACGTGCTCAAGGTCGAGCTTGCCGGCCTCGATCTTGGAAAAATCGAGCAGGTCGTTGATGATGTTGAGCTGCATGTCGGCGGAGCTGACCGCGACATCGAGGTAGTGGCGCTGCTGCGGGTTGAGTTCGGTTCTGCCGAGCAGCTCGAGCATGCCGATGACGCCGTTCATCGGCGTGCGGATCTCATGGCTCATGTTGGCGAGGAAGGTGGATTTGGTGCGGCTGGCGCGTTCGGCGGCATCCTTGGCGCGACGCAGCACCTCCTCGACCTCCTTTTCCTGCGTGATGTCGTCGAGGATCCAGATGGCCTTGTTGCGCAGGCTGTCATCCTCCACCGAGTTGCCGACCAGCCGACACCAAAAACGGCCGCCATCCTTGCGATACATGAAGCGTTCGACGCGAAAGGCCCGCCCCCTGGACAAGGCGCGTACCGCCGTTCGCGCCAATTGACGGAATTCGACGCGCGAGGGGAACAAAATCTCCGCTGTTTGTCCGCGCAACTCCGGCTCGGTCCAGCCGATCAGCTCCTCCATGCGGGTATTGATGCGGATGAATCGCCCCTCTTGCAGGTAGGCGATGCCGACGGCGGTGTTGGCAAGGATGACATCCTGTTCGGCGGCGATGCGTTGCAGGGCCATCTCCGAACGCTTGCGTTGGATCATGCTTGCAAGCGTCTGCCCGACCGAGGTCAGGAACGACTCCTCCTCTGGAATCTGCCGATGTCCCTCCCGCACCGAGATGCAAATCACCCCCAACACCTTGGTCTCGCCGATGATGGGAACGCAGTAGTGGCCGAGAACCTTATGTTCTGATTTGCGTTCCTCGTGACACTCCCCCGTCGGCCCCTCCGCAAAGACGATGCGCCGCGACCGCACCGCCTCGCCGCAGAGACAATATCCGACCGCGACGCGCATGCAGGCGCGGGGAAGGGTCAGCTCGTCACCACGCTGTACCTCCATCACCAATTCGCCGGTTCGATCGTCCATGAGCAACACCGCGCCCTGGACCATGGCGATCAGCGTTGGGCTGGAAAGAAGGATCTCAAGCACCTGGTCGAGTTGTCGCTTCAGGGGCAGGGCATCGACAGCGGTCTTGAGCAGGGCGTTGATCACCTCCTGCGACAGCCGGTTCCAGAGAGCCTTCATCTCGGCCTGCTTGCGCTCGGTGATGTCCGACGAGGTGCCGACGAAGTGGGTGATCTCCTGCGACAAACCAAAGATCGGGGCCAGGGAGAGCCCAGACCAGAAGGATGTGCCGTCGCGCCGACGCTGCAACATCTCGCCACGCCACACTTGTCCCTGATGCACGCTTTGCCACATGT
>PEAJ01000092.1 GCA_002753495.1 Magnetococcales bacterium HA3dbin3 | reverse complement strand
CCCCAGACCCCGCCGGGGGGCAGGCGGAGCCTCCCCCCGGACCCCCCAACCCCTTTTAAAAATTAAAAACAATTTTGTCGGGGCTCCGCCCCGAACCCCGCCAGGGAGAAAAGCCCCCTGGCCCCCGTTTTTGATCGCAACCTCATACCGAGAGCTACCCCATTGAACGCGCATAGGGATGAGGCCATGGCGGAGGAGAATCTCGAACGCGCCTGGGCGGGGGTACACGCCGCGCGCCGCATCGTCGTCAAGATCGGCTCCAACCTGCTCACCGGCGGTGGCGCGACACTCGATCGCGCCTGGATCGCCGACCGCTGCCAGGAAGTCGAGGAACTTATCCGCGAAGGACGACAAGTGGTGATCGTCACCTCCGGCGCGGTGGCGGCGGGTCGCTCCCGACTCAACCTCGGCCGACCCCTGCTCGCCCTGCGCGAAAAACAGGCGGCGGCAGCAGCCGGACAGGGCTACCTGATGCGTTGCTACGAGGAGGCGTTTGCCACCCTCGATCGGCACGTCGGGCAGATCCTCCTGACGCGCGACGACGTGGCGGATCGTCGGCGTTATCTCAACGCACGCGACACCCTGGAGACGCTTCTGCAACTTGGGCTGGTGCCGATCGTCAACGAAAACGACAGCGTGGTGGTGGCGGAGATCCGCTTCGGCGACAACGACACCCTGGCGGCCCTGGTGGCCGGGCTCATTCGCGCCGACCTGCTCATTCTCCTCTCCGATGTTGACGGACTCTACGACGCCAACCCGCGCGACAACCCGACGGCACGCCCAATCCCGCTCGTCGAACGCATCACGCCAGAGGTGGAAGGGTATGCCGGCGGCGTCGGCAGCACGGTCGGCTCCGGCGGAATGGTGACCAAGCTGCGCGCGGCACGCAAGGCCGGTCGCGGTGGCTGCCTGACCGTGCTGGCCAGCGGTTTTCGTCCGCGGCCAATTCGTGCGTTGTTCCAGGGGCAGCCGGTCGGCACCCTGTTTCTCGCCGAGGCCGATGCCATCGGCGCGCGCAAACGCTGGATCGCCGACGGCTTGCAGGCGGAAGGGGAGCTGTTGCTCGATCCGGGGGCGGTGGCGGCCCTGCACGCCGGTCGCAGCCTGCTGGCCAAGGGAATCCGCCGCGTCGAGGGGACCTTCGATCGCGGAGCGGCGGTCTACGGCACCTCCCCGCACGGCACGCGCTTCGCCAAGGGGTTGGTCAACTACGGCGCCGAGGATCTGCGGCGCATCATCGGCCACCACAGCACCGAATTTGCGACCATCCTCGGTTACATCGCCGGCGACGAGATCATCCACCGCGACGACCTGGTGATCCTGACAAACTAACGAGCATGGCGGCAGGTGCGCCACCCCGGACGATGAAAGCGCTCCTTCACGGTAAAACCTGCGATCCGCCTGACAATTTTTGCTGGGAAACGCAAAAATCGTCAGGCCATGGCCGCCCCCTGGGGACAGTTTTCGCAAAAGGCATGCGAAAATCGCCCGTGGGTAGGGGGGCGAAAAGAAAAACAAATAAAGAAAAAGACCTCGGGGCTTCGCCCCGAACCCCACCGGGGGGCAGGCGGAGCCTCCCCCCGGACCCCCCAACCACTTTCAATAATTGGATAATCTAACGGACATGGCAACAACCACGTCACCCCAGGCGATGGAAGCGCTCTTTCACGGTAAAAAAGCGGTCAACTTAAAACGCGGACAAGTCAGCGCATGAAAATGGCGCGCGATGCTGCCATCCTCGCCGCCTCGTTC
Organism: Magnetococcales bacterium HA3dbin3; assembly: GCA_002753495.1. GTDB lineage: Bacteria > Pseudomonadota > Magnetococcia > Magnetococcales > DC0425bin3 > HA3dbin3. The sequence goes on along the minus strand of PEAJ01000092.1, from coordinate 8,103 downwards.
TCGCGTCGCATGCAAATTGGCATCAGCGACAAGCCGCCGCGCGATTCCACTGGACACGGTGACCCGGTGGGATAGAATGCCCTTTGAGAGCAATCTGCTCCTCGACAACAGGGCAGGACCATGCGCTTCATCGACCCCCGCATTGATTTCGCCTTCAAGAAGATCTTCGGCAGCGAGGATGCCAAGGATATTCTGATCTCGTTTCTGGAGAGCCTGCTCGGCCTGGATGGAGACCGGTGCATCGCCGAGTTGACCATCCTGGATCCGTTTCTTGCACCACGTATCCGAGATTTAAAGTCAACCGTTCTGGATGTGCGCTGCAAGGATCACCGGGGCATCTCCTACGTGGTCGAAATGCAGGTCGAAAAAGTGGCCGCCATGCTCAAGCGCATTCAGTACAATAGCGCCAAAGCCTATGCTCAGCAGATCAGCAAGGGGGAAGACTACACCAGACTCAAGCAGGTCATCGCCATTACTATTACGGACTTTGTTTTATTTGGTGGTTTCAGCCACTGCGTCTCCGTGCATGAATCCCGGGAGACGGTCACGGGGCAATCCCACCTCGTGGATATTGTGCACTATTTTGTCGAGCTTCCAAAATTTGTAAAGGATTTGGAGGCATGCGAAGACGTCATCGATCAGTGGATTTATTTTATAAAACATGCTGGTTCCATTGAAGAGGTCCCAGCCAGGCTGGGTGCGGAGCCCATCCGGCATGCCTTCGAAAAGGCCAGAGTGGCCAATATGACACCGGATGAATTGGAACTCTATGACAAGGCCGGGATTGCCATCGCCGATGCCCGTGGCAGAGTGGAACTGGCGCGAGAAGAGGGCATCCAAAAAGGCATCCAGATCGGTGAACAAAAAGGCATCCAAGAGGGCATCCAAAAAGGCATCCAGATCGGCGCGCAAGAAAACCACCTCAAGGGCGAGGCCACCATGCTCCTGCGCCTGCTCAAACAGCGTTTCGGGTCGCTGCCCGGATGGGTGGAGGAGCGCATCGCCGCCGCCAATGCCGCGGACATGGAACGTTGGGGCGACCGGGTGTTGACCGCGCCATCCCTGGACGCGGTGTTTGCGGAAGCAACAAAACCCTCTTGATGGCCGACAAGACAAAAACGGCCCCGAGGGGCCGCTTTTAATTGCACCAGATGAAGCGTCGATCCTACTTGCAAACGCCCTTGTCGGTCGGCTTGGCGCCTGCTGCCTTTTCGCACTTGTTGGACTGGCAAACCTTGTCGCGCACGCAGGGCTGACCCACGGCCAGCGTCGGTTTACAAACAGGAGGCGTCATGGCGAGGATACAAACCGTGCCCGGGCCGCACTCGGCGTCGGGATTGGCTGCATTGGCGCCGCACTTCACGTCGTTGGCGGACGCAGCACCCGCGAAAAGAGCCACCACGGCAAACATAACGAACTTCTTCAACATGGGAACCTCCTGATTTAAGGTTAAGAATGCGGCGAGGATCGAGCGATCCGTTCGGGGGCAAGATAGCGCAACACCCTGTGCATGCCAAGGGAGTTGTCTATTTCGGAGGCACATTGTTGGTTTCGCGGGCACCGTCAGCCACGCCCGGCGGCCTGGACGGCAACGGCGCGCCACCCCGGATGTTGACGATCGCCAACCCGCTCCCATGCATCCGCTTCGACCGATCAGGTCGTCGCCTACGACATGCAGGCCTACAAGGAAGCCATCGCCCGCGGCGCCGCCGAACGCGAAGAGATGGCCAAGAAGGAGCATCTGACCACCGCCGTGACCGATCAGGTCATCGCCTACGACATGCAGGCCTACAAGGAAGCCATCGCCCGTGGCGCCGCCGAGCGCGAAGAGCTGGCGAAAAGGAAGTAAAAGCGGCCGATCCGATCTTAAACGCCGGTGCTGTCACACAGCGCCGGCGTTTCCTTTTTTGCAAGCAGGAGCTGGTCGCGGCCCCTGCTTCCCTCCCACCCGATCAATCCACCCAGGCGAGGGGGGCGTGGTCCACGTCAGTGCGGTGCCGGCAGCTGCGTCATCTGCCTGATCACCGCGTCAAGGCGCGCGTGGGAATAACCAGGTGTCATAATACTAAAGTGTCCAGTGTTTATCCGTGTATGCCTGGGTCAGAACGATGGCGCGCTGTTGGTCGTCAATTTCGATGCCCTGAATTTGGGCGTAGACGTGGTGCTTGATCGTCTCGAAGATGACGTTGGCTCCCCGGGCGCCAAGGCGCAGGTTGCTGGCGTGTTCAGCGAGCTTTTCCAGGACGGAATCCTCCGGAACGACCCGATAGCCAAGAATGCGCCACTCCGCGTTGTCCACTTGCTTTTTGAGCAGGGCTTGAAGCTCCGCGTCAGACCAGCGTTCGAGCGGAATAATTGTTCGGATCCGTCCGACCAGTTCCTCCAGAAACCCAAATCGAATCAGATCACCGTGCTGAATCGCCCCCCAGTGTCCGTGCTGAAACGTGACTGCGCCTTCGTCCCGGCTACCGACTACGTCCTTGAAACGCTGCGCTTCAAAAGCCCCGGAGGCAATGACAAGCAATTCAGAGGTATCGATCTCTAGGTTACTCTCTCCCCCCCCGTGTCCGGAGGTACGCATTTTCCCCCCCTCAAAGAGGGGCAATAACATGGACTGCAAGGCAAAGTTGTGCCTTTCCTGAGCCTGGGAAGCCTTTCGTTCCTCCTCTGGCAGAAAGGTAACCTTGTCGATTTCATCGATCACCATAACCCCCCTGGCCTTTCTCAGCCCGGAGTTAGCCGTCGCGGAGGCGGCCTGAAGTTCCAACAGCTTGCCCAGAAGGCGAAGCTCATTGGGGATACCCTCCTCATCCTCCTTCTCATCCTTCTCGCTTTTCCTCTCCTCGTTTGGCACCACAAGCGTGGCAACCAGATTAGCGATTTGCTGCCCGTGGAACGAGGTGTGCGAAAGCTCCGAGGCATTGACGGAGGTCATCTTCGCCCCCAACACCTCCGCCAGGCTGCGGCACAGTTCCGTCTTCCCACTGCCCGTCGGTCCCACCAGCAACAGGACACGTGGCGCACCAACCTTTTGGAACAGGCCGAACTCATGCTCGGCAACATGAATGGCCAATCTCTCCTTGGCGAACTGCTGCCCAATCAGACGTTCGTTGAGTTCATCGACAAGAACGCGATAGCGCAGAAAGATCGGATTCTTATAGAAAGGCACTTGCTTCTCCATTACCCGATCCTGTACCTGTCCTTGTCCTCAAGGAAGGTACGTACCCCTTTAAAATACCAGCTGATTGGCCCGTCCTGAGACACAACCACCACAAATCCATTCTCACCCAATTTCTCGGAAACGTATTTGGCGGTGGCGTGCCGCGCCCCCAGACCATCGGAAGTCCCTTTCCCTGAAACGTTAAAATACACCCCAGCTTGATCTACATACAGTTTTTCGGGTTCTTCTCTGATTAGTTTGACCACGGTACAACCATCAAGCTCGCAGAACCTCAGCAATGCCCCGGGACTTGAAATTTCTGACCTGACATCCCAAAACCCGGATCGTCGTACCCCATCTAGCACGTCGGACGAACCACTTCCTGTTAAAACAGCGACCATAGCCCCATGGGCTTGCTGTGAAGCCATGTAAAGGGCCTCCACTAAGATGTAAAGACTCAGAGGATTATCTCCCCATTTATAACATCGAGTAATTAACAGCAAAATCTCATTGTTTCTTAGAACGGTATCACTAGGTTTCCGAACAACCCACTCTCCCGTACTCCGAAGTTGGAGGATCTGTGATACCAAACGCCCATCGTGATAAACCCGCATGCATCGAGGTGGTTCGATCGAAATGATCGTACAACCTTCGATAGCGATCTGGCGGAGATTGAAATTACGCTCAATAAGGTAGAGTGCCGATATATACCAACACCCTTTCCCAGATTTCCCCCAGCAATTACTATCGCGATATGCCAACTGGCACAGGATAGAATCAGCCGACCATGCGGTGGATGCGATGAATTTCAACACACTACCAGATACCCTCCCGTTTGCATCGTAAAGTTCACCATCCCCTGTCCTTCCCCAAGGCAAGCCGACCTTACAACACAATTGATTGCCACCCGAGGGAAATCCCTGCCCGCCACCCTTATCCGCCAACACAAAGTGGCAAACAATGGGGCGCCCCTCTATCTCCAATCCACTGGCCAAGTTGATCAGCGCGCGGTGCAGGTCTATATCACCGTCCCCACCGAAGCTATCCGAGACCTTTCGCAAAAAATTGAGCATATCTTTGACCTCAACGTCACTCATCTTTTTTCTCCATCGGATCGTCCTCGGAACCCAATTTGAAGTCGATCAACTGGTTCATAATATTTTCGTTCATGCCGATAAAAACGGCTGGAAGGTCTTTGCGCATTTTATTTGGAAGGGCCACGGCATCGACATTTTCTGGTATCTCTGACAGAACCTGATTACGGGTATACTCCAATCGCCTCCGTTTCTCAGCTGAGGTGGACATGCCCGCCCTGGTGGTGAAAAATACCCTCTTGGTGAAAGCAAGTGCCGTGATAAAGCTTCCCAGGAAGTAACATGCCCTGATTGCCAACAGGGGACGAACATCATACCTTCCTCCATCTGGTCGCTCCAAATCGTGCAACGGCAGCCAAAATTCATCCATGGACGCACGCACGTGGCCCTCTCTATCTTCACTACCCCTCTGGCTTTCCTCTTCTTTAAAACACTTCGGGCCGAAACGGTCGCCTGCGAGATCTTTTAAATTCGTAAAATAGAGACCGCTGGTCCAAAGATAGGGCTCTGCCTCGCTAATCATGATGAGCTTCATGTCTCTCGGATTACCTGCCACCGCCCGGATTCCTCCTGCCAATCGTCGTAGCGCACAGATCGTCAATTCAGCCCTCACTTCCAGGTACTTCTTTAACTGCCTAGCGAGAATCATGATCTTTTGTTCATCAATTTTTGTCCCGGACGGCTGGCTACCACGAATTCTGTCGGAGGCTAAGGTACCATAAACCTGGGCGCAACGATCGATCATGGCTTCCGGGGATAGATCCGCCGTCAGATCGCGAACCGGCTGATAGCCAGAGATGGGCCTTCCCTTCTCTTCCAAGTCGGCCAACGCCAGATTGGCCGGACTCGGATATTTTTTAAACCAGCCGACATCAACGCCCTTCCACTTGAGGAAGTCGGTACACTCTCGGCAGAAACAGGTCAACTGGAAACGTCCGCTCTGTCCAGAAACGGGCCACAAATCCCCGGCATATAAAACAATCCCTGCAACATCCCCGGGATCCGCCACGCCAAATTTTCCGCCATCACGCTTTTTAAAAGCCTCCGAGAGGATTTTCAGAATGGTGTGTTGGACAAGATTGTTGTTAATACAGGCCTGGGCAGAGGTAAATCCACTTTGATCGGCAATACTTGCCACGGAATCGTGGGAAAATTGTGGCATGTCCGGATAAATCAAGAAATAAAATTTTAATTCATCTCTCTTGTCTTCAGACGCAACCCTACGGAATGTTGAAATAATATAGCCTAAATCTGCCTTTACTCTATTAGGCTTTCCTTCAATGTCTCGCGCCAGGATCACTCTATTTCCATCGACTGATATCTCATTTTCACCTTGTTTTATCTTATAATCGAAAAAGACTCCCATAGGCTCGATGATCGGAATGACAACCCCCCTGATCTCAACTCGGCCTTTAATAAATTCGTCATAATAGGTATGGACGTCCATCACGGAGAAGATTTCCATTGTCGGAACAATAACCAACTCTGGAACCGCGTACTTGATCATGCTCTCGTTAAGACCCGACATGTTATCCTCCCTCGGTTGCCCGGCTGCCTAAGATCACGAAATCGAGAAGGTAGATCTTTCCGCCACCTTTTCTAGGGTCCAGTCTTTGCTTATCAGCACGGGAGCGCGATTAATTATACCAGCAACGCAACTTGACAGTACGATTCCAGTTTGGTTCTTGTGGCAAACTCCTCCACGACGAACATATATCTCAATCTTGTGACTGAACTCGTGCCGCACTCCCTTGACATCCCCGCACTCTCCGGTTTTGCATCCAAGAATGAGCTCAACTGGGAAAACCGATCCCGCGCCTCCAGGCTGTGGTAAAGAGCGTGCCGTATAGCGCACACTCCCATGACCACCCATACTGCCTCTAAGAACCATTCCATTACAGATAATCGTAACCCCCACAATCTGACCATCGGGATTTGGGCTGTTGCCGTAACGACTGACATTGATGACACACATTCTCGATCTCCTGGCGTCCTGCAGAAATCCTCTCTTCAGTTCATATTCGGGACACGCCACGCCTAGATTCCTGGTTCCACCGAGAGCGTGGGAGACTCCACGGGAGACCGCGAGTACGAACCAACTTCCAGCTCATTGCCCCCGCGTACATGGCACATACAGGAACGGTCGCGAAAAGGAACCACGAACCTGCTCCAGAATCATGACATGTAAAGTGAATTCACTCTATACTCTCCGGTGATGTAACAAGGGGCGCTAAAAAAGCCGTGAATCAACTCATTTAACTTCACGTTTTTATCAATTTTCTCGGAGTGAAAACAGGGGACGATCTCCGTAAACTGAGTCCCACCCCCGGTCTCAACCCCAAGAACATTTTCTTTTCCAATGGGTTGATGGTAGGCCGTGTCGATCGAACCTCGGGTACCACCTTCGCCGGAAAAGCCCAGGACCGTGATGAGAGCCTTGAACCGGCCAACGTAATCCCTCCACTCCTCATTCTCATCAGGCAGCAAACTTGCGAGACGATCCCAGGACACCGGCCCACACCCCATCATGCCCCCTATCGCCTCCGAGATCCCACTTAGTCTTAAATGATTCGCGGCGCTTTGTCCGTAATGCGTTCCCACGGACCCAACCCGGAGAAGCAGGATGGAGTCAGGACCAGCGGCAGCATCGTTGACCCAATTCCGTTGGTCCCCGATGGAACGATCATATGTCACGAAAGTGATAAATTCCATATCACTACCATTAAATCTACCATTCATATATTCTTCAAGAATCGAATCAGAAACCTCTGTAAAATGTTTGTAGTCACCATCGGAAAGACTCCCAACGTCTTCACCACGAACGGAAATACCTGTCACCACGTCGAACTTGGTCTGACCCGTTTGCGCCGATACAAAGTTTAAGTAGCTGAACAGGGAGAGATAAAGCACCCTGCCGTTTTTGTCATCCGTCAGCCTCCAAGCAACGCAATCAACCGGAATCAAGGTTTTTAAATCATTCTTAAACCCCGAAAAGGCCGGGATGCCCCCCTGCGAATCATCCAGGACGGCTTCCCACTTTCCCCACGCCAGCTCCTCCTGGAGACGCTTCCTCGCCAAATCCACCGCCGCCGGGTAGGGAGCTACGTCCCCAGCGGCGGTCAGCTTCGACACAAGCTTCTCGACCAGGCTTCGTACAGCCAAGCTGACATTCCCACCATCCCGGCGACTCTTCCCCAGCCTACCCACGGCATGAATGGTAAAACCGTCATGAATCATACCTTTGCCTGTCTGCTGTTCCATCGGCCCAACAACCCCTCTTAAGAACTTTGTCAGAAGAAAAGCATCTCCCCTGGCTCCACCCCATCTCACACGGAAGGCTTTATGTCACAATAGCCCCCTGAAAGCAACCAGCGGCATCAACTTGGCCTGATAAAGGCCTGATGCCTCCCGCGTGGAACGACAATCCTCACCCCTCCAGCACCGACTCGCCGCCGCGCAGCCAGGCATCGACCGCCAGCGCCGCCTTGCGCCCACCGGCAATCGCGCGCAGGACCAGGGATTGCCCGGTGTGCATGTCGCCGGCGACAAACAAACCGGGAATATTGGTCATATTCTGGTCGTCGGCCTGCACCGTCCCCCGCGGGGTGAGCCCAACCCCAAGCTGCGCGATCAGACCGGCATGCACGGGATGCACGAATCCCATGGCGAGCAGAATCAAGTCGGCATCGATCACGAAGGCGCTGCGCGGAATCTCCCGCATCACCGGCCGGTTGCGATCCTCCTGCGCCTCCCAAAGCAAACGGGCACAGTCAAGACCAATGACATGACCATCCTCGCCACGGAAGGCATGCGTGGCCACACTCCACAGCCGCTCGCACCCCTCCATGT
>PEAJ01000091.1 GCA_002753495.1 Magnetococcales bacterium HA3dbin3 | reverse complement strand
GGGATCAGGTCGACGATGCCCTGAAACGACTCGCCAGCGCCGATCGGGATGGTCAGCGGCAGGGCGGTCACCCCGAGCACCTTTTCGATTTCGCCCAGGGTGCGGATGAAGTCGGCGCGCGGCTTGTCCATTTCGTTGATGAAGCCGAGGGTTGGCACCAGGGCGTCATGGATCATGCTCGCCAGGCGTTCGGTCTCCGGTTTGACGCCGGATTCGCCAGAGAACATGAGCACCGCCCCGCCGACCACCGACAACACCCCGCGCGTCGCTTCGAGAAAATCGATGTACCCCGGGGTATCGACCAGATTGACCAGGCACTCGCGCCAGGTGTAGTGGGCAACGTGCGGCGTGGTGGTGATGTGGCGTGCCACCTCTTCCGGCTCGGTGCTCATGACGGTGGTGCCGCGTTCGGCCGCCCCGCGCTTGGCGATCGCCTTGGCATTGAACAGCAAGGTTTCGGCCAGGGTGGTCTTGCCGCCGCCGCCGTGGGCGATGAGGGCGATGTTGCGGATCTGACGATTGTCGATGCTGGTGGTCATTGTCCCTCCCCTGCAGGATAGTGGGCCCAGGCCACCTGTGTCGCCGCGAACACCGGTCCGTCGACACAGGCGCGCTGGTAGTGCCATGCCCTGGATTGTTCTTTTGTGCTCTCGTGTGTCGCCGTCGCCATCTTCCCCTCCCGATAGATTGGAACGGCACAGCCGGCGCACCCCCCAAACCCGCACGCCATGTGTGCCTCCAGGGAGAGTTCACCCTCCAGGCCGAACGTCGACAGCAGCCGCGTGGTTGCCTTGAGCATCGGCGTCGGGCCGCAGGCGCAGACCCGCAGACCGGTACGCGTTATTGGATCGATATGGGCGAGATAGGCGCGGGCCAGATCGGTGACAAAACCAGAAAAGTACCCGGCGGCCCCGTGCAGGGCGGCAAGACGCGTCAGCACACCCTGCTCTTCGAGAAGGGCGAGCGCCAGCCCGGCAGCAATCGGAACACCCGGCAAGGCAAGGCGTGACTGGGTGGTGGCAAACGCGGGGGCGCTTTCGGTGCCGAGGAGCAGGGTCACCGCGGCACCCGCCACCCGGGCGCGCCGCGCCAGAAAATAAAGCGGCGCCAGGCCGATGCCACCGGCCAGCAGCAGGAAATGCGCGTTGGGGGTGATCGGTGCAAATGGTCGCCCCACCGGGCCGGTCAGGGTGATACGTGTTCCCTTTCGCCAGGCAGTCATGCGCCCGGTGCCAATTCCGACGACACGATAGAGAATCTCGATCGTCCCGGCCGCCGGGTCGGCGTCGAAAATGGAAAAGGGGCGGGGCAGGGTGAGGTCGGGACCGCAGACGAGATGAACAAACTGCCCCGGCCGCGCGCTCGCCGCGACCTGGGGGGCCTCCAGGCGCAGCCAGTATTGCCGGTCGGGCAGGGGGTGTTGGTCGAGGACGACCGCCGGACGGTGATGAATCCCGGGATGTGGCCAGGCGTCGTCCATGCGCCTCAATCCCCATCCCGATAGACGATGCGTCCGGCCAGGATGGTGACCTTGACCCGACCGCGCACCGGGCGGCCGTGGAAGCAGGTGTTGCGTGCCATGCCGTGCAGGCGGGCGGCATCGACGGTCCAGGCTTCGTTGGCGTCGAACAGAACGACATCGGCCGGCCGTCCCGGCAACAGGGTGCCGCGATCGATACCAAGCAGTTGCGCCGGGTTGCAGGTGATGGCGGCCAGGGCGGCGTTGAGATTGACCACCCCTTCGGCGACCAGCTCGAGGGTGATCGGCAGCAGGGTCTCCAACCCGACCACGCCGTTGGCGGCCTGACAGAACGGCACGCGCTTGCTGTCGAGGTCGTGCGGGGCGTGGTCGGAGGCGATGACGGTGACCACCCCTTGCGCCAATCCCTCGCGCAGCGCCTGCCGATCCACCTCGCCGCGCAGGGGTGGCGACATTTTGGCATCGGTGTCGTAGTCGCCGACAGCGATGTCGGTCAGGGCGAGGTGATGCGGGGTGGCCTCGCAGGAGACCGGCAGACCGCGCGCGCGTGCCGCCGCCACCGCCTGTACCGCCCCGCGCGTGGAGATGTGCGCCACATGGTAGCGACCACCGGTGAGACTGACCAGACGGATATCGCGATCGACGATGATATCCTCCGACTCCGCCGGAATGCCCGGCAACCCCAGACGACTGGCCACCACCCCTTCGTTCATGCAGCCGCGCGCCGCCAAGCCGAGATCCTCGGCGTGCTGGATGAGCAGGGCGTTGAAGGCGCGTGAATAGTCCAGGGCCTTGCGCATGACGCCGCTGTCCATTACCGGCCGACCATCGTCGGAGAAGGCGACACAACCGGCCTTTTGCAGCAGGCCCATTTCGGTCAAGGTCTCTCCGCGCAGGCCGCGCGTCAGGGCGCCGATGGGAAAGACGTTGGCATGACCGGCGGCACGCGCCTTCTCCAGGATGTAACCGACGACGCTTGGGTCGTCGATCACCGGATTGGTGTTGGCCATCGCCGCGACCGAGGTGACCCCGCCGGCAGCGGCGGTGCGCGTGCCGGAGGCGATGGTCTCCTTGAACTCAAAACCCGGCTCGCGCAGATGAACATGCATGTCGACCAGACCCGGGGCGACCACCAGACCCGTGGCGTCGATGACCGGACACCCGGGCGGCGGATCCGGCCGGCCGATCTCCTCGATTTTGCCGGCGACCAGCAGCAGATCGGCGGTGGCGTCAAAGCGGCGCACCGGGTCGATCACCCGGCCACCCTTGATCAGCAAAGTTCCCGCTTCCGCGTTCATGGACCCTCTCCTTTCAGCGTCGCGTCGGTGGTCATCTGCTCCTTTTCGACCACCACGCGGCCGCTGCAGAGGCGGTAGAGCACGGCCATGCGGATCGCCAGGCCGTTGGCCACCTGGTCGAGAATCACCGTGCGTTCCGGGTCGTCGGTGAGTTCGGAAGAGATCTCCACCCCGCGGTTGACCGGTCCGGGGTGCATGACCAGGGCACCGGGCGCGGCACAGGCCAGCCGGCGGCGGCTCAAACCCCAGAATTTGAAGTATTCGCGCACGCTCGGGATGAAGGCGGCGTGCATACGCTCGAGTTGCAGGCGCAGCACCATCACCACCTGGGCACCGGCGAGCCCTTCGTCAAGGTCATAAAAGACCGGGGCGCCCAGGGCTTCTTCGGCGAAACGCGGCATCAGGGTTGGCGGGCCGACCAGCCGCACCTGTGCCCCCATCGTGCGCAGGCCAATGGCATTGGAACGGGCAACGCGCGAGTGCAGGACATCGCCGCAGATTGCCACCACCAGCCCCTCAAAATTTTTTCGGTTCAGGCGGTGCAGGTTGTCTTCGATCGTCAGCATGTCGAGCAGGGATTGCGTCGGGTGCTCGTGACCACCATCGCCGGCGTTGACCACCGCCGTGTCGACGTGACGTGCCAGGAGGGCATGCACCCCGGGTTCGGCGTGGCGCACCACCACCACATCCGGGTTCATCGCCTGCAGGGTGATCATGGTGTCGATCAGCGTTTCGCCCTTGGCCACCGAACTTGAGGCGACCGAGATGTTGACCACATCCGCCGACATGCGCTTGCCAGCCAGTTCGAACGAGGTGCGCGTGCGCGTTGAGTTTTCGAAGAACAGGTTGATGATGGTCTTGCCGCGCAAGGTGGGGACCTTTTTGATGTCGCGATAATTGATCTCGCGAATGGAGGCGGCGGTCTCCAGAATCTGGGTGATGTCCGTCCGGCTCAGTTCGGCCATGCCCAGGAGGTGCTTGCGCTTGAGCGTCGATCGTTTTGCAGTCATGTCATTCCAATTCCATACCAAGCGGCAACTTCGTTGGCTGCCTGACTCGCTCCTCGCCGTACCCAAACGTATCTGTCTCGTTGCTCTCTCGTTGCCGCCTTGTTGCCATCTTGATCTGGAATTGGAATCACCCTTGCGCTGTGCGGGGGAGGAGACCGAAAATTTTTCAGGATCATGCGCGCAGCCGGCGCACGACGACGAACTCCCCGGTCCCCTTCTCCACGAGTTTGATGCTTTCGCGGCGCTGGGTTTCCAGGGTTTCGGCCACGTAGTCGGGCTGAATCGGCAGCTGTCGGTGACCGCGATCAACCAGAATGGCCAGGCTGACCCCCTCCGGACGGCCAAAGTCGAACAGGGCATTGAGCGCGGCGCGGATGGTGCGGCCGGTGAAAAGCACATCGTCGACCAGGATGATATGTTTGTCGTCGATGTCCATCGCCAGGTCGGTGGCGCCGACCAGGGGGTTGGGGCCGACGGTATCGAGGTCGTCGCGGTAGAAGGTGATGTCGAGGTAACCGATCGGCAGGGTAATGCCCCGCAGCTGGGTCAGGCGATCCCGCAACAGCCGCGCCACCACCGCCCCGCCGCGCCGGATGCCAATCACAACCCAGTTTTGCGGCTGCGTGACATCGGCCTGGATGTGTTGCGCCAGGCGATCGACGGCCTGACGCACCGCGTCGGCCGTCATGACGATCTCTTCGTGCAGCTGGGTCATGGCGTCCATCCGTTCCTAGTTCAATCGCCGTGGGTGGCTTCGAGAGAACCGCGAGCCCCGGGCAGAGAACCGCGAGCCCCGGGCATTGTGGAACGAAAGTCACCCCGGGCGCAAGGTCAGGGCAGGGGGACGGGCGCGAACACCGCCTCCAGGGAGGAGGCCTGCAAAACCCGATCACTCCACACCTCCAGCGTGGCGGCATCGGCGGCGCGGATCCTCGCCTGAACGGCCACGGGCAGGGGACCGAAGCGACGTTGCAGCAGGCGCAGGAGCAGCTCGGCCTCCCCCTGGCGCATCCCCTCGGCGAGCCCTTTTTCGTGTCCCTCGGCGTGTCCCTTGGCGTGACCCTCGGCGCGACTTCTCTCCGCGGCGTACAGGATCGATTCACGCTGGAGGTAAATAAACACCTCCCGCCGATCCTGGTCGTCAAGCTCCTCCGGCGTAAGGGCGGCCTGGTTGGCGAGTTCAAAGGCCTTCCGGATGGCCGGCTCGCTGGCCAACACCTTGGGCACCGCCTGCAAATCGCCGGCATGCTTCAGAAAGTAAAACCACTTCGCCACGACGCCATCAAGCTGCTCTTCGCCCTGGGTGAACTTGGGGAGTTCGGCGAAGACCAATTCGAGGTCTTCCAGCGCGATGTCCGAGTTGGCGTCGGCGCGCAACATGAAGCGATTGATCACCCCCGGCAGTGCCGCAAACATGACAAAGTCGGTGATGGTGATCGCCACCACGTTGGTCAGCTCCCGGTAACGGTCTCCCTTCTGGATCTGACCAGCGTAGGCCTTGCAGGCGTTGTAGAGCACCCGCTTTTCAAAACCTTCGACGTTGAGGACCTGCATCTCGATGATGTAGTCGCGCAAGGATTGATCGCGGACGCGCACGTCGAGATAGGTATCCTTCATCCCCTTGATCCTTGGTGCCAGATAGGGGTCGAGGATGGTGACGGCGGTGATCAGCCGTGGCGGCTCCAGGGCAAGGATGGCGTTGAGAAAGCTGATGAGAATCTCACCGCTTTCGGTGGAGCCGAAGATGCGCTTGAAGGCGAAGTCGGTCTTGGGATTGAGAAAGCGCATGTGTCCCCTCCTTGCCGTGTATCTAAATCACCTGGACCGGGCCATAGCCATGACCGGGCGTGCGCAGATTGGTCACCTGCCCCCGGTAGAGACGTGCCCCGACGCCAAGCACCCGGTCGCGATAGACGAAGAGGCGAAAATCGGTCTTCATCGGCTTGTCATCACCGGGGACCGGGGTGAGCGACGGGGGAACGAGCCGCTGTGCCAGGGTGGTGTGCGGCGCCTGTTCGAGAAAACGTTTGCGTGACATCTTCTCCCCGACCAACACCCCGCGGCTGCTGAAGGCAGTCACCGGTTTCAAGACCCACGCCTTGCGCTCTTGCCAGACGGTTTCCGGGTCGAGATCGGCGAGCAGGCGGGTGGTGGGCACGACCTCTTCCAGACAGTGCCGGATAACGGCCGGCACGCCGATCGCCGCCAGGGTTTCCGGGCTCGACATCAGGATCATGCGCCGCTTGTCGGCGAGCAGGCCATAGGCGCGCGGGTTGGGGGTGAGGCAGACGCGCCGGGCAAGATAGGCGGCAGCCAGGCCCGCGAGCGCTGGCTCCGCGAGATAAAAGTCGCAGTGCCGATTGTAGATCATCGCCACCGGTTTTTCCGCCAAAAACACCCCCGCGGCCGTCATCGTCAGCGCGGCGGGATCGGCGCAGGTTGCCTCCACACCCCATTGTTGCAACAGGCCGGCGAAGGTTGCCATTTCGTGGTAGAGGTATTGCCCCGGCGGGTTGTCGTCAAGAATCACCAGGCGTTGGGGTTTGGCCGGGGCGCCGCCGCGCCAGAGGCCCAGCTCGGTGGCAAAACTGCCCAGGAGGGTGCGTGCCGGTCGTGACGCGAGCAGGGAGGTCCGCATCGATGGCTCGGGAGGGAGGGCAAAATCAGGGTGATGGGCGATGTAGGCGAGGAGTGCCCCCCCGGCGTTGGTGTTGATCTCGATCAGCCGTGGCCCCTCCGGCGTGAGATGAAAGTCGTAGCCCATCATCACCGCCGCATGGCCGGGGTCGAAGCGGGCGATGGTCGGCAATGCCGGGGTGATCGCCTCGATGTAGCCCGGGTGTTGGCTCAAGGCATAGGCGGCGCGAACGAAGCGGAGCATCGCGCGCAGGTGGCGACGCGGCAGCAGGGCGGTGGCCGCCGCCGGGGTGTAGGGGGAGGGGGGTGGCATGGGGTCATCGGTTAGCGACGACGCGGGGGCGTCGGGGATCACGGCCATGCGGCGTCAACCTGTCGCTTCACTGTTTGCTTGAGAGGATTTCGATGGTCGCGAACATGGCAGGCGGCATTGCCTCTGGCAGCGGGAGTGGTGGAAGCAATGCCACGGCGAGGGGAGTCAGTGTTCATCCTCACGGGGCGTGACGGCTGAAGGAAGCGGGGTGTGTACCGCTGCCTGCCCAGGCGGAACGGCATACTGCACAGAGAGTGGCCACGTCCGCATGAGGCCAAACAGAATGCCCACCGCTCCCAGGATCATGGCCCCCATCTTGATGACCATGCGGAGTTCCATCTCCTTCACGTCGCGCCGCACCTCTTGGACTTCCGCCCGCACCTCTTGGACCTCCGCCCGCACCTCTTGGACCTCCGCCCGCAGGGCGGTTTCGGTTTTGGCGAGATCCGCCCGCAGGGCGGTTTCGGTTTTGGCGAGATCCGCCCGCAGCGCGGTTTCGGTTTTGGCGAGATCCGCCCGCAGCGCGGTTTCGGTTTTGGCGAGATCCGCCCGTAGCGCGGTTTCGGTTTTGGCAAGCTCCTCCTTCGACGCCAACCGCTCCGCCAAGGCCTCGGCAAGCATCTCGGCTTGAACCTCCGCCTGCGGCTCCGGCACCCCGACCTCCTTGAGGCGTCGGGCATACTTCAATGTATCGAACAGGACGTTGGCCATGGCACTCCCCCTCGCTTGGCAGGATACCCCACAGGCTTTAGAGGCGTCCACGAATATTACTTGCCAACCGTTGATCGGGTGGGAAAGGGGCGGGGGCACGGGTGGAGCGCAATCGAGGTGCTAAGGCACAACACCTTGTTTCTCATGGTCAAACATGAAGGATGAGCTTCTTGTGGCGTTCATCAGACGATTGGAAACCATGCTCGCCGCGACACCGAGCAGGGCAGCGACGGCCATCAGGGCAAAGAGCGGCTCGGCGCCGAGGGCACGATAGAGATGACCGGCGACGCCAAGCCCGAGACTGCCGCCGATGCCATAGGCAAAAGCGACATACCAGGCCTGGGCGGTGGCCCGAGCACCGGGCGGGGCGGCCTCGTGGCTGCGCCGCACCGCCGCCACATGGTAGGTACCAAAGGTGAAGCCGTGAAACACCTGCGCCAGAATCAGCAACGGCCACCAGAGGGTGGTGGCAAACAGGGTCCAGCGCAGGGCGGCGATGGCAATCGATCCGGTCAGAATACCCGACGGGCCGATGCGTTCCAGCCACCGCCCCGAATGGTGCAGCATCACCACCTCCACCACCACCCCCAACCCCCAGAGCAGGCCGATGACATGATGCGAAAAACCGTGGCGTTCAAGGTGGATCGAGAGGAAGCCGTAATAGGCGGCGTGGGAAAATTGCATGAGCATCGCCGCGAGATAAAACCAGCGCACCCCCGGCGTGGCAAACAAGAGCCGGGTTTGCCGGTGGGTTTGTCGCGCGCGCGGGTGGGGTTCCGGTCGTGGCAGACGCAGGGTGAGCAGGGCGGTGGTCAGCGACAAGGCGCCGATGATCGACAGCAGGGGGGTCGTGCCGAAGCGATCGAGCACCGGGCCGATGAGTACGGAAAAGACGATAAATCCGAGCGATCCCCACAGGCGAATGCGGCCGTAGTCGCCACCGGTGCGCATCACCATTTCCATCGTCGTCGCCTCGACCAGGGCAAGGGGACCGGCGAGAAAAAAGCTGTAGAGCACGGTGACGACAAGCAAAAAATAGAACCCCTGCCCGAAAAAAAAGAGGCCAAACGTTGCCACTGCCGCGAAAGAGGTGCCGATGATCACCCCCTGCCGGGCACCAGCATCGGCGAGCGTACCCCAGATCGGCGGACCGAGCACCTTCAGCGCCAAGGGCAGGGCGAGCAACAGACCAATCCCCTCCGGCGGTACCTGCAATCCCTGTAGATAGAGCGGCCAATAGGGCACCCAGACGCCGATCACCGCGAAATAGAAAAAATAATAAGCGCCCAGGAGATATCGTCCCCCACGCTCGGGATCGGTGATGGCGGCTTGTCGGGTTGGCGTCGGTTTCACTTCCGGAACAGAACCCAGGGTGGCAGGATCAGGCGGGGTTGATCCCCCTCGATGCGGGTGTCAAAACGACCACGACCGGTGGTGTCGATCAGGTAATACCCCAGCCCGGAGCGCGGCACCACCTGCACCTGAAACAGGGCGCCATTGATCTCAAACTCGCGGACCCGGTTCTCTTTTCCATCCTCGTAGAGGCGGATGATCATTTTTTGTTCCGGTTCGTCGGGCGTGATCTCCTCCGCGTACTGGGCGATCAGGGCGCCACGCGGCGGCGGCGGGAAGTCGAGACCGGCCACGGCGGGAAGGGCAATCGAGCATGCCAGCAGGGCAGGCAGCCACCACGGCCAACGCCGGCGATGGCCTTGTCGACGCCGCGTTGTTATAAGGGTTGGCGGGCGCGTTGTCGGCGATGTGCCCGGCCACCCGGGCGCTTGCCAATCCACCACGGCGTTTTCCAAGATGGTTCCCCCATGAAAGTCAAAGTGATTGAAACTCGTGATGCCTACCGTGGCTATTTTCACCTGCAGCAGGTGCGCCTGCAATATGAACGTTTCGACGGCACGATGAGCCGGGATATCGTTCTGGAGGCGATACGCCGCACCGATGCGGTGGCGGTGCTGCTCTACGATCCCCTGGCCGATGTGGTGGCGATGGTGAGCCAGTTTCGTCTCGGTCCCTACCTGAATGAAATCCGTGGCTGGGGATTGGAGGTGGTGGCCGGCTTGATTGACAAGGCCGATCCCGACCCGGAGACCGCCGCTCGTCGCGAGACCAGGGAGGAGACCGGCATTACTGTCATCTCCCTGCATCCGATCATTCGCTACTACCTGGCCCCGAACAGCAGCACCGAGGCGATCCACCTGTTTCTCGGCATTTTCGACAGCCGTGTGCCGGTTGCTGGTGGTGGTGGGCTGGAGCTTGAGAATGAGGATATACGCCTTTTGCTCCTGCCGTACACCGTCGTTGAAGAGCAGTTTCGGGCGGGCAAGGTGAACAATGCCACCTCGGTGATTGCCGTGCAGTGGTTGATGCTGCAACGCGAGCGCCTGCGTCGGCAGGGTGCCGCGTTGGGGAGTGCGATTCTGGCTGACGGCTGATATTGGGAGCGCGGATTGGCGGGGGGTGGCGCGTGCATCGTCCGGGGTGGTGTGGCTGTCGCCATGTCCGCTGGGTTATCCGAGCTATTAAAAGTGGTTGGGGGGGCTGGGGGGCGGCTTAC
>PEAJ01000090.1 GCA_002753495.1 Magnetococcales bacterium HA3dbin3 | reverse complement strand
ACGCCACACCAGATGGTGAAAGCCGTCTCTCACGGCAAACCAGGGCTCTGCCCTGGACTAAGCCAGGCTCTGCCCTGGACCCGCCAGGGCTCTGCCCTGGACCCGCTGGGGGGCAG
Source organism: Magnetococcales bacterium HA3dbin3 (assembly GCA_002753495.1). GTDB lineage: Bacteria > Pseudomonadota > Magnetococcia > Magnetococcales > DC0425bin3 > HA3dbin3. The sequence continues at coordinate 9,906 of PEAJ01000090.1, read as the reverse complement.
GCGGAGCCTCCCCCCAGACCCCCCAACCACTTTAAAAAATCAAAAACAATTTTGTTGGGGCTCCGCCCCAAACCCCGTCAGGCTACCCCGAACAAAGCCATTTTTCACGGTAAGAGGCGAGCCATTGCCCAACTGCTTTGTGCTGTTCAGCAAAGTAGTTGGGCGGATTGCGGGGTGTTCTTTTTTTCTGCCCCCGCCGCGCGCTCCCTGCGCGAGGTGTTTGCGGAGTAACGAGGTCCCATGTACGAAAAAATCAATCGGTTGCATTTTATCGGTATTGGCGGCATCGGCATGAGTGGCATCGCCGAGGTGCTCATCAACCTCGGATACGCCATCTCCGGCTCGGACGTGGCAGAGAACGCCAACGTGCAGCGCCTGCGCCGCCTGGGTGCCAACATCGGCATCGGCCACGATGCCCAGCAGATCGGCGATGCGCACGCGGTGATCTACTCCTCGGCGGTGAAGCCCGACAACCCGGAGATGGTGGCGGCGCGGCTGCGACGCATCCCGGTGGTGCCGCGCGCGGAGATGCTCGCCGAACTCATGCGCTTCAAGTACAGCATCGCCATCGCCGGCACCCACGGCAAAACCACCACCACCTCGCTGATCGCCACCCTGCTCGGCGAGGCGGGGATGGATCCGACGGTGGTCAACGGCGGCATCGTCAAATCCCTTGGCAGCAACGCCCGCCTCGGGCGCGGCGAGTTCCTGGTCACCGAAGCCGATGAATCGGACGGCTCCTTCCTGAAGCTCTTCCCGACCATCGCCGTCGTCACCAACATGGACCCGGAGCACATGGAGCACTACGGCCAGTTTGACGCCGTGCGCCGGGCCTTCCGCGAGTTTGCCGCCAAGGTGCCGTTTTATGGCCTGATCGTCCTCTGCTGGGATCACCCCGAGGTGCGGGCGATGATCTCCGATCTCGTCGACAAGCGGGTTGTCACCTACGGCCTGCAACCGGGGGCGGACATTCGCGCCGTCGATGTGGTGCAGGAGGGGATTCGTACCCGCTTTCGCGTGGTGGTGACCACCGACCCCGACGGCAAACGCACCGACTGGGGCGAGGTGACGCTCTCACTGCCGGGTTTGCACAACGTCACCAACACCTTGGCGGCGATCGCCGTCGCCTGGGAGCTGGCCATCCCCTGGGAAACGGTGATCCACGCCCTGACCAGCTTCCGCGGCGTGCAGCGACGCTTCGATTTGCTGTTTGACTCGGCCGAACGGGTGGTGATCGACGACTACGGTCACCATCCGGTGGAGATTCAGGCGACACTTGCCGCGGTGCGCGCGGGGTTCGGGCGCGAACGCCGCTTGGTGGTGGCCTTTCAGCCGCATCGCTACACCCGGGTGCGCGATCACCTGGAGGCCTTCGCCCAGAGCTTTGCCGTCGCCGACCTGGTGCTCGTCGATGCCATCTACCCGGCCGGCGAAAAGCCACCCGTCGACCCCCCCCTGGGTGAGCGCGGCCAGGAGATTTTGATGAACCGCATCCGCGAGCAGAGCCGAACGCACACCGCGCCCCTGCCCGTGGGGGCGGAGTGGATCGCCGAACTCAACGCCCATCTTGAACCCGGCGACATCGTGTTGTTCCTGGGTGCCGGCAACATCACGCAGCGCGCGCGCGCCTTTGCCGCCGCCCTGTCGACCTGAGCCGATGGGCGGCGGCGTGCCGACTTTTCCGCCGCTTGCGCGGCCGGTGGTTGAAGGGGCGATACTGGCTGCGCGCACCACCTGGCGCGTCGGCGGTCCGGCGCGCTGGCTGGTGACGCCGACCTCGATCGACGAACTCATTGCCCTCGGACACCGCCTGACCGCGACGACGCCACGGCTGCTCCTGGGCGGTGGCAGCAACGTGCTGATCGACGATGCCGGGTTTGACGGCGTGGTCATCGACTTGAAGAGCGGACTGCGCCGATTGCGTTTGTTGGATGATCAAACCATCGAGGCCGAGGCCGGGGTGACGATGAGCGCCCTCGCCCACTTTGCGCGACGCCAGGGGCTCGCCGGGGCGGAATTTCTCGCCGGCATCCCCGGCAGCATCGGCGGTGCCCTGCGCATGAACGCCGGCGCCTACGGCAGCGCGATGCGCACCCTTCTCCTCGATGCCCAGGTTCTCGACCCGACGGGGGTGATTCACACGCAAACCCCGGAGATGTTGCGCATGGCCTACCGCCACACCGCGTTGCCGCCGGGGTGGATTTTTTTGTCGGGGCGGTTTCGTTTGCAGCCGGGGGATCCGGAGGCGATTCGCCGGACGATGCGCGATTTGCATCGCCGGCGCGCCGCCAGCCAGCCCCTCGATTATCCTTCCGCCGGCAGCGTTTTTCGCACCCCGCCGGGGGGGGGGACGGCCTGGCGCCTGATCGATGAAGCCGGCTGCGCGGGGCGTGGGAGGGGGGGGGCGCAGGTGGCGGAGAAACATTGCAATTTCATCCTCAACCGCGGCGGCGCCCGCAGCCGGGACCTGCTTGCGTTGATCGAGCGGGTTCGTGAAAAGGTGTTCAAAATGAGTGGGATCGAGCTTGAGAACGAGGTTTTGGTCATCCCTGCCAAGGGGTGATGCCGGCAAAGGGGAAAAAGAGCTGGCGGCGGCGGGAATGACTTGCGCGTGGGGAACGAAACCCCTACCCTGGGGCATCCGTCCACAGCAGCGCAGGGAAGCGACCCGCGGGTCGGAAGGAGGGGCAGCCCATGGAATGGCGAGACCGGAAAATCGGGGTATTGATGGGGGGCATGTCGGCGGAGCGCGCGGTGAGCCTGCGCAGCGGGCGTGCCATGACCGCCGCCCTCGAACGCCTGGGGCATCAGGTGGTGGCGATCGATGTCGGTCGTGACCTGCCGGCGGTGCTGTCGCGGGAGAAGATCGCGGCGGCGGTGCTTGCCCTGCACGGCCCCCTGGGCGAGGATGGCACGGTGCAGGGCGTGCTGGAGGTGATGGGCATCCCCTACACCGGCTCCGGGGTTGCCGCCTCGGCTTTGTGCATGGATAAGTCCCTGACCAAGCGCCTGTTCCGCGACGGTGGCGTGCCGACGCCCCCCGGACAGGAGATCCTCCTGGCGGCCAGGGGTGGCGATGCGCGGCAGGCGGCGGCGCGGGTGCTTGCCGATCCGCCCTGGTATGTCAAACCCGCCAACTCTGGTTCGAGCGTCGGCGTCACCCGGGTGACGGAGCGCGCACAATTGCCGGAAGCCCTGCTCAAGGCGACACAAACCGATGACCTGCCGGTCGACGGGGTGGCGCGCATCCTGGTGGAGAAGGCGATCGACGGCAAGGAGTTGACGGTGTCGGTGATCGACGATGAACCCCTGCCGGCGATCGAAATTCACCCCATCGATGGCTTCTACGACTATACCAACAAATACACCTCCGGCCGGACCGAATACCGGATTCCGCCACAAGGTGTTTCTGACCAGGCCCTGGAGCGCGTGCGCATCGCTGCCGTTCAGGCCTATCGCGTTGCTGGTTGTCGGGGTTTGGCGCGGGTTGATGTCATGCTCGACGCCTCTGAATCACCCTGGGTTTTGGAGATCAACACCGTGCCCGGCATGACCGAACTGAGCCTGGCGCCGAAGGCGGCGGCGGCGGTGGGGATGGGTTTTGATCAGCTTGTGGCACGAATATTGCGTGGGGCTGCCTTGAAGTCATGTGGTCCCGTTTATTGATCTTCCTTCTTTTTGTGTCGGTGGTTGCGGGTGTGGCCTACGGTTGGCGCGAGGCGCGGCAGCCCGGGCGTTTTCAGCTGCAGGAGATCCGGCTGCTGGGCCGGGTGCATACGCATGAAAAGGTGATCCTGGACGCCTTGCGCGAGATTGGCATCGTCCAGGGGAGCAACCTGTTGCGGATTGATCCGCGCCAGGTTCTCGAACGCATGGCTGCCTTGCCCTGGATCCGGAAGGTGCGCGTCGAGAGGGTTTATCCGAATGTTTTAACCATCGCCATGGTGGAGAAGGTGGCGGTGTGCATGGGGCGACAAGGGGAGCAGATCACCTTGATCGACGAGTACGGCAAACCGATCAAGGCGATGGAGAAGGGGGATCCCCTGCGCATGCCGGTGGTGTTTCGCCGGGAGACGGTGCTGGAGTCGGAGACGGTCGTTGCGCTGATGAACCTTTTGGGCAGACATCCCTGGCTGCGCGAGCAGCTGTCCGAGGCGATCAGCATCCCGGGGGATCGCTGGATCATGTACACGAAAAGAGGGGTCAGGATCCTGTTTTCACAGCGGGCGGAGGCGGAGATGAACCTGCTGCGGCAGCTTCAGGACCGGTATCGGATCCTGGATCGTCGCATCCGGCAGGTTGACATGCGCGTGTCGGGCCTGGTGGCGGTGCGCCCACTGCCGCCGGAAAAGCAGCTCTAGGGTTGGGATAAAAAATCAGGGGAATTCCGGACAGGACGGAAAAAAAGCAAAGACTGCAAAGATCAATCCACCCCCCGGCCATGGAACGTGCCGGGATGCCAGTAGGAATAGCCACCTACAAAAACGATCAGGACGATTCGGAAGCACTATGGCGAAACAGGATCAAAATCTCATCGTTGGCCTCGACATCGGGACCACCAAGATCTGCTGTATCGTCGCCGATCTGCAGCAGGACGGCCGCCTCGATATCATTGGCATCGGCACCCACCCCTCGCGCGGGTTGCGCAAGGGGGTGGTGATCGACATCGACTCCACGGTCGAAAGCATGCGCATGGCGGTGGAAGAGGCGGAGATGATGGCCGGGGTGGAGATCAACATGGTCTACACCGGCATTGCCGGCAGCCACATCAAGAGCGGCAATTCGCATGGCGTGGTCGCCACCAAGGAGGGGGAGGTGATGGCGAGCGACATCCAAAGGGTGCTCGACGCCGCCCGCGCGCAGCCGATCTCCCAGGATCGCGAAATCCTCCATACCATCCCGCAGGAGTTCATCCTTGACGGCCAGGATGGCATCAAGGAACCCCTGGGCATGTCCGGCGTGCGGCTGGAGGCCAACGTTCACATCATCACCGGCGCGGTCTCCTCGGCGCACAACATCATCAAGTGCGCCAACCGCTGCGGCCTCGATGTTGGCAACATCATCCTCGAACAGCTTGCCTCCTCCGAGGCGGTTCTGACCACGGATGAGAAGGAACTCGGCGTCTGTCTGCTCGACATTGGCGGCGGCACGACTGATATTGCCATCTTCGCCGACGGCCACATCAAGCACACCTCGGTGCTCGCCATCGGCGGTGACCACATCACCAACGACATCGCCGTCGGCTTGCGCACACCAACGCGCGAGGCCGAACAGCTCAAGAAAAATTTTGGCGCTGCCCTCTCTTCGCTGGTCAACGCCGAGGAGATCATCGAGGTGCCAAGCATCGGCGACCGCAAGCCGCGCTCGCTTGCCCGGCACATCTTAGCCGAGATCATCGAACCGCGCGTCGAGGAGCTCTTCACCCTGGTCAAACGTGAGATTGCCCGCTCCGGATTCGAGGAGCAGATCGCGGCGGGGATTGTTTTGACCGGCGGTTCGGCTATCATGGAGGGGATGGTCGAGTTGGCGGAAGATGTGTTTCAAAAGCCGGTGCGCCGCGGCCTGCCTCAGGGCGTCGGTGGTTTGACCGATGTCGTGAACAGTCCGATATACTCCACGGCCGTCGGTCTGGTACAATTTGCCGCCCGCTTCGACCGCGACCGCCCGGCACGCTTCGTACCGGAGGAGACCGGCGGCGTGCGCAAGGTGGTGCATCGCATGCGCGAGTGGTTTGGAGAGATTTTTTAAGGCGTGATGACCGGTTTTTCGGGCCATTGCATTCAAGGGGGTCACATGGGCGGTATCGAGTTTGAACACAACGATGAGGCCAAGGGGGCGAGGATCAAGGTCGTCGGCATCGGCGGCGGTGGCGGCAATGCCATCAACAACATGATCCAGGCCCAGTTGGACAAGGTGGAGTTCATCGTTGCCAACACCGATGCCCAGGCCCTGGCACGCAACCTGGCGCCGATACGCATCCAGATCGGCGAGGGGGTGACGCGCGGATTGGGGGCGGGCGCCAAGCCGGATGTCGGCATGCGCGCCGCCGAGGAGAGCCGGGAGCGCGTCCAGGAGGCACTCCACGGCGCCGACATGGTCTTCATCACCGCCGGCATGGGCGGCGGCACCGGCACCGGCGCCGCCCCGATCATCGCCAAAATCGCCAAGGAGATGCAGATTCTCACCGTCGCCGTGGTGACCAAACCCTTCGGCTTCGAGGGGAAACGACGCATGAAGTTTGCCGAGGATGGCCTGGCCGAACTGCGCAAGCATGTCGACACCGTCATCACCATCCCCAACCAGAAGCTCCTGGGGGTGGTCGGGAAGAACACCACCGTCCTTGAGGCCTTTCGCAAGGCCGACGACATCCTGCACCAGGCGGTGCGCGGCATCACCGACCTCATCACCATCCCCGGCCTGATCAACGTCGACTTCGCCGATGTGCGCACGGTGATGGACGAAATGGGACAAGCCATGATGGGCGCCGCCGAGGCCTCCGGCGATACCCGCGCCCTCGATGCCGCCACCCAGGCCATCTCCAGCCCGCTGCTTGATGATGTCTCGATTCACGGCGCGCGCGGCGTGCTGATCAACATCACCGGCGGCGTCAACCTCGCCCTGCACGAGGTGGACGAGGCCGCCACCGTCGTCCGCGACATGGCGCATGAAGAGGCCACCATCGTCTTCGGCGCCGTGCTCGACGAGGCGATGGAGGATTCGGTGCGCGTCACCGTCGTCGCCACCGGCATCGGCAGCGCGGAAAAGGTCGTCTTCCCGGTGCGGGACAAGGCCACCGCCCACCCCACCACCCAACCGAAAAATCTCCGGCAGGTGGCCGCGCCGGTGGAAAAAGAGCTGGATCCCAACGCCATGCCGGCGGAAGCCATGAGTAAAAACAGCAATCGCCGACCACGCCGTCGCGCCGACCTCGAAGAGTTCACCTCGGTCAATGCCGATGTCCTCGATACCCCCACCTTCCTGCGTCGACAACTTGATTGAACCGCGGTTGGAGGGTGATCGGACGGCTTTCGGCCGTCCGATTGCGTTTAGGGGTGGCGTTGCCCGAAGGGGATGCATGTTCTTGGCACGATTCTTTCATATTCCTCACCGGGTTGTTTACGGGACCCCAGGCGGGGGTCGGAACGGAATCCGGGGTGCTTTTTCATGTACTTGCAAAGAACTTTAAAAAACACGATTCGTTGCACGGGCATCGGCCTGCATGGTGGCGAGAAGACCTACCTCTCCCTGCGCCCAGCCCCTGAAAACACCGGCATCGTCTTTCGTCGCACCGATTGCCGCGGGTCCGTGATTCCGGCCCGGGTAGAAAATGTCGTCGATACAAGACTTTGCACGACGATCGCCAATGACGATGGGGTTTCGGTCTCCACCGTCGAGCACCTGCTCGCCGCCTTTGCCGGCTTAGGGGTCGACAACGCTTATGTCGACCTCGACACGCGCGAGGTGCCGATCATGGACGGCAGCGCGGCGCCGTTTGTCTTTCTGATCCAGTGCGCGGGCGTCGTCGAACAGCGGGTGTCAAGAAAGTGGATTCGTGTCAGGAAACCGGTGGTGGTCGAGGATCGGGACAAGCGTGCCGCCTTCTACCCCGGCGAAGGTTTTCGCGTCGGCTTTTTGATCGACTTTGACCACCCGATGCTGACCGAGCAGCATGTCGACTTGGAGATCACCGAAACCGCCTTCGTCAAGGAGGTGAGTCGGGCGCGCACCTTTGGCTTCCTCAACGAAGTCGAGAAGTTGCAGTCGAGCGGCCTGGCGCGGGGGGCCTCCCTGGACAACGCCATCGCCATCGGTGATTTTCGCGTCCTCAACGACGGCGGTTTGCGCTATGAAGATGAGTTTGTCCGCCACAAAATCATGGACGCCCTGGGTGATCTTTACCTCCTTGGCCACCCGATTCTTGGCCACTTCGAGGGGGTGCGTTCCGGCCACACCCTGAACAACTTGTTGTTGCACAAGCTGTTGTCGCAGTCAGGGGCGTGGGAGTTTGTCGAGAACGTCAGCTTTGATCTGCCGGTCGAGGCGTTTCATCCGCCCTATGCCCTGGGCATGGGGGGACCGGCGGTCGCCTACCCGAATTGATCGTCACCCGGTTGCATCGGGAGGGGTTGGGGGTCGCCCTCTGCCTGCTTCTGCTTCTGACCGCCTGTCAGGGTGGCGGGACGCCGCCGCCGAGCCCGTTGCGCGAGGTGGTGGCCTCGTTGCAGGGAAACGCGCTTTATGCCCAGGCGGCGTTGTCGCCCGAGTTTCAGCGCGAGGCCTTGGCGCTGCTCAAACAAGGCGAGCCGATCCTGGTCACCTATCGCTTTCGTCTGCGCGAGGGGCGTTCCCTGGTGCCGGATCGCGAGGTGTCGTGGCTGAAGCTGCAACGGCGTTTGCGTTTGCGTTTGATTACGCAGCGTTTTGAGATGCAGGATATCTCCAGCGGGCAGATTGCCTACACCGATGATGATGACGAGGCTTTGCAGTTCCTCGGGCATCCGCGCAATCTCCTCCTGGAGGGGCACGGCGACAAGAGGGGAGCGGCGGCGTCGAACTTCCTCCTCCCCGGGCGGCGCTATTTTCTTGAGGTGCGCTTTGAACTGGAGCGGGAAGGGATATCGCGACCGCTGCGACTGCTGAATCGGCTCTTCACCTTCTGGCGGCCGGTGGATTATCGTCTGGAGACGGAGCTTCACCGGTCGTGATTGGGTGCGGCATGGAGTCGTGTAATACGGATCTTGGTTATTTGTGGCGAGTAAAACGGGGTCCAGGGGGCTGGCTCCCTGGCTTAGTCCAGGGCAGAGCCCTGGCGGGGTTCGGGGCTTAAGCCCCGAGATTTTGCTTTTATTGTTTTCTTGCTTTTTTCCCCACCCCCTGGGGGCGCATTTCGCAAACAACGCGAAATGCGCCCGGGGAAAGGGGGGCGGAAAAGAAAAGGCAAAAGAATCTCGGGGCTTCGCCCCGAACCCCGCCGGGGGGCAGGCTTAAGCCTCCCCCCGGACCCCCCAACCACTTTTAAAAATTAAAAAAAACAATTTATGAGCAGCATGCGGTGGATCGAGTGGACGGCACAAGCGGCACGCTCAAAACGCGGCTGGCTGGTGACGCTGTTTCTATTCATGGTGGTGGCAACCACCCTCACCACCGGCCTGGGATTGCAGGCACAAACCGCCGCCGGCGGCAGCTACAGCCTGGTCTTTCTGCTCCTGCTCTACGTCAATCTGTTTTTGCTGCTGGTGCTCGGGATCATGGTCGTGCGCAACCTGTCGCAGTTGTGGCTCGATCGGCGCCAGCAACGCGCGGGATCGCGACTGCGCACGCGCATGGTGGCCATGTTTGTCGCCATGTCGCTGGTGCCGACGGTGGTGGTGGCGATTTTGTCGCTCGAACTGCTCAACCGCGGCGTCGACTCCTGGTTCTCCGACCGCATCACCCAGGCGCTGGCCAACTCGCTGGAGGTGGCGCGCTCCTACTACCAGGAGACGCAACGCACCGTCCGCCACGACGCCGAGGATATCGCGAGAAATCGCATCATCGCCGCCGGCGTCGCCCTGCAAGATCAGGATGCCACCACCGCCATCCTCGACACCGAACGCCTCGCGCGCGGCCTCGATGAGATCGTCATCCAGCGCAGCAACGGCACGCGCATCAGCAAATCCGGCGACCTGCCTCCGGACCCGCTGCCCGACCTCACCACCCTGCGCGATGGCTCGACGCGTGCCCTGCTCGTCGGCAATGACACCGGCACCCGCGTGCGTGCCTACGTCTACCTCGGCGGCGATGTTTATCTGACCACCGGCCGCTGGATCGATCGCCAGATCATCGGCCAGATGGAGGTGATCGAGGCGGCCTATGTTGATTACAACCAGCTGCGCGCCGCCCACAACCAACACAAAAACAGTCACA
>PEAJ01000089.1 GCA_002753495.1 Magnetococcales bacterium HA3dbin3 | reverse complement strand
AGATGCACTCATTGGAAGGCATGCGAAATGTGCGCGAAGAAGCGGAGGGCGGAAAAAAACAAAACCTCGGGGCTTCGCCCCGAACCCCACCGGGGCTCCGCCCCGGACCCCGCCGGGGGGCAGGCGGAGCCTCCCCCCGGACCCCCCAACCACTTTCATGAATTGAGAAAAAATTGGCTTTGGATCGACTCCACATCACGACACCATCCCCCGCTGCCGATACCACGCCAACGCCGCGGCCACACTCTCCGCCAACGTCCGCCGCGGCTGCCAGGCCAGCTCCCGCTCCGCCTTGGCGGCAGAGAAATACTTGTAGCGGAACACCTCATCGACAATGGCCGGGGTCAGAAGCTCGACGGCGTCGGGATCGGCACGGCGCAGGCGCGTCGACGCCCAGGCCAGCGCACGCAGCGGCCCACGCGCCATCCGCGGCACGACCAAACTTGGTGGTGACACCTCAAGAAGAAGGGCGATGCGTTGGGTCAATTCGCGATAGGTCAGGTTGCCACCATTGAGGATATAGCTCTCGCCAGAGCGGCCCTTTTCCGTAATCGCCAGCAGGCCGTCAATCAAATCACCAACATCGATAAAGCTGCTCCCGCCCGGCGGCACCGCGCGCATCCCCCGCTGCACGGAACGGATGATCGAACCCGAATTCATGCGCGCATCGCCCGGACCATACACCGTGGTGAAACGGGCAATACGGATATCGAGCCGCTCCTTGCGCTCCTCAAGCAGCACCTCGGCCAGCTGTTTGGACCAGGCATAGGGGTGCGCGGGCGTGGCGACGCGCGGGGAGGACTCATCCAGCAGCACATCCGGCGTGGCGCTGGTCCCATGCACGGCACAGGCGCTCAGGTGAATGAAACGGGACACACCGGCGGCATCGGCGGCATCAACCAGGGCGCGTGTCCCTTCAACATTGACACGCAACGCCTCCGGCAAGGCCGAAGCGCGAAAGGCGATGGTCGCCGCCGCGTGAAACACCGTCGTGCAACCGGTCAGGGCCTGGCGGTAGCTCTCCGGGGCAAGCAGATCGCCAACCACTGCCCGTGCCTCGGCCGGGACTCGCGCCGGATCCCGCACCAACACGCGCACCTCGTGGCCAGCCTCAAGCAAGCGTGTAACCAGATGCCTACCGACAAACCCACCGCCGCCGGTGACAAACACCACCGCCATCAGGAACCCTCCCCGGCATCGCCTTCCGGATAGCGCGAAACGCGCCCCTCGGCATCGTAGAAGGGTTTGCGATGACGCGCGAGGTACGCCTGGTCCTCGGCGGCCAGGCAGAGCGGGCCATAATCGGCGAAATAGGGGTTTTTCAACGCCCGGTCGCGGATCGCCTGAAGCGGCTCCTCGAAGAGATTACCCAGCGCGGTGTGGAGAAACGGACAGGGCAACACATCACCAAAAGGCGTGATGTAGAGGATCTCCTTCACCGCGCCACAGCCATAATGAACGAAATTGGCCTCGAAGTCGGTCCGCACCAGGGAATTGCGCGCAGTCAGGGCATCGAGGAAGGCACGGTCGTCGGCGGTAAAAAAAATGGCCTCGTTTTCCTGCCACTCGCCAACCGGCGCCGCCAGGGCGAGAAAAAGGATCACCTCCATGCCGGTGACCAGGTCGATCAATCTCTGCAATTCGGGCGTTCGCAAGGAGGTCGGGGTAACGACGGCGCCAACCGTCACGCGCAGACCCAACTCCAGAGCGGTGCGGATGGTGTTCAGGGTCTTGTCGAAGGTCCCCTTGACACCGCGAAAGGCATCGTGAATCGCCGGGTCGGCGCTGTCGAGGCTGATGGTCAGGATGTCAACGCCAAGGCTGCGCAAGGCAAGAATTTTCTCCCGATCAAGCAAGGTGCCGTTGGTGGTCACCGACACCACGTTGCGTTCCGGTCGCACTGCGCGGATGTACTCCGGCAGCTCCGGGTAGAGGGTCGGTTCCCCACCCTGAAATGAGAAGTTCACCGCCCCCAGATCCATCGCCTGTTGCGCGATGGCGGCATATTCAGTCGGGGTGAGACGGCGGCGTCCGCGACTGCCGGTCGGTTGCATCTTGCGCGGATTGCCGATCTGCGCGATCGGCACCCCGCGTCGCATGCGACCATCTTCCAGCGCAGTGGCGAAACAGTGTTCGCACTTGAGGTTGCAGCTGTAGCCGATGGCCAGGTCGACATAACGCAACGGTCGTCGTCGCAACAGCAGAATGCCAAGGAAGGTTTTGATCAGGCGCAGGATCAAAAGCGGCTTGCCCATCCGAACCGCATAGCGAAAATTGAGCAGGTACTTGTTCACCGGGCAAACGCACCCCGCAGGCTGGGATGATGGATCAGGGTGGTCAGGTTCCCCGCGCGGGCAAACGCCGCTCCAGGGGTACCTTGCGTCGATAAAGTTGGAACAAACCCCGTTCGTCGACCAGGACCCAGGTACCGTCCGCCACCTTGTTGCCAAGGAGGGACTTCACATAGTCCGGCCAGTCACAGAACCAGTTGATCCCCTCGCGGTCGAGGTAGTCCCACATGTGGTCCTGGTAGGCGATGGCGGTCATGTTCGATACCCCGGCCAAGTTGACAACGCGATCGCGAAAATAACCGACCGTGCCCGATTGTGCCAACGCCACCCACTCCGCGTCGGGGACATTTTTTTTCACCAGCGGCAGCATGTCCTGGAACATGATGTTGTGTTTGACCGGCGTGCCCACATAGGCCGCCAGTGAAATCCCCACAATCAACAGGGCAAGCAGTTGGGCAACCCGCTTCGGCAACGACTGCCAACGCTGGGCAAGCAGGAACACCAGGGCGACATAGGCCGGGGCGGCAAGAAGCAGCCACGGCGCAAAGTAGCGTTCGTAGAAAAACCAGGCCCACGACGACACGACATACCACGCGAGCAGCACACCCATGGCCAACCCAAAGGCAAGGGCAAACGTCCAGGTGCGCCGTGCCATCGCCTGACGCGAAGCTGAAACCGGATCCGTCGTCGTCATCCCACTCCCCCAGCCGAGCCGCCGCCGTTGTCGCCAGAGGTAGACTATAAGCGCAAGCAGAGCCAGCAGGCGCAGGGCAAGGAGCACCCGACCACCGAGCAGGCTGTGGTCGATGAAATCCTTGTCGTAGTAGTGCGGGGTGAGCATCGACGCCGCGGCATCGATCCCCATGTAGAGGCGTTTCGGCACCCACCCCCATTCGCGCAACCCCAGGCCGCTTGCCGGTGTCAGGTGTCCGAACTGGATGACGTTATAGGCCCACCAGGGCAGGGAAACAAGAAAAGCGACCCCGCCCGTGGTGACGGCGGCATGCAGACGCTGGCGCCAGGGTTCATCATCGCGCGGCAGCAGGCGCTGCAATGCCAGGAGAATGACCAGGAACACCGAATCAATGCGCGCAAGAACCAGCAACCCGAGCAGGGCGCCAAACCCGACCGTCCCGCGCAGGGTCGCCGTCCGCCCGCTCTGGTGGTAGCGCCAGGCAAGGGCGTAGAAAAAGAGCGCGCAGCTGGTCTCCAAACCATTGAACTGCTTCTGCCAATCAGCGAGCGCCCCACCGTAGAGCAGACAGCCAAGCCAGAACAAGAGGCGCCGCTGATCGGCATCGGCGGACGGAACGGCATCGCGGCTGATGACGCCGATCAGGCCAAGGGTGCCAAGAAAAAAAAGCCAGTGCAGGGCGAAGGTCGCCCGCACCATTTTTTCCGGGTCATGGTCGACCAACCGATAGAGCGGTGCGTTCAGAAAGACCCAAAGCGGCTGGAATCCGTTGTTGAGCGTATAGCCGTCGTAACTCACCCCCTCCCCGCGTGCCATATGCCGGGCATTGGTGAGGACCATATAGCCATCCTCCTCGATCGGCAGGTCAAAGAGGGTCGGGACCGGACGCAGGGCAAGCGTCGCTGTCGCCAGCAGGATCAGGATGACGGCCAGGCGCGGCCAGGTTTCAGGTCGATCGGTCATCGTGAGCTCTCTTCCATCCTCAAGCCACCCGAGAATGCCTCTTGCCAGTGTCAATCATGCACGGATCGACAAAACGAAACAACCCCATGTTCGCAAACACGACCCGCACCGATGGCTCAACCGGCGGCTTGACAAGCACCCACCACCCCACCAGCATGGTCGACGCGGGGAAATGGCACCCGGTAATGTCGAGGAGACCGCCGAGACGACCCATTTGAGCGGTAGTGCCCACTGGTTTGTCCTTTCGCCCGCCCTTGTACCAACCATCCCGCGCAGGGTGATCATGACATGCTCAATCATCAGGCAACCCTGACCGCCCTGGTCGATACCCTGCTGCGCGATCGTTGCCTGACGGCGGGGGAAGATCCGGCCGTCTGGACGGAGGCGATCACCCCTTTCGTCACCCAGCAACGGGCAAAGATGCCCCCGCTCACCGGCGCCGCGGTGCGCCTGTTGACCCTGCTCCTCGATGCCTGGCCGATCGCGCGCGGCACGCGACCTTTTCACCGTCTCGCCCCGGCCGAGCGTCAGGCCGTCACCGCTGCCTGGCGTGCTTCTCGTCTGGGACCCTGCCGCGATCTGCTTCGGTTGCATGACTCATTGGTCATCTTCGCCTGGTACACACGACGAGAAGAACCCTTTATGCCCAACCAGAGTACGATGTAATGGCGACATCTCCCTGTCACGCACACACCCCTGATGACCTCGCACCCGCCGGTGTCAGCATCTGCCAGGCCGGGGGCGGTTCCCTGCGCAGTGACATTCTGGTGGTCGGGTCGGGGCCGGGGGGAGCGATCACCGCTACCCTGCTTGCCGAAGCGGGTCGCGAGGTGATCCTGCTCGAAGAGGGGGGATGGGTCTCCCAGGAGCAGTGCCTCCCCTTCTCACGCGATGAGATGATCCGCACCTATCGCCATGGCGGCATCACCGCGGCAATGGGACGCCCGGCCCTGGCCTACGTCGAGGCCTGTTGTGTCGGCGGGGGAAGCGAGATCAACGCCGGCCTTTATCATCGCACGCCACCGGACATTCTGGCGGCGTGGCGGCGCGACTGGGGGGTCGAGGCGCTGACCCCGGAGGATCTCGAACCGCATTTCGTCGCTGGTGAGCGGGAGCTGGGCGTCATCCACCACCCCGGCGACCCCGCGCCCAGTTCCCACAAACTGCGTATCGGCGCCGAGCGGCTGGGCTGGCGCGCGATGGAGGTGCCACGCTGGTACAGCTACCAGCCACTCCCGGTCGGGGCCAATAATCCGGATGGAAAGCGGTTTTCCGAACAGCGCAACGCCATGAGTCGCACCTTCATCCCACGTTTCCGTCAGGCAGGCGGACAGCTGATCGCACGGCTGCGCGTCGATCGCATTCGCAAACGTAGCGGTCTTTGGGAGGTGGTGGCAATGCCAACCTGTGCCGCCACCAAGGCCGCGCCGGTCGTATTCCTCGCCGATACCCTGTTTCTCGCTGCCGGGACCATCGGCACGCCGACGCTTCTGCGCCGCAACCTGTTGTCGCGTCGTGCCGGTAACACCTTCGCCTCGCACCCGACGATCAAGATCACCGCCCGCTTTCCGGAGGTGGTCAATCCGCCGGGCAGTGGTATTGGCGTGCATCAGGTGAAGGGGTTTTCGCCGCGTTTTGGCTTTGGCTGTGCGGTCTCCTCACCACCTTATCTGGCGATGGGGATGATCGACCATCCGCGCGATCTGCCTTTGATCGCGCATGAAAGCGAACGCATGGCCATCTACTACGCCATGGCGCGCGGGCAGGGGCGGGTGGTGGCGCACCGGCTGCTGCCACAACCGATTCCGTTTTGGCGGATGACGCCAGTACAGTGGCAGGATCTGACCGAAGCGCTGCACAAGCTTGCGCAGCTGCTGTTTGAGGCAGGAGCCGACACCCTGTGGCCGACGATCGCCGGTAGCGAACCCCTTAACAGTCGCGCGGATCTGGCACGTCTGCCAGCGCTGCTGCCGGCACATTTGACACGTTTGATGACCATCCACCTGACCGGCTCCTGCCCGATGGGATCGGCGGCCAAAGGCGCGGTGACCGACTCCTTCGGTCGCGTGCATGGGCAGGAGGGGCTTTACGTCTGTGATGCCTCGCTGCTGTGCGACGCGCCGGGGGTGAATCCGCAGGGAAGCCTCATGGCCCTGGTGCGACGCAATGCGTTACGCTTTCTTGGGCAGGCATGATACCACTTCCCCCAACCTCCCCGGGGTGATGCGTGGCGTTTTGACTCCGGGGTGGGGTATCATCCCCCCGGAACCTTGGTGGTACCGACAGGTCAGCGAGGTTCAGGATTTTTTTTCGCAGGGAGTGCGATACGCCGTGGCCATACCCCCCCTCCCCTTTTCCCTGCCAGCATGGACAACGCTGCGCTCCGGCGCCCGCAAGGCGATGGAAAACGCCATCCTGCTCGCCATGGATCAAACCGTGCGTCTGGCGGTGACCGGCCTCAACCAGAGCGGCAAGACGGTCTTCATCACCACCTTGATTCACCAGCTGCTGCAGGGGCATCGCAGCAAGCGGCTGCCGTCGTTCGACGTCGTGGAGAGCGGGCGCTTCCAGGGGGCCAAGGTGATCCAGCAGCCCAACCTGGATCTCTCCACCTTTGGCTACGATCGCTTCGTCCTCGCCCTCACCGCCTCCCCACCAACCTGGCCGCGGGCAACCGACGGTTTGAGCGAAATCCGCCTTGCCATCCGTTACCGACCGCAAAAGGCCCTGCACAAGTATCTGCAACCCCTGGCGACGCTCTACCTCGACATCATCGACTACCCCGGTGAGTGGCTGCTCGATCTGCCGATGCTCGACCTCTCTTTCGCCGAGTGGTCAAAGGAGGTGTTCGCCCTGTGCGGCCAGGAGCCGCGCCTGGGATTGGCACGGGCATGGCACAACGCCTTGACCGGTGTCGATCCACTCGCCCCGACCGATGAAGAGACGATCCGGCACTTAAGCAAGCTTTTCACGCTTTTCTTGCGTCGCTGCAAGGAGCCCGATGTTGGTCTGCATTACCTCCAGCCGGGACGCTTTCTCATTCCCGGCGATCTGCATGACACGCCACTGCTCGCCTTCTGCCCGCTGCCGGAACCTCCAGCGGGCGCGCAGCTCTCCGGCTCCCTCTACGCCACCATGGAGCAGCGCTACCTGCTCTATCGTGACCGGGTGGTGCGGAGTTTTTACCGGAAGCACTTTTCCCGTTTCGATCGCCAGATTGTCCTCGTCGACCCGATGCGCGCGCTCAACCGCGGGCACGGCAGCTTCTCGGACATGGAACGGGCACTGCAATCGATCCTGGTCAACTTCAATTATGGCCCGGCCAACATCTTGCACCGCCTCTTTAAACCGCGCATCGACAAGCTCCTGTTCGCCGCCTCAAAGGTCGATCACGTCGCCGCCAATCAGCATCAGAACCTGGAAAAGTTGCTCGAACAGCTCGTCGCCATTCCGACCAATCATGCCCTGTTTCACGGCGTTGCCGTCAAGTCGATGACCCTGGCCTCGGTGCGCTGCACGCAGACGGTGGTGCAAGAGCACGAAGGACGCCGCCTCTCCTTCGTGCAGGGGATCCCGAAGGGGGAGAACAAGGAGATCCTGCTCTTTCCGGGAGAGATCCCGGAGATCATCCCCGATGCCGCCGACTGGGGCGAGGAGCGCTTTCGTTTTCTCGAATTCGAGCCGCGCGGGCTGGTCGGATCGCGCGATGGCACCCTGCCGCATGTCCGGCTCGACCAGGCGTTGGAGTTTCTGCTCGGTGACAAATTTTTCTGACAACACCAGGGAAGAGCGGAAGCGGGAACGCATGCGTTCCCAGCCCCCGATGCCCAATCCCCCCGACGATCGGCAGGCACCAGGAGACGATCCATGCTGAGATCAGGCAACTGGAGATCCCCTGTCGAGCTGCCGGCGCCATCGGCGGCACCACGTCCGGCAACACCCAAGGCATCGTTCGAGAATCGGCCGGTCGTCCTGACCGACCCGGCGCTCCCGCGGGAACCAACGCTCGATCCGGACGAGGAGCCGGCGATCACCGCCGACGCGGAGGAAAAAATTGAGCCCGAGATCGACGCGACGATCGACGCGGCGGATTTTGTCACGCAAGAACGTACCGATGACGCCGACACCCCCACCCCTCGGCCCGCACCCGACCCAATACCCGCCGCCGGCAAGCCAAGTCCCAGGGAGCGTTCCGGCATCCTGTTTTTGCTCCTGATGAGCGCCTTCCTGCTGCTGCTCCTGGTGCGGCAGATGGTGCTGTTCCTCTCGGAAGAGTGGCAGGCGCGGCCGCTGCTCGGTGGGGTATTGATCCTCCTGGCCGCGGGTGGATTAGTGGCAGCCATGGTGTGGATCGGACGTGAGTGGTACCGCCTCGCGCGCCTGCGTGCCTTGCGCCGGCTTGCGACAAAGGGGGCCAGCCTCGTCACCCGGCAGGAGCGTGCGGGTTCGGCGCGCACCCTGGTGCGCCGCATCACCCCCCTCTGCCAACATCACCCGGAGGCCGCTGCCGGTCTCAAACGTCTCCAGCATCTCCTCGATGACGACACCCTGGAAGATGCCCATCTCCTGCGCCTGTTTTCGCGACAGGTGCTCGCGCCGATCGACGCCCAGGCCTATCGCGTGGTGGTGAGCCACGTCTCCAACACCACCCTGATCACCGCCTTGAGTCCGCTGCCGCTGGTCGATGCCCTGGTGTTTCTCTGGAACACCTTGCGCATGGTGCGGGCGGTTGCCCAATGCTATGGTGTGCATCCGGGAACGGTCGGCAGTTGGATCCTGCTGCGCGACGGCTGCCAGGGGTTGCTCGTCGCCGGCACCACCGACCTTCTCGCCAACCATGCCGGTGCCATCCTTGGCGATTCCCTCACCACCATGCTGCTCGCCCGCGCCGGGCAGGGGATGGCCAACGGCCTTTTTATCGCCCGCGTCGGTCTGCAGGCGATGCGGATCTGTCGTCCGCTCCCCTTTGCCGCCGGTGAAAACCCCGGCATGGGTCGTCTGCACAAAACCATGGCCGCCGCCATCGCCCAGGCCTTCAAGGGGGTGATGAAGGGCGATCCCGGACGCAAGGAGGTTCTGCCAGGTTAGGGTCATGCTCACGGGACGACAAGCAAAGACCGTGACCCTCCCCGCGAACCCGTTTCTCAAACTCAAGCGAAAGGAGAATCGTGATGAAGACCAAAGAGAATCTCAAGGCCGCCTTCGCCGGTGAAAGCCAGGCCAATCGCAAATATCTCGCCTTCGCCAAGAAGGCGGATCAGGAGGGATTTCCGACCATCGCCAGTCTGTTCCGGGCCATCGCCGAGGCGGAGACGATCCACGCCCACACCCATCTGCGCAACCTCGGTGGCATCGACACCACCCTGGCCAACCTGAAGGAGGCGATGGCCGGCGAAGATTACGAGGTCACCCAGATGTACCCCGGCATGGTCGCCGCCGCCGAGGCCGAAGGCGAGAAAAAGGCCGCCCAGGGCATGCGTCACGCCCTGGAGGTGGAAAAAGTTCACCGCGACCTCTACCAACAGGCGATCACCGCCCTGGAACAGGGAAAAGACCTCGATCACGAGGCGCTGCACGTCTGCGGCGTTTGTGGTCATACCGTGTTCGGCACGCCACCGGACAAGTGCCCGGTGTGCGGCGCCAAACAAAGCGCCTACGCCAAGATCGCCTGATTTTTTCACCACCCCTTTGATGACCTGCCCCCGCTGGCCCGACCATCTGCTGGTCGGGCCGGCGGGGCTGCATCGACCACCATGGCCAAAACCACACACAAAACCGCGCAGGAGATCCTCGACCAGGTTGCCAAGGCCCGGGAGGTGCTCGCCTATTTTGCCCCGAGCGCCCTGGATGAACGTGGCGGCTTTCGCAATCCGTCCGAGGTGCGTGCGCGTCTGAATGCCGCCAAGGCGCATATTGTCCGCGCGGGGGAGAAGGCGCAAAGCCTCCCCTGACAATCACACTGAACTCTGCGTACAATCCCGGCACTGTTCAGCGGCCTGATTTACCTGATTTCCGGCCTGCCCTGACCGTCCTCCGACTCCCTGCCCCCCGTGAGAGAGATCCATGTCGCAAACCAAGATTTTGCTCGACGAATCCGAACTCCCCAGCCACTGGTACAACATCGC
>PEAJ01000088.1 GCA_002753495.1 Magnetococcales bacterium HA3dbin3 | reverse complement strand
TTTGACCGGGGGGGGACGATGCCATTGCCGGTCAGGGGGGGGGCGGGGCGTTTTTTGGCGGCGATGGCCGATGATTTCAACACGCCGCAGGCCCTGAGTGCGCTTTTTGAGATGGTCAGGGAACTGAACCGGGCGGTTGCTGTTGCCGATCAGCTGACGGCGAGGGGATTTGCTGGTGTGGTGTTGGGGATGGGGCGATTGTTGGGTGTGGCGTTGCAGGATCCCGCGCGCTGGTTTCAGTCATCCACCGTCGCCGGGGAGGGGGAGCCGACCGCGGCGGAGGTCGACCGGGCCATTGCCGAACGCGAGGCGGCGCGGCGGGCGAGAAACTTTGCCGAGGCTGATCGCATTCGTGACGATCTGGCCGCGCGTGGGGTGGTTCTTCTCGACGGCAAGGGGGGAACCAGCTGGAAACGCAAGAAGTGATGTGGACTCTGGGTCGTTTGTGGCGACGGAAATGGGGTCCAGGGAGAAAAGCCCCCTGGACCCCGTTTTACTCGCTACAAATAACTTGATCCGGAACCCGCGCGTATCAGACGCTATTTCTCCCCCCCAACCGCCAATAAATCGTCTCAATCGCCCGCGCAAAACGCCCCCCATCCATCAACGGCGAGCCTTGCAAACGACCCCGCAACGTCGCGCGGAGATGCGCAAGACGCGACCAGTCATTGGCCAACGCCACGGCCACATCAACAAACGCCCGCTCATCAAAAGCAGCCAGCTCGGTCAGGCCGAGATTGTTCAACTGACTCCACCCCGCGCGACCGGCAACCGTCCCTCCCACCTGCGTCACCACCGGCACCCCCATCCAATAGGCATCAAGACTCGTGGTGTGACCGTTGTAGGGAAGGGTATCGAGGCAAAGGTCGATGCGATGATAGGTCTGCAAATAAAGCGGCCGCGGCTGATAAGAAACAAACTCGATTCGCTCGGGAGAGATGCCCCATCGACCAAGACAATCCCACACCCGCCGCCGATGCGACCCCGCCGTCGCCAACAACAACAACCGCGACCCAGGCACCCGCGCCAATACCCGACCAAAACGATCAAGCGTGGCGTCCGAAACCTTGCAGAAGTTGTTCAGACAGCCAAACGTGACATGCCCCGCCGTCCGCGCCGGCAAGGGATTGGGGTGCAGGTCGTCGAGCAAGGGATCGTAGCACCAGAAGGTGTCAGGCAGACGAATCGATCGCTCTGCATAATGATCATCACCCACACCAGGTGGATCAAGCCAAGGGTCGGTCAGCCGATAGTCGATCGCCGGCAAACCGGTCGTCCCCGGATAGGCAAGCCAGGCAACCTGCACCGGCGCCGGCTTGCAGGCAAATACGAGCGGCCGACCATTGGCCATGTGCATGGTCAGATCGACGAGAATATCAATGCCATCCGCCTCGATCCGCTCCGCCACCCGCGGATCGCTCAAACCATAAATCGGATGCCAAAGGTCGGCATGCGCGGCAAGCCGCTCGGTGATCGCATCGCCACAAGCCAGCTGCGCATAACAATGAATCTTGAACCGCTCGCGATCATGATGCGAAAACAAAGGCATCGTGAACAACGCCTGACAATGGTTGCGAAAATCGGGTGAAAGATAGCCGACATTCAGGCGACGCCCGGAACCGGCATCACGTCGGGCGGCAGGGTGAACGCGCGGCGGACGCGGCGGCGGATGCGCGGCGGCAAAACGTCGCGCCTCGACCAGAATGGCCGGATCGTCATAATCCGGGTGGAAGGAGAGGGTGTAGACCAGGTTGCCATGCGCCTCCAGATCATGCGGATTGAGGGCAACGGCACGACGATAGCTGGCGACCGCCGCGTCGAGCTGCCCGGTTCCCTTGAAGGCATTGCCAAGATTGTTGTGGATCGCGGAGATGTTCGGGGCGAGGGCGGCGGCCTGCTCCAGGGCGGCAATCGCCGCGTCGCTTTCGCCCTGTATGAGCAGCGCCACCCCCATGTTGTTGTGGGCATCGGCAAAATTGGGGTCGTGGGCAAGCACCTGGCGATAAGCTCCAAGCGCCGCCTGGATCTCCCCGCGCAAACGGAAGGTGTTGGCAAGATTGACCCGCGCCTTGAGATGCAGCGGATCGAGTGCCAGGGCCTGCTCGTAGGCAGCGACTGCCTCCGGACTGGCGGCACGCGTGGCCAGGGCATTGCCGTAGTTGAACCAGAGGTCGGCGGATTGTTGCCCCCGCCCAAGCCCCTGCTCGAACACGGCCACCGCCGCCTTGACCTCCCCATGATGCAAAAGCGCATTGCCCAGGTTGCTGTAGAGCGGATTGAAATCAGGACGCTGTGCCACCCCGTGCCGCAGAAGCGAAATGGCCTCTTCCCGCTGTCCGGCGGCATCAAGGGCGACGCCAAGGTTGTTCAGGGCCTCGATGTTGGCCGGTTGCCGGGCAAGCGTTTGCCGGTAGGCGGCGATCGCCTCCTCCAGGCGGCCAACGGCATGCAGGGCATCGGCAAGCCCCAGATGAATCTCGGCTGCGTCGGGCTGCAACGCCTGCGCGCGCAGAAAGGCCGGGATCGCCAGCTCCGGACGCCTGGTTGCGGCAAAAAATTGCCCAAGGGTGTAGGGGTAGTGCCAATGCTCCGGGCAGCGGGCGGCGACCGCTTCCAGGTGCGCTTGTGCCGCTGTCAGGTCGCCGGTCTGCCACTTGAGCAGACCCAGACCATGCCGGGCCTTGGCCTGATCGGCGGTATCAGGTGCGGCCAGGATGGCGCGATAGCCGGCCTCGGCTTCGGCGAAACGACCGGCGGTGTGATCGGCGATCGCCCGCGCCACCAACGTCGGGGGGGAGGGAGAGGGGGGGGCATCCGCCGTGGTGGTCAAGGTCGATCGACTCCCGATTCCGGGCCGCACGCGCGCGGATCAGCCTTGAACGCCTCACCACCGATTTCGGCCAGCTTTTGCAGATAGCAGGGATAGTGCCCGGCCCAGGCGGCGGCGCGTGGATCGGCAAGGATGCCCGGCACATTGTTGATGCCGGCCGCCGCCACCTCCAGACGCGCAATGCCCAAGCCGTCCATGAAGGCGTGAAGGAGCAGCATGTCGGTCACCAGCATCGGCAGCAGACGCGGCGCGCAGATTGGCTGCCCGGTCTGTTCACGACAACCGTCGAGCAGCTCGGTGATCGCCGCGTTGTCGCGGGTCGCCAGCTGGGCGATGGCCTGGACGAGGGCGGCATGGCTGAAGCCCTGGGCATCGACCGCGGTAGTCACCCCGCGGTGCGTCTCGGCAAGAAATCGCACCACCGGATGCACCGCGTTGACCACCGGCGGTGTCACCGCCGTCAGGGTCAATCCCGTTCCCAGGGCGGCCTTGGCGGCGGCAACTTGCGGGGCAAGCAGCGTTGCGGCCCGTCCCGGGGCCTTGCCACCCACCGGGTTGGCCGGGCAGACCGGGTCGGAGTTGCCTTGAATCTGCTTGCAAAAGAGGTCGTGCCACGACTTTTGCCCCAGGTCGCTGCCCCAGCCGCTGGTGGCACCGGCAATCTGCATGCTGCCGCCGCCAAGGTCGAGGATGAATGGCGTCTTAAGCGCCGCCCCCAGGAGGCTTTTGGCCGCCAGATAGCCGTAGTTGCCCTCGACATCCTGCGGGATGATGAACAGGGCGACGTGGGTGCGTTCGTGAATCGTGCGCAGGGTGGCGGCCAGTCGCGCCGGTGACGCCTCCCGCAAGGCGAGCCGCCACGCCGAATAACCGCCGGCCACCGCCGTGCAATCCGCGGGCAGGTTGGCGACCTTCGGCAGGGTGGTCAGGGCCTCGATCGTCGGCTCGATCGTGCGATCGATGGCATGGTTGGCGCGGATGTCGGCGAGATAATCGATCGCCACCTTGGCCTGTTCCGGGTGTGTCGCCGAACCGACACGCACCCCGGTCGAACCGAGATCAAAACCGATGCGGCACCCCTGCGCGAGCGCCTCTGACCCGGCGAACAGGAGGATAAGCAGGAGCACCATGCCGCCGCGCCAACCGGCGCTGTTCCGGGCGATCATGCTGACACCCTGGGCGGCCTGATGTTGATCCGGGTGATTCTGTCGCCACCGACCCGGTGGCGGGGCACCCCTTCCGTGACGATCGATCACAGGTGGATCAACGTCGGTGCCAGCCAGGCGATGGCGCCGATCGCCACGCCGACAACCGCCAGGCCGCCCGAGAGGTAGACCAGGGCCAGCACCCCGGTTGCCGCCGAGGCCGAGGCGAGGACGATGCCAATCTGCATCGCCGCCGCGCTGTATTCGTACAGGTGGTAGGCTTGCAGGGCCCGTTTGTGGCGTTCCTCGGCGGCCTTGGCCTTGGCCATCAGCTCCTTGCGTCCTTCGCCGGTGTCGGGTTCGCTGTTCATGCGCTGCGAAGTGGTCTGGAATTCGGCGATGCGTTTTTTCCACACTTCCGCTTTTTGCGGCGGCAGGTCGGCCGGGATGATGGTCTCCAGCGTTTCGGCCAGCGAGCGGGTCATGGTCATGCGCACGGTCTTGGCCTGAAAGAAGGCCCACAGGTTGGAGGCGTCGATGTTGGCGGCGAGCGAGGTGTTCTGCGCGCTGTTGCCGCCGATTTCGACAATCGACAGCATGCAGGCCATGACGCTGATGAGGACGGCGATGCGCTTGTTGCGAATATTTAACTCGTGGTCGTGGTTTTCGTGATGAGCTCCGTGCGCGGCGTGATGGACTGCCTCGTGCGCTTCGTGTGCTTCCATGAGCGGATCTCCTCCAGGAAGGAAGGGTGGAAAGGGCGAAGGGGCCTCTTCGCCGGCAGGCGTGCCGGACTCAGAATGGCGTGCGTCCGGTTCCCGGCAGACCATACCTGACCCAGCGTTCGTTGACCAGATTCCGAGTGGTCTCGTCCATGTGCAGCACCTGGCCCCAGGTGCGATCGGTCTCTTGTGGCAGCTTGTGGGTGGCATCGAGGGCGAAGCGGCCGGAGTCACGTTCGCGGATGAGGTCGCGTGCCGGATCGGTACGCGTGGCCACTGCCCAGAGAATATCGGCCCAGGATTCGGGGTCGATGTCGGGGTCGGTGACGATGATCTGCTCTGCCCCGACGCCGCGCGGGACGAGTCGCCACAGCGTCTCCACTGCCTTGCGTGCCTCTTGCGGATCCTGTTTTTCCAGGGTGAGCACCACCATCGGCGTTTCCGGCACACGGTAGACGCGGCGGATCGCCGGCACCATTCGCGCCACCGCCGCCGGCCAGCCGGTTGCGCGATCCTCCCAGGCGGTGGTTGGGGGGTCGACGCCGTGCAGTTCCGGCCCGACCTTGGTGGTGGCATCGATCCCCAGTTTCGATCCCAGGCCGGACTGGGGCGAGGCAAAGTCCAGATAGTCGATCGGTGTCGCCTCGATCACCTTGAGATCGCGGGCGGCGTGAACGTGTCGTCCGAGCGCCCGCATCACCGCCCCCCAGCGCTCCACCGGTACCCCGGCATCGACGACGATGAGATATTTGGTATACAAAAATTGTCGCAAAAATCCCCAAATGCCGGTCATGATCCGAAAGGCGTGACCGGGGTACTGCTTGCGCAAACTCACCACCGCCACCCGGTAGGAGCAGCCATCCATCGGCAGGTGAAAGGCCTCGATCTCCGGGAACTGTTTTTTCAGCAGCGGTACGAAGATGCGGTTCAAGGCCAGGGCGAGGATCGCCGGTTCATCCGGTGGGCGACCGGTGAAGGTGCTCAGGTAAATCGGCTGCCTGCGCATGGTGAGTTTGTTCACTGTCAGCACCGGGAAGCGTTCCACCTCGTTGTAGTAACCGGTGTGATCGCCGAAGGGGCCTTCCGGCGCGCGATCCATCAGGTCGACCTGTCCTTCCAGGATGATCTCCGCCCGTGCCGGCACCGGCAGCGGTACCGAAAGCGCCGGCGCCACCTCGACGGCGCGTTCGCGGAGCAGGCCGGCGAAGGCGTATTCGGAGAGGGTTTCCGGCACCGGGGTGACGGCGGCGAGGATGGTGGCCGGATCGCAGCCGATGGCCACCGCCACCGGGATGATGCGGCCGTGCTCGCGGGCGTGCTGTGCCCCGCCGCGATGGCGCAACCAGCGCATGATCAATCGGTTGCGGCCGATCACCTGCATGCGGTAGACGCCGATGTTGATCGGCCCGCCTTGCGGCCCCTGGGTGATGACGAGCGGCCAGGTGATCAGGGGACCGGCATCTTCGGGCCAGCAGGTTTGGACGGGTAAGCGTGCAAGGTCGACATCGGGGCCGCTCCAGACGATCTCCTGGCAGGGGGGATGTTTCACCAGGCGTGTGCGCATGTGGCGCACGCGCGCGACGCGGCGCAGCAGATTCCAGGCCTCGTGCAGATTTTGCGGCGGGTCAGGCGCGCGCAGGGTGGCAAGGAGGCTTCCCAGTTCCTCCAGCTCCTCCACCCGTCGTCCGATCGCCAGGCCGATCCGCCGTTGTGTGCCGAACAGATTGGCGAGCACCGGAAATTCCGATCCGCGCACCTGTGTGAACAGAACTGCCGGTCCGCCGCTCGCGAGCAGGCGGCGGGAGATTTCCGTGATCTCCAGCCGCGCATCAACCGGGTGATCGACGCGCACCAGTTCGCCGCGGGACTCCAGGAACTTCATGAAGGCGCGCAGGTCGGTGAAGGCTCGGGGTCCAATTTTCGCGTGGTCGGTGTGCGTCATGATCTTCTGTTTCCGTGATCCGTGCCGTGTCATTCCGATTCCAGATCAGGATGGCCATGGGGCGGCAGTGTGCGCGTGGCGTGGATGGTGGTTTTTTTTGACTCCGGTTTCGCGCCCCCGGCGATTCTATTTTTAAAGGGGGTTGGGGTCCAGTATGCGGATCTGGATCGGGTTATTTGTGGCGCGTAAATGGGGTCCAGGGGACGCGGTGACGTGCGGATCCCAGGCCATTTGTGGCGCGTAAGATGGGGTCCAGCAACTGTCTTGGCGGTCAAGCAGGTTTCGTGCTGGAGTGATGCCGTATGGTTCCACCTCCCATCCTTGCGGATACGGGCTCGAAGCCCAGGCAACTGTTCGGGTTTGTGGACAATGGGCATGGCAATCCGCACTGGGCCATGATCTCTAACGACCAAGTAAGGACAACGATCTGCTACGTCTGGAACGAGGTTGATTCCGGCCATTTCTTGTCGGGGTGTTTTGCAGTTTCCCACAGGGTACACAGGCCCGAGAGCAATAAATTGCTGGTTGCACCTGGCCTGTGCACTTGTGGAAAACTGCAAAACACCCCGACAATCGGCTACCTTCCAACATACAAGGGGGCCGCGCTCCCTGGACCCCATCCTACTCGCCACAAATGGCCTGGGATCCGCACGACCCGCCACCTCACGCCACGAGAACAATCAACCATGGCCCTGATCCACATACAAAATTGCAGCGTCAGCTTCGGCAGCACCACCCTGCTTGACAGCGTCGATCTGCCCCTGGAACGCGGCGATCGGGTCGTCCTGGTCGGACGCAACGGCGCCGGCAAAACCACGCTCATGCGCATCATCAGCGGCGAATTGCCACCCGATACCGGGACAGTCATTCGCCAACCCGGAGCAACCATCACCCGCCTGCCACAAGAGGTGCCAACCAACCTGGAAGGAACCATCCGCGAAGTCGTACACACCGGCCTGCCCACACCCGCCACACCAGAACCGGATAACGATTGGCAACAAGAACATCAGGTGACCATCGCCCTCGCCAGGCTCAACCTGGATGGCGACATACCCTTCTCCACCCTCTCAAGCGGCTTGAAACGCCAGGTGCTGCTCGCCCGCGCCCTGGCACCGGAACCCGACCTGCTCCTCCTCGACGAACCCACCAACCACCTCGACCTGCCGGCGATCGAACGCCTGGAAGAGGTGCTGGCCAACTTTCGCGGCGGCGTGCTGTTCATCACCCACGATCGCGCGTTGCTGCGCCGACTGGCAACACGCATCGTCGAACTCGATCGCGGTCGGCTCTCCAGCTGGCCCGGCGGCTATGACGACTACCTGCGGCGCAAGGAGGCGGCACTGGAGGTGGAGCTGCGGCAGTGGGAGGCGTTTGATAAAAAATTGGCCCAGGAGGAGCGGTGGATTCGCCAGGGCATCCAGGCGCGGCGCACGCGCAATCAGGGACGGGTGGAAAATCTGCTGCGCCTGCGCAAGCAACGTCGGGAACGGGTGGAGCAAAGTGGCCAGGCACGCATGATCATCCAGGAGGCGCGACGCTCGGGGCGGGTGGTGGTGGAGGCGGAGGATGTCCGCTACGGCTACCAGGGCAGGGTGTGCATCGATCGTTTCTCGACGCTCATCCTGCGCGGCGACAAGGTGGGCATCATCGGCCCGAACGGCTGCGGCAAAACCACCCTGCTGCAAATGTTGCTCGGGCAGGTGTCGCCGGAAAGCGGCACGCTGCGCCTGGGAACACAACTGGAGGTGGCCTACTTCGACCAGAACCGCGCGCAGCTCGACGATGCCGCCAGTGTCGCCGACAGCGTTGCCGACGGTCGCGAACGCATCGACACCGCCGATGGTGCGCGACATGTGATCGGTTACCTCGGGGATTTTCTCTTTACACCAGATCGGGCGCGTTCACCGGTGCGGACGCTCTCCGGCGGTGAACGCAATCGTCTGCTCCTGGCCAGGCTCTTCGCGCAGCCGGCCAACCTGCTCGTCCTCGATGAACCCACCAACGACCTCGACGCCGAGACCATGGATCTCCTCGAAGAGCGTCTGTTGACATTTTCCGGTACCGTCCTGCTCGTCAGCCACGACCGCGCTTTTCTCGACAATGTGGTGACGACGTTGCTGGTCTTTCAGGAGGACGGGGAGATTCGCGAGTATGTCGGGGGGTATTCCGACTGGCTGCGACAACGACCGCCGCCACCAGCACCCGTGCCAGCGAAAAAAGCCCCGGAACCGACAACGCGGACGACAAACGTGGCCATCTCCACCTCCGCCGGGCGGGAGCGGGTAACGCGCGGATTGAGCTTCAAGGAGGCCCGGGAGCTGGAGGCCCTGCCCGGGCGGATCGAGGCGATGGAGGCAGAACAGCTCTCCCTGCAACAGGCGATGGCGGAAGCCGATTTTTTTCGACAGAGCGGCGAAGTCATTCGCGAGGCCCGCATGCGGCTGGAGCAGTTGGAGGGGGAGCTGGCGACGCTTTATGCGCGCTGGGAGGCGTTGGAGGCAAAGGGCGGATGACGGAACATCAATCGCGGAAAGAAACCGTTCCCGATCCTCACCGCGGCCACGCCTTCTGCTCCGATTGCAGCTGAAAGCGTATCGGAACAAGAACCTCCGCCGTCATTGGCCGGTCGCCGCGCCGCGCCGGAACAAATTGCCACCGCCTGACGGCCGCCTGTGCCGCCTGATCCAAAACGGCGGATCCGGAGCTTTCCGCCACCCCCACCACTCCCACTGTTCCTGATTCCAGCACCGTCACCCGCAACGTCACCACCCCCTCCACCCCCAGACGACGCGCGGCGGCGGGATAATCCGGGGCCGGGTTGTTTGCGTAGGCCGCCGCGACATCCGGGGGATGATCGGGCTCTTCCGGTGGGGTTGGAATCGTCGTCGGCACGGCGGCGGCAACGCCTGGTCGCGGCGGCGAAACGACGGCAGCGGCCGGAGGCTCGGAGGAGACGACGGGCACAACATCAACCGGGGGGTCCGGACGTGACACGAGCTTCTTGCGCGGTGATGTTGGTTTCTTCGGTTTGATCGGTTTGACTGGAACAGGTGCCGCTTTCGTGATCGGTTCGACCTTTTCGGGCGGAGCGGGTGGCGGGGCATCGCTGACCATCGGTGGCGGATCGGCAGGTGGCGGGGATTCAGAAACGACTGTCGGTGGCGGTGTGATCGCTCGGGTTGTCGGTGCGCTGATCATGCGCACCTGGACCACCGGTTGCACCGACGCGGCGATGATCGACGGTGAACGACCGATCAAAAGGCATCCCGCCACGCCTGCATGCACGAGCAGCGATCCCGCCCACGCCCCGCCGCGCATGCCACCGCCACGTACCACCGCCATTTTGAAGCCTTACATAAAAAAACTGTGCCCCGACAAAATTGTTTTTAATTTTTAAAAGGGGTTGGGGGGTCCGGGGGGAGGCTCTGCCTGCCCCCCGGCGGGGTCCGGGGCG
>PEAJ01000087.1 GCA_002753495.1 Magnetococcales bacterium HA3dbin3 | reverse complement strand
TTTCGCATGCTGTTCGCGAAAATCGCCCCCAGGGGGCTTATCCATTGCCTGACGATTTTTTGCGCTTCCCAGCAAAAATCGTCAGGCGGATTGCATGTTTTGTCGTGAAAGAGCGCCTTTATCGTTCGGAGTGGCGCACCGGCCACCGTGCCCGTCAGTTGATTTTCAAGTGCGATTGCCCCGGACATCCACCTCACCCGCGGAGCGAGGTCGCCAACCGGCGCAGCTCCGCCGCCCGGTTCTTGAAGGTGTGATTCCGCAACACATTTTCCCGACCGGCGCGAGCGATCCGTTCCCGGGCCTGGGGATTGTTTTCGTAGAAGCGGATCTTATCGAGCAGCTCCTCGACCGTGGCGTAGGTATCGAGGTCGATCCCCTCGCGAAACAACTCGCTCAAGGGATCGTGGCGATTGGCCAGGAGAAATCCACCGGCAAACAGGACGTTGAAGATGCGGTCACTCAGACCATCCAGGCTGTAGATCCTGGCGATGGCGAGATTGATGCGACTGTGGGCAAACACCTGCCCTGACTCCCGGTACTGCTCGCAGGTGCCATGGTAACGCACGTTGGGCAGATTGGCTCGGGTCCAATCCTCGGGACCGAAGGCATCCAGGGAGGGAAGAGCGGAGAAGAAGTGCCGGCGTTGCCGGAACGAGGTCTCCTTGATCAAAATGGCGACCATGTCGTTGGCGGTGAAATTGGCGCTGTCACCCTCGTCATTTTTGAAGGTGAATATCCCTTCGAGGCTCCGGAACAGATTTTTTTCAAGGTGCGGAAGAATGTACTGGAAATTTTTCGAGGCCTCTTCCTGCAGATCCAAAACCTGATCGAAAAACTGGATCATCTTTTCGATCACGGCGATCAGTTCCGGCGCCTGCCCCACGGATTGCGTGCGCATGGTATCGACGAACTGCCGGTAATAATTGTTCTCGCCCAGCTCGATGGTGCCGACGAAGCCGACCCCATACCGGGGATCGCCGTGTACATCATCGACGGGGAGGATATTGCAGGCGTTGGGCAGATATTCCGCGCGCACACCCATGCCGCGGAAATGATCGACATCGTGGCGGTAGGTCGACAGGATGAGATCGCCGTCAGAAAATTTACCGCGATGAAACTGCCCCCTGTGGATGATCTTGTCGACCATCCAGTGCACGACCGGGATTCCCCTGGCGGCACCGATGGCGGAGATCGACTCGGAAAAATGGGGGTGACTGAGGATGAAATCGGGACGGAACCGCTCGATGACCTGGTTGAAGGCGTCGACATCCTCGCGGTATTCGCAAAAGGCCAGCGCGACCTCCATACCGCTTTCGGTGCATGCCCGGGCAAGGTCATCGTAGTAGTGGTACGCACGAAAGCGGGCTATCAGGCACCGTGGTACACGCATGCTATTGTTTCCTCCTCTCTCTCTTATCCCCGACGCCCGGCCTCGATGCGCTCGATAAACTCCTTGAGGATACGGGTATAGAGGAGATCCTTGATCGCCTTGTCCTCGACGCCGCTGTCAACATTGGGGTTGTCGTTGACCTCGATGACATGCACGCCGCGGTCGTTTTGTTTGAGGTCGACTCCGTACAGTCCGGTGCCGACCAGAGAGGCCGCGCGCCGTGCCGTTTCGACCACATCCGCCGGGGCCTCCTCGATTGGCATGGTGCGGAAGCCGCCACCGGTGATCGTGCCGTCAGGCTGGTGGCGGTAGATCTGCCAGTGGTTGCGCGACATGTGATACTGGCTGGCGTAAAGAGGCCGACCGTTGAGGATGCCGATGCGCCAGTCGAAGGCGGTATACATGTACTCCTGGACCAGAATCAGACGCGATTCGATGAACAGGCGCGTGGCATGTTTTTCAAGTTCGGCACGGTCATTGGCCTTGTGCACACCGCGGGAGAAAGAGCCGTCTGGTACCTTCAACACCATGGGGTACCCGAGCAACTCTTCCATGGCGGCGATGCGTTCCGGATTAAAGCAGAATCGATCCAGGGAGACCGACCTGGGCGTCGGCAAACCGTGGCTGGCCAGCAGTTCAAAGAGGAAAATCTTGTTTGCGCAGCGGATGATCGAGCTGGTGTCATCAATGACCGGCAGCCCTTCCTGTTCGGCCTTGCGCGCAAACTGGAAGGTGTGATGATTCAACCCGGTCGTTTCGCGGATGAACAGGGCATCGAACTCCGGGATGCGGTGGTAATCCTTGCGCGTGATCAGCTCAACCTCCATGCGCAGGGAGCGGGCAACCCGGGCGAATCGTTCCAGGGCCTTGGGGTTGGAGGGGGGAAGGGCTTCGTGCGGATCGTAGAGGATGGCGAGGTTGTAGAGTTCAGGGGTGCGGTTGGCCTTGCGTCGTGCCGGGGCCCGGGTATAGGCACGCAGGGCATTTTCAAAGAACGCCCGTTGCGCGGTGCGCACCTGGTGCAGGCCCAGCGGGCGGATCGAGGTGATCGACCAGTGTTTGACGTTCTGGCGGATCCGCATTTTAATCAGCGGAAAGCGGAAGATGTCGAACAGCTCATCGCCGAGGGCGCGAAAGCGCGGATCTTCGGCGTGACCGAAAAAGACATGCAGTGAGAAGTCGTGTGTCGGCGGTTCGGCCAGCCGTTTCACGATCCGGTTCAGGGAGGCCTCAAGCTCGGGCAGGGCAAAGGCGTACAACCTTTTCCCGGAGAGATCGAGGATATCCGCCATGGTCGGCATCGGCAGTTCCCGACGCGCCTCGGCGAGCAGCGAGCAATAGTAGCCCCCACTGAGATAGTGGTAATCGCGGCACAGGTTGATGATGCGGCCCGGCCCGGACGAGCGGTCCTGGACTTGCAATTGGGCGAGGTAGTCATCGGCGGTAAGGATATGAAACCCTTCCGGGTTCCATTTCCAGTCGAGACCGCGATCGACGACGATGGTGTAGCGATGTTTGGTGGCATGGCCCATGGCGGCGGTTATTGGGTATCCAACCTCTTTCTCATGCGGCAGGCGTCCTGGTGATCGGCGTAGTAGTCGAGGTGAACGGCAAAGGAACGGTATCCCAACCCCTGATAAAAGGCGATGGCCGGGGTGTTGTCGGCGCGCACCTCCAGGTGGATGCTGGTCAATCCGAGAGCCCGGGCTGCCTTCTCCAGGGCGCGCAGCACCATTCGACCCAGACCGGCACGCCGGCTGCCGGGATGAATCGCCAGGGAGTAAAGCCGGGCGGCGCGCGAGTTGCGGCGCAGCAGCAACAGACCGTAACCCTGGATCTGGGCATCGACCAGGGCAGTCAGCATGAGGGCGTGGCCGCGCGTCAGCAGATAATGGAACTGGCGCCTGGCCAGGCGATCGGAGGCAAAACAGACCCTCTCGATGCGCTCCATGACCGGGATGTCCGCCTCGTGGGAGGGACGCACTTGGACCATGATTCGGTACACTGCTGAAAAATCGGCGTCAACGCCACATCCCACGCGCAGGGCTGCCCCCGTCTCCCCGGGATCCATCCCCCGGACCCGCTCCCTGGAAACTGAAAAGACGACCCCGCCATGGGTCGGGGCCATAAGATAGGCGTTCCCGGACGAACAGTCCATGGCGGGAGTGCGTTTTTTTACACAAGAAAATGGGTTGACTTTCCCCGATCCACCCCGGCGCGATCCCTGGAAGCGCGGGTGCTCCCGGGGTCGATACGCGTGTATTGTTTTTTCCACACCCCGCGTGTCATCATCGTCGTCATCGTGGCCGGGCCAAGGATCGAAGCGGGAGGCACGAAACCGCCTGTTTACCCCACCAACACCATCCCCCCTAGCCACGCGCGTGCCGTCCGACACAAGGAGTCCGTCAATGTCTGATACCGTCACCATGGATGATGTATGGAAGGCCTTTCTGGAGACCGATCGGTTCATGAAAGAGACCGATCGGCGCATGCAAGAGACCGATCGGCGCATGCAAGAGACAGAGCTGCAAATTCAGGAGACATCGCGCGAGATACGCGAGATGCGGGCAGCGGCGGATTACGACTTACAGGAAACACGCCGCGTGCTGCGGGAGATGTCCGCCACAACCGAACGCGAAATAAAGGAATCAAGGCTGGAAATCGAGCGCGAATTGAAGGAATCAATGGCAAGAACCGATCGCGAGCTGAAGGAAGCAAGGATGGAAATCGAGCGCGAGATGAAGGAATCGAGTGAGAGAACCAAGCGCGAAATGAAGGAATCGAGTGAGAGAATCGAGCGGTTCCTCGAGGAGTCAAAGGCGGAAAACGATCGTGTCATCAAAGAGGTCAGCCGGCAAGTTGGTGCTTTGGGCAGCCGTTGGGGCGAATTTGTCGAGGGGCTGGTGGCTCCGGCCTGCGAAACCTTGTTTGCCGAACGTAACATCCCTGTCCATCAGGTGGCGCCGCGGGTCAAGGCCAAAAGCCGCGACGGCAGCCGCCGCATGGAGATCGACCTCCTTGTCGACAATACGGAGAATGTGGTTTTAGTCGAGGTGAAAAGCCGTTTGACCTCCGGGGATGTTCGCGACCATCTGGAGCGTCTGCGTGACTACAAGGCGCACTATGTTCGAAGCGCGGAAACACGCGTGATGGGCGCGGTGGCAGGCATCCTCATCGATCCTGGCGTCGATCGTTTTGCCATCAACGAGGGCCTCTTCGTCATCGTGCAGTCGGGAGAGAGCGTCAAGCTGGCTAACGCTCCGGATTTCTTGCCGAAGAGCTGGTAGGGGAAAAAAATCCGCCCGCAACGCGGGTCCCTGGTTGCCGTGGTGATTGGGCGTGGCACGCGTTGCGATCGCTCTATTTCCATATATAATGTGCCCCGCGGCTGTTTTTTGATTTCAAAATTTCGGAAGCTTTATAGTTTACATCCGATGTCGCTCACCCCTGGCGGTTGCGGAGGATGGCTGTGAGACACCTCTGTTGGATCCTCTTGGCCGGACTGGTGTTGGGGTTGGGGTTGCGCGGGTTGGTCACGCCGGCCTGGGCCGAAGAGGAGGAGAGTTCGGCCAGGATTCGCATTCGCAGTTCCGGAACGATGATCGAGGCCCTTTATGGCTGGGCCGACGGCTTTCGCGCCGAACACCCCGCGATCAACCTGCACGTCGAGGGCGGTGGCTCGGGCGATGGTATTGCCGGTTTGGTCAACGGTCATGTCGATGTGGCCATCGCTACGCGCTCCCTGCGCGGCTGGGAGAAGCGACTCGCCGGCAAGCGCGGTTATGCCGAACCGATGGGGCGTATTGTCGGCTGGGATGCGGTCACCGTCATCGTCCACCCCAGCAATCCCCTGAAGGGGGTGCGCGTCGAACAGCTGGGTGATCTGTTTGGTCTGCACCCGTCGATTCGGCGCTGGACCGACCTTGGTGCCACCGTGCCGGAGTGCCGTGATCAGCGTCTGGATCGGGTCAGTCTGAAAAACAAGTCCGGTACCTATGCCTTCATGCGTGATCAGCTCATGCGCACCATGCGCCGCATGGGACGGGAGTTGCACGCCTTTGCCGCCAGCCGCGACCTGGTGCAGCACGTGGCCACCACCCCGTGCGCGATCGGTTTTGTCGCCATGGCGTTTGTCGATGCCCGAGTCAAGCCGCTCTGTCTGTCGGAGGGGGTTGGTGGTGCCTGTGTGCAACCGGATCGTGCGGCCATCGATGCCCGCACCTATCCCCTCATTCGCCCGTTGTTCCTCTATACGTTGGGTCCTCCGAAGGGCGATGTGGCAACCTTCGTCAATTGGGTGACAGGCCCGGCGGGACAGAACCTCTTGCAATTGGCCGGCTTCCAGCCCTTGAAGGAGGGAAAATGAGGTGACCGGCGACCCCGTCGATCGGGAGACGCACCGCCTGATCACCCTCCTGGCTCGGGAACCCCGCAACCTGCAGGTCCGCTACGATCTGGCTGCTCACTTGTGGGAAAACGGACGCTTCCCGGTCGCCCGGGATGCCCTCGCCACCCTGATCAGCGTCGCCCCCGATCAGCCGGAAGCCAATTTCATGCTCGGGCAGCTCCTCCTCCTGCAAGGCCATTTCAGCGAGGGGTGGGCACGCTATGCCTGGCGCTACCGCATGGATCACGCGCGTAAACTTTTGCCGCGCATCAGCCAACCCTGCTGGCAGGGGGGAAGCCTGGCCGGAAAAACCCTGCTGGTTTTCGGTGAGCAGGGGTTTGGCGATACGGTGCAGTTCGCTCGTTTCATTCCCCTGCTTGTGGCCCGGGGCGAAGGAAGGATTGCCGTGGGTTCCTCGGCACCGTTGCGGCGGATCCTGCAAACGTTGCCAGGCGAAGTACCGGTGGTGGAGAACATCGCTGCCGGTCCCGCCTTCGACTGGCAGGTTCCCGTGAGCGCCTTACCGGGGCTTGTTGGTGCCGACCTCACCCTGCTTGCGGCGTTGCCCGTCCCCTACCTGTGGGCCGACCCTGGCGAAAGCGCGCGTTGGCTGGCCTGGCGCCGACGGACCATCCCCACCCGCTTTGCCATCGGCGTGGTGTGGGCCGGTCGGCCGACTCACGCCCACGACCATCGTCGATCGCTGCCCTGGCCGCTTTTTGCCCCTTTGTGTCGGATCGACGATGTTAGCGTGGTCTCCTTGCAGCTTCCCGCGCCTCCGCCTGAGGTTGTGGCGGCGGGGGTGATCGATGTCAGTGCCGACCTGACCGATTTTGCTGCCACCGCCGCGGTCATGACGGCCCTGGATCTGATCATCACTGTCGATACCGCCGTTGCGCATCTGGCCGGAGCACTGGGGCGCCCGGTGTGGACGATCATCGCGCGCGTACCTGACTGGCGCTGGCTGCTCGATCGCGATGACTCCCCCTGGTACCCGACCATGCGCCTGTTTCGCCAGCGGGAAGGGGAGGATTGGCCGGCGGTGATGGCGCGCGTCGTCGCTGCCCTGCACGACTGGATGGTGACGGCAATACCGGTCATCGCCGCGCCATCGCCGGTTGCCGCGGCGACGGCTGCCACAACCGATGCGGCGTCGGTGGTTGCTCCGCCGATCGCGCCGCCCGCCATCACCGCCTGGTTGCCGACACCGGCAACCTCAGCCTGGCGCTGGCCAACCGGGCCATTTTTTCCTCCGCATCCGCCGTTGCGGGAACGGGTTGCCTGCCGCTGTTGCAGCGCCCACGCGCACTGGGTGGCAGCGATCGACCTGGCACGGTGTCGTGCCGATGCCGCCGGGATGCATCTGCCCCTGGCCGGGGTGCCGGTTGATTACCACCACTGTGCGCGTTGCGGTTGCCGCTTCACCGAATTTTTTGATCATTGGCACCCGGATGACCTGTGGCGACTCGCGGTCGATCCCTTACGCATCCTTGCCGATCCGGAAGGTGTTCCCGCCCGTCAGCGGTTGCAGGCCCTGCTCGCCGGGCGGTTGATCGCGGGGGCGGGAGCGACCACAACCCGCATCCTGGTCATCGACCCCGAACCGCCGGCCTGGGCCGATTTTCCCGGCCGCGAACGCTGGCAGTGGTCGTTGTGTGAACCGTTTCGGGCGTTGCCGCCACCCGGAACCGCGTCGGGAGCCGATTTCGCTGCCATCGTTTTGGTCGATGCCTTTGCCCGTCACCCGCGGCCGCATGCACTTCTGGATGAGCTGGTGCGTCGGCTTGCGGTCGGAGGGGTGTTGCTGCTTGGCCTGGATCTTGTTCCGGAGCAGTCGGAACAGCTGATATTTCCCGCCTACACGCCGCGCAACGGGTCGGTGCTGCTCCACACCAGTCGCAGTCTGCGCGCGGTGCTGCGACGGCACGGCCTGCGCTGGCAGCAGCTCGAGCCGGGCATCCATCTTGGTCAGCGATAAACGAATCCCAACGGTCACGCCTTCTGGTTGATCAAAAACAAGGTCCCCAGGTTGGCCTGATCGAGGATGGACTTGACGGCGGGACGCACGTTGACCAGGCGCACGTCGGCATCCGATCCGCCACACTGCTGCCGCAGCATCAGGATCATCCCCATACCGGCTGAATCGATATAGGTGGTCTTGCGAAAATCGAGGATAAACCTCAGCTTTTTGTTCCCTCTGTTCTTCTTCGCCTGCATGATCTCCACAAACGCCTTCTCGAAGGCGTAGGCCGAGGCGTGGGTAAAACGCTCGATCATGCGCAAGCCAACCTCCACCCGATCGGCGGTCTCCTGCGTGTAGCAGGAGCCAACATCCTCGGGAGGCAGAATCTTGAACTGGCCCTTCTCCTCCTCTTTCACCCTGGCGAAGAAGGCGCATTGGTTGCATGACTCCTGCTTCTCGGCATAGGACCCCTGCACCTTGCCACCGCAAAAGGTTCCGGTCACCGCCCAACAGATGCGCCCGGCATACTCCCCGTCATTGGTATGGTGCGTCTTGGTGACCGCGGCGGGACAAACGCCCATGTCCGCCACCTTCTCCCCACCAGGCTGACGTCCACAATTTTTGAATTCCCAACAAGCCTGCTTGTCCACGACATGCCCCCCCTGATTGCCCCCACGCCACCATGCCCGAATCATAAATGTGCAAAGGGAGGCTCGACTCTAGTCAGGAGTTTTTTGTGAAATCAACGTCTATTTAAAAATATACTGTCATCATCGGAAAATTTTGTGCAAAGCTGAAACAGACAACGTTCGTTCCGGTACCTGTTCACCCGGGATGGACGCACGAAACGGCGTGGCCCGTTCCGGGAATCCCTTCTTAAATGGGCGTTCAGGCCTTAGGATGGATCACGTGCCCGGCCAGGGATGGCACGCATGCGCACACGCGACTTGGGAACCTTATCGAGTATGCACGATCCGTCCGACGATATCCCGCAACACCGGTCCAGCCGGATCATCATCTTCTCCATTTTCGTGGTGGTGGTTGGCTTTCTCGTCTGGGCACAATGGGCCGAGATTGACAAAATCACCCGCACCACCGGCCAGATCATTGCCAGCGCCCGCAACCAGGTGATCCAGGCGCAAGACACCGGGGTGATCGAGGAGCTTGCCGTCCGCGAAGGCGATCGGGTCAATCGCGGGCAGCTGCTCGTGCGCTTCGACAAGACCAAGATCGAGGCGGGCTACCAAGAAACCCTGGCCAAATCCCTGGCCCTGCGCGGAAGCATCGCCCGCCTGAAGGCGGAGATTTTCGACCAGGAGATCCAGTTTCCCGAGGCCGTGCAAAAATCCCCGGAGATCATCGCCAACCAGTCAGCCCTCTATCGTCGTCGTCGTACCGCCCTGCGCGAGGAGATTGGCGCCCTGGAGTCGGCGCTTAAGCTGGTGCGCGCCGAGCTTGAACTCAACCTCCCCCTGCAAAAAACCGGCGACGTCAGCAAGGCCGACATCATCCGCCTGCAACGCCAGGAGGTTGACCTGCAATCCCAGATTGTCAACCGCCGCAACAAGTACTTTCAGGATTTGCAGGCAGAGCTGACCAAGGCGCAAGAAGATCTGGCCGGGGTCGAACAGATTCTCGTGCAACGCAAGGATCAACTGGACAACACCGAACTCAAGGCGCCCATGAGCGGCGTCGTGCGCAACATTCGCATCACCACCCAGGGGGGGGTTGCCCGCTCCGGCGAGGAGATCATGCAGATCGTCCCCCAGGATGACGACCTGTTGATCGAAGCCAAGGTCAAGCCAAGCGACATCGCCTTCGTCAAGCCCGGTCTGCCGGTCACGGTCAAGCTTGATGCTTACGATTACACGATCTACGGCTCCCTGCACGGTACCGTCAGCTACATCAGCGCCGACACCCTCAACGAGGAGGTCAAGAGTAACGAGCCGCCACAATACCGGGTGCGGATCGTGATCAAGGATCGTCTTTTTCACGGCAAGAAAAACGCGGAGCCGGTTGACATTCAGACCGGCATGACCGCCACTGTCGAGATCAAGACCGGGGTCAACACCGTGCTGCACTACCTGGCCAAGCCAATCGTCAAGACGCTCTCCGAGTCGATCGGCGAACGATAGAGTATCGCCCGCCCGTCGCGACACTCCTTCGCTCCGATTGAAAACCTGCAATCCGCCCGCCTGCTTCGCTGAACAACGCAAAGCAGATGGGCAATGGCTCGCCCCCTGGGGGCGCATTTCGCGAAAAGCATGCGAAATGCGCCCGGGGAAAGGGGGGCGGGGAAAGGCAAAAAACCTCGGGGCTTCGCCCCGAACCCCACTGGGGGGCAGGCTTAAGCCTCCCCCCAGACCCCCCAACCACTTTTAATCGCTCG
>PEAJ01000086.1 GCA_002753495.1 Magnetococcales bacterium HA3dbin3 | reverse complement strand
GGAACTCAAGGAAGTTCTGGACGAAAGCAACCTCCCCTTCCCGGTGGATGTGCTGGTCTGGGATGAACTGCCAGAGAGGTTTCGGCGCACCATCGAGGAAAAGTACGGGGTGATGCAGGAAGGAAACGATAGGGGGTGTTGCCATGACCACGCTTGACATGATTACCAGCCATGTTGCCCGTCTGCCGGAGGCGTTGCAGGTGGAGTTATTGCACTACGTCTTGTTTCTCGAACAACGGATCGTCCACAATCAAACCGCCAGGCAGACACGGGAAGAACGGCACCGTTCGCTGGCGGAATCCTTGGAATCCGCTGCCCGCTTGCATCCGTTCCAGGGTATTTCCGATCCTGTTACATGGCAGCGTGACATCCGCCAGGATCGTCCTTTGCCGGGTCGGGAAGAGAACCCATGTTGATTGATACCAACCTGATCATCTATTCCGTGCATCCCGATTATCCCCAATTGCGTCACTGGCTGACGAGACAATGCCCGGCCTGTTCCGTGATCAGCCGGGTGGAGGCCCTTGGATACCACCGTTTATCCGTTACGGGTCGCCGATCCATCGAAGCTGTGCTGGACCACCTGGAGATCCTCTATCCCACGATGGAAACCTTTGAAAAAGCCATTCACCTGCGTCAAAAACGCAAGGTTTCGCTGGGTGATGCCCTGATCGCCGCGACTGCGTGGGAGCACCGGCAAACATTGGCAACCGCGAATATTGACGATTTTCGTTGGATCGAGGAGTTGACCGTGATCAATCCTCTGGAAAATCTATCATGAATCGGGCATTTCAA
Source organism: Magnetococcales bacterium HA3dbin3 (assembly GCA_002753495.1). Taxonomy (GTDB): domain Bacteria; phylum Pseudomonadota; class Magnetococcia; order Magnetococcales; family DC0425bin3; genus HA3dbin3. The sequence continues at coordinate 9,393 of PEAJ01000086.1, read as the reverse complement.
GTTTCATTCGGCTGCCTCTGACACGCCCGCCGTGCCCGTGCGGCACTCCTCTGAAAGATGCCCGCATCCCGAACGTAGGCAAAAACGACCTCACGACCGGTCGCGTCGCGCACAACCAGCCTTGCCAAACAACGCCAACGGTGCTCCAGCAGCGTGATCGACACCCCATCGGTCAGGGACCAACTCCGCACCAGGGGATGCCAGGAACGGGTCTGATACACCACCCGCCGCGATGTCAGCGTCAAACGGGTAAACTCCCGCCGCCAAACGGAACGCGCAAACAAAACCACCGTACCCATGACCGAGAAAAACAACCCGGTCAGGGCAAACCGGGCCAGGGGGAAAACCCGCAACGGCGCCGATTCGTAGTTCAGCAGATCATCAAACGTCGGCATCATGAAAATACGGTTGGTCACCTTGAACCAGACCAGCCAGAAAAAAATCAACGCCAACAAACCAATGACAAGCGGCAAAAGGTAGATGCAACCGTGCAGGAAGGTCTGTTGCAAAACCACCTCGTCTGCCGCCAGCGAAAAACCAACCTTTTGCACCGGCAAGATGCGATAGGAACGAAACATGGGACGACCCATCTCCAACGGTTCAAGTGACGACCACACCCCGGTCCCTGCACGTCGCCCCGACCTGGGAGAGAGAATCCCCCCCCAGACCCGTCGCGGCAGCCGACGGGATTCTACACGCACGCCACCCGCCCCTTCCAGGTGAAAAGGGCAAGAGCGTTCACGGTCCATGGCGGGGTCGTTCCCGGGTGAGGGGCGACAGGGCTATGCATGGCAACCCCTTCCCGGGTAGAGTCTCCCCATGCACTACGACGCCACCCTGAAGAACATTTTCCAGACATTGCCCCAGCGATTGCTCCTGCTGTTGGCTGGCCAGGAGGCCACGGACCTGCTGCCGGTCGAGTTCTCCTCGGTGAAAAGGCGCCAGCCGGATCTGTTTCAATTCCAGATCGAGATGGCAACGAGGCGGCAACTTAGTGAGCGACGAGACATCTATGGACCCACCCCCTGACGCAAGGGAAAAATACTCCGGCCTGACGGGCAACGAGGAAACGACTGCTGACATCTATCCGGCCTTTGATTGGGGCACATCACCTGGCCCCTGGCCCTGATGAAAACCGCGCTCTTCCTCCTGATCAGTACGACGGCCTCGGTTGGGCCTCTGTCTCGTCAAGGTTTTGGAAGAGCCGGGATCGTCCTGTTGCGTCATCAGAGGGATTTCTCCTTCGCGTTCTTTGGCAGGTCAAACTTCTTCATGCGTCATTGTCGTCCTGGCGCTCTCCGCGCCTTGTCCCTATGCGGAATCTTCACATCACGGGGTGATCATGTGGGCAAAGCGTGGGAAACGCTGGGACGATACGGCTCATTTCTGGCCAGCATTGCCCAGATTATGCGCACATTCTTATTGGCCAGTGCCACACAGGCCACATTGATGCCCCGCCGTCCCCGAATGCTATTGATCCAGTTGCTCAAAGGATCGGTTTTGTCACGGGCCCATTGGATGACGGATCGAGCTCCATGAATCAACAGGGTGCGAATGTAGCGGTCACCGCGCTTGCTGATGCCCAACAAGCGGGTTTTGCCTCCTGTCGAATGCTGGCGAGGCGTCAGCCCCAACCACGCTGCCATTTCCCGGCCGTTTTTGAACTGGCGGGCACTGCCGACGGCGAATCGAAGTGCCGTCGCTGCCAAAGCGCCAATGCCGCGTACACGTTCAAGTCGTTGGCAAGCTTCGTCCTGGGAAGAAGCCACTTCCACTCAGGCAGGGAGGAAGTTGAACCAGGAAAGGCATCACCTTGGAGCGGGACAGCTTCTTGGCGAAAACCCTGGCGCCGTGTGCCTCCGCTCCGTGAAGGTGAAAAACAGACTTTGCCAAGTCGATTCCAACCGTCGTAACCTTCTCCATGGATCCATCCTCCTTTGTCTCGAGTGGTTTGTGGAAAATCCATTCTGGCCCATTGCGAGGCCGTTTGCGAAGGGGGGTGGGTCCATTTCATCAGTACGTGTCCGGTACGGCGAGGAGCGAACAAGGCAGCCAACGAAGTTGCCGCTTGATATGGAATTAGAATCAACACTCCCGAAACATGGAAGAGAGGGTGCGTCATGGCAAAAATTCTTGCCGTCGCCAACCAAAAGGGGGGGGTCGGGAAGACCTCGACGGCAGTTAACCTCGGGGCGGCCTTTGCCGACAGCGGGCAGCGGGTGCTGCTCGTCGACCTTGACCCCCAGGGCAATGCCACCATGGCCTTTGGCATCGACAACCGCGAGGAGCGCCGTTCGATCTATCACGTTCTGATTGGCGCCTGCGCCGCGGCCGATGCCGTAACCGTGCCCTTTCCCCCCTATCCGCACGTTATTCCCGCCACCCCGGATTTGAGCGGCGCCGAGGTGGAACTGGTCAGCGCAATCGGTCGCGAATACCGTCTGCAAGAGGGGATTGGAGCCATCCTCGATGACTACGACCTGGTCCTCATCGATTGTCCCCCCTCGCTGGGGTTGCTCACGGTCAATGCGCTGGTCATGGCCGATACCATCCTCATCCCCATGCCGTGCGAGTTTCTCCCCATGGTTGGGCTCAACCAGCTGCTCGATATCATCGAGATCATCCGGCGACGCCTGAACCCAAAATTGACCGTCGAAGGGATCCTCTTCACCATGTACGACGGTCGTTCCAACCTGACGCGACAGGTGGCGGACGAAGTACGCAAATTTTTCCCGGACAAGGTGTTTCGCACGATGATCCCGCGCAATGTGCGCATCGGCGAATCGCAAAGCCACGGCAAGCCGGCCATTTGGTTTGATCGACAGGCCAAAGGTTCCCTCGCCTACGCCGAACTGGCCAGGGAACTCTCCGGGGCAATGTTTGCCCACTGACTGGAAATGTGAATCGCACATAAAGACAAGGAACAGCAAACAGCCATGACAAAATCCAAGTGGATCGTTGAAATCGATGAGAACAGCTTTGCGGCGGTGGTGTTGGAGGGATCCTACGACACGCCGATGCTCGTCGATTTTTGGGCCCCCTGGTGCGGACCGTGTCGAACCCTCGGACCCCTGCTGGAAAAACTGGCCAATGCATACAATGGTCGGTTTGTCCTGGCCAAGGTCAACTCCGACCACGCCCCGCGCCTGAGCAAGGAGTATGGCGTTCAAGGCATTCCAGCCGTGCTGTTGGTGATCGAGGGACAGGTGGTCGATCGCTTCACCGGGGCCCTGCCGGAGTCGGCGGTGCGTAAATTCCTCGATAAATCGCTGCCTTCGCCGGCGGAAAAGCTGGCCGCGCAGGGAATCGAGCTTGCCCGGCGTGGCGACCTCGAAGGGGCACAAGCCCACTTTCACGCAGCCTTGGAAAAAGACCCGAAACACATCAATGCCATCCTCGGCATGGTGCAGGTGTTGATGGCCGTCGGCCATACCGATGAGGCCCGTACCATCCTTGGCAACCTCACACCCCAGGATGCCGAACGCCCCGAGGCCAAAGCCATCCTCGCCCGCCTGACGTTTCGCGATGACGGGATTGATCTGGACAGGCTCCTGAAGAAGGTGGAGACCGATCCGTCCGACCTCTCCGCGCGTCTTGATCTCGGCCGTGCCCTGGTTGCCAGCCAACACTACGAACCGGGCATGGATCAGTTCCTGGAGGTGATCCGGCGTGACCGTTCCTTCCAGGAGGAGGCCGGGCGCAAGGCCCTGTTGCAGGTATTCGACATGCTCGGCACGACACACCCCCTGGTGCGTGCCTACCGCTCTCGCCTGTCGTCAATTCTCTTCTCCTGAGGGCACAAAAAAGGTCTCAACTCCACCCCCCACCCATCCGATAAGTCAAACAAGCCACGAGCACGGGCTGGCTCGCGATAAATGATCAGCCCACCTCCACCACGGATGGTATTCGGGTAGTCGACCGAAAGATGTCACAGGAGGTTACGAACATGGAAATCACCACTCTGCAAGGTAGCGCTGCCCTGACACTCAACCAACCGGACACTCACAACCAGGGCACAAACGCGGCACAGACGCATGCAGGTGCGATCGATTCCGGGCGTTCCGCGTGGCGGGAGCCGGCGTCGACCGTGGAGATTCGCGGCGACAAAAAGGGCTCGGGCGCCGAGGACTCCCCGGAACTTCCGCCGCCATTGCGCGGTACGCGCGCGGGCGCGGACAATGTCGCCAGCGCCGCGGAGCTGCCCCCCCCGCTCAACGACAAGACAAAATCCACCGGGAACAAGGCCACTCCGACCAAACCCGTCGCGGACGGTATCCTCCACCCGGTAAACGGTGCCACGGTTTCCCAACGCGGGACGGTGGGCCCGGTGGCTGCCGATAAGGTTGATGTTCAGTCGGGCTCCGAGCCGGTGGCACGGGCCATCAAGGAGAAGGTTGACCACCTTTTCAAGGTCTACCCGAACGGCGGCACCACGCGACACAGCGAGAAGGTCCCTTCCCATCCTGATCCGTCGGCCACGAGGGCCGTACCAGGGGGAACGAGGGCCAGACCCGCGGTCTCCGTGGACAAATACGCCTGAAGGCTTGACTCGGGCTGGGGGCGTTCATTTCTTCCCCGCCACCAAGTCAGGACGATTCGAGGGCCGGATCCTGCGGGGTCTCGGCCCTTGGTCGTTTCCGGGCATCGGTTTCCACGCGCCCGATTTGAAAGGACCCCCGCACCACGGACCAACCTTGCGTACATCCTCCCCTTGAAGCTTCCTGCGCCACGATCGCGGAAAACTCGCCGTCGATGTTTCAGGCGACTTGACCTTCACCGCCCAACTGATGTATGTATCTCCCCTCCCGTGGGCCTATAGCTCAGGTGGTTAGAGCGCACGCCTGATAAGCGTGAGGTCGGTGGTTCGAGTCCACCTAGGCCCACCATCCTGCATATTGACGCGCAAGCGTTTGTTTTTATATCTATTTTGTGTCGTTCCCCTTCGCGGGAATTCCCGGGGGTGTAGCTCAGATGGGAGAGCACCTGCTTTGCAAGCAGGGGGTCATCGGTTCGATTCCGTTCACCTCCACCAGTAAAATCAAATAGTTACGGCCATCATACGGATGGCCGTTTCTGTTCCAGCACCCGTGTGGTACCCAGCAGGGGAGGTCGTGGGCGTTGCCGGCGATCGCTGTCGGGCGCCGCGGTGGGCTTCACGAATGGAAGTCGCTGAAGGCACTCTGAATTTCGACGACATCCTGCAGATTTTCCAGAAAAAGATCGACAAGATCCGGGTCGAATTGTCGGCCGCGCTGTTCCCTGAAGAGATCAACAATCCGTTCCAGTGGCCACGCCTCCTTGTAGCAGCGCCGGTGAAAAAGGGCGTCAAAGACATCGGCAATGGCGGTGATGCGTCCAAAGATGTGAATCTCTTCCCCTCTGAGTCGCCGTGGATAGCCGGCACCATCCCACCTTTCGTGATGTTCGTGGGCAATGATGGCCCCCGCCTGTAAAACAGAGCGCTGCGACTCTTTCAGGATGTTGTAGCCGGTCACGGTGTGTTGTTCCATGATCAGCCGCTCCTGTTCATCGTACTTGCCAGGCTTGTTCAGGATGACATCCGGAACGGCGATCTTGCCAAGATCGTGCAGCGGCGAAGCCATGGTCAGAACGTCGACCTCACGATCGGAAAGGGCATACTTCGATCCCAGCAGACGCGAACTTTCGGCCACCCGCCGCACGTGTTGTCCGGCTTCGTGCGACCTTACCTCGATCACCTCGCCAAGCGTAAAGGTGACATCCTTCTGGGTGTTAAGGATCTCCCGATTCAGAAAAACATTGTCCATCGCCAGCGAAACGCTGGCCGAAAACACATCCAGGAGCCCCTCCTCCAAAGCCGCCAAAGGCTCCCCCCTTTCGACAAAGATAAAGCTGTCGCTGCCGAACTTCGAACGGAAACATCCGAGGTAGGAGCGATCCAGAAACGCACTTTTCCTCGCCCTCACGTTCTCCTCTATGCGTTCCCGCAGCTCCGGGGGGACAATCTCATCCAGCACCCGGCCCGTGGCCTCGTCGTATTGGCCAGATCCCGCGAATACAACGCATTTGCCGCGTTTTTCCGCAAACGCCAGCCCCGAAATCTCCGACGTCCGCCCACCCTCCTTCCCGCAACCGGTCAAGACGGAGAGCTGTGCCAGAACCCCGGCGGCCAAGGTTCGCATTGACTGCGGCTCAAACAACTGCCCGGTGGCATCGATGATCCGCCGCAACCCCCGCCGTGTCGACTCAAGCGCCCGCAGATCCCGATACGCCCGCAGCGACGACGTAATGGACGTGACAAGCCCCTGCTTGCTGAGCGTAACCTTATCCTTGTAATCATTGATATCATAATTGGCGATTACCTCCGGTTCCGGCGCCAGGCCAGGCTGTCCCGTGCGGAGAATGATGCGAACAAATGGGTTGTTGAGTTCGTCACGAATGTAACGAACCGTATCAAGACCGGCTGTCTCACTCTCCATCACCACATCGAGCAGAATAACCGCCGTGTCCGGATGTCGTGCCAACAGGTGCCGCGCTTCCTGGCCGGAGCGTCCGGTCATGACCTCCAACCTTCTGCCTTGAAATACAAATCCCTTGAGCACAAAACGAGTCAGATCGTTGACGGACTCTTCATCGTCGACGGTGATCACCTTCCATGGCCGAGGTTCCATCGTCGCTTCGACCCGCGGCGAGGGCTCCGGTCGATCTTCCTCATCATCGACGAACTGGAAACGGTCGGCATCACCGTCATCCATCTTGTCCATACGCCCCTCCCAACCCAGAAGAAGCACCCGAATCCACCCACGAGAAAGAGAATGAGCCCCAACCGCAAAGGCTGTCAAAACCGCATATACGGCCCCACCCCCACGGCTCCCTCGTGAAACGCCAAAGGGCACCCCCCCTCTGAAGCGATGATCCTAGAATCTTCCGAACGATACTGCAACGATTTTGTCACATAATTGTAACTGTCTGTATCGCATACTCAAACAAAACAAGCCCTTATGCCCCACGTTTCTCCTGTTCCAACAATATCATCAAGCAAACGAGAACTTTTGTCGATCAAAATTTACCCCGCCGAACAAAGCCAATCCATCCTTGAAATGGGTTCGGGAAGGGTGTAGTCCGTACCTCTTCCGGAGTATCTTCCGCCGGCATCTCTTCCCTTCTGCTTTTTGGAGCGTCGTCCCGTGTCTTTGCGCCTTTTTCTCCCGCTTCTCACCGCACTGCTTCCTGCCCTCGCCTCTGCCGCCATGGTCGAGGAGTCGATCGGGCACACCCATGATGGTGTTCACTTTGCGAGCGTCATGGTTTACGACAACGCCGTGGAGGGCACCCGACCGGCCCTGCTCATGGTTCCCAACTGGCTTGGCGTGACACCCCAGGCTGTGGCGATGGCAAGGCAGATCGCCGGCCGCGACTACGTGGTTTTGGTCGCCGATGTCTACGGGGAGACCATCCGGCCAAAAAACGCCGAGGAGGCCGGAAAGGTCGCGACCTTCTTGCGTTCCAACCGTCCCCTCCTGCGTGCCCGTGCCAATAGTGCCCTGGATGCCCTGCTGGCAACGGAGAAAAAAAGCAGGGTCGATCCAAAAAGGGTTGCCGCTTTCGGTTTTTGCTTCGGTGGTGGCACGGTGCTCGAACTTGCGCGTGGCGGTCGTTCGATTCGTGGTTTCGTTTCGTTCCACGGCAACCTTGATACCCCCAATCCGGCCGATGCTGCCAACATCAAGGGGTCAATCCTGGTTCTGCACGGAGCCGATGATCCCCTCGTTCCGGAGTCGCAGGTGCAGGCCTTCGTGACCGAGATGAAGTCACAGCCCCGCCTAGATTGGCAACTGGTCAGTTTTGGTGGCGCGGTGCACTCCTTCACCGATCTCGATGCCAACACCCCTGGCAAATCCCAGTACGACGCCAAAACCGCCAAGAGGGCCTTTGCCCTGATGCGGCAATTTCTTGCCGACCTCTTCTGATTCCAACTCCAGATCGAGCTGGCCACCGAGGCTTATTCCAATTCCAGATCAAGACAGATCCAGTTGCTCAAAGGATCGGTTTTGTCACGGGCCCATTGGATGACGGATCAAGCTCCATGAATCAACAGGGTGCGAATGTAGCGGTCACCGCGCTTGCTGATGCCCAACAAGCGGGTTTTGCCTCCTGTCGAATGCTGGCGAGGCGTCAGCCCCAACCACGCTGCCATTTCCCGGCCGTTTTTGAACTGGCGGGCACTGCCGACGGCGGATCGAAGTGCCGTCGCCGCCAAAGCGCCAATACCGCGTACACGTTCAAGTCGTTGGCAAGCTTCGTCCTGGGAAGAAGCCACTTCCACCATCTCCGAAAGAGCCTCAATTCGTTCATCCATATCGACCAGTCGTTCCCTCTGCCGCGCAAAACCTTGGAGCGGGACAGCTTCTTGGCGAAAACCCTGACGCCGTGTGCATCCGCTCCGTGAAGGTGAAAAACAGACTTTGCCAAGTCGATTCCAACCGTCGTAACCTTCTCCACGGATCCATCCTCCTTTGTCTCGAATGGTTTGTGGAAAATCCATTCTGGCCCATTGCGAGGCCGTTTGCGAAGGGGGGTGGGTCCATTTCATCAGTACATGTTGGTACGGCGAGGAGCGAGCAAGGCAGCCAACAAAGTTGCCGTCTTGATGCAGAGTTGGAATTACAATGCGCGCGCATTGCCGCCTCGTGGCCATCCCGATCCCGTGAACCTGGAATCAGTCGTGACCTCCGGACTTTGGGGCCTCTTTCTTTTCCGTGGGCTCCCTGGGCGAGGCGCTCGCCCCGCCCTTTGACGGCAAAAGCGCCTCTTTGGGCACAAAGGGGACTCTGGGGGACTTGTTTATCACCGAGCCACCCCCCTTCCTGGGTGATTCTGGAGTCGGAGCCCCCTTGTCGCTTGCCGCTGGCGTTGAACTGGCGGCGGCTGGTGGCGGTGATGAGACCATCCCCTTCGTCGCGGCCGCGTCCGCGTGTCCTTTGACCTCCGCACGACCTTTTGCCCCATCGTGACCTGTACCCGTGGCACGCCCTTTCGCCTCTTCCTGGCCCTTGGCCCCGGAAGGCCCCCCGACCTTGGCGCGCCCTTCGCCGGCGGTGGCGGTTGCTGGTTCTTTCGGAGCAGCCGAGCCGGTGTGTCGCTCATCGGCAGGGGCCTTGCCTTTTTCGGAAGCAACTGCGTGTCCCGCGTCGGCCGCCCGCTGATCGGCGGCACCAGCTGCCGGCTCTTTTGCGCCCGAAGCCGCACCACCGACCGGTGCCTCTTGGGGATGTCCGGTCGTAGCGTGTTCCTCGCCACCCTTCGCTGCGGGAGGCTCCTTCGGCGCGGTCGTCTCCACCCGCCTCTCCTCCGCGTGTGGTCGATCAGGGATGACGGCGGGGGGGGGACTCTACCTTGGGTGCCACTGGTGCC
>PEAJ01000085.1 GCA_002753495.1 Magnetococcales bacterium HA3dbin3 | reverse complement strand
GTATCTAGAAATTAAAAATATACTTTAATAAAATGTACATCGCTGATTTATCATCTTAGCGCGTGGCTGGTGTGGATTCGATGATCGCGAGGAGGCATGCGACCAACGATCCTGGTGGAACACCTTGCCGCGGTTGAGGTAGAATGGCTCCGGGGCCCTGGGGCTCTGAAGCGGCGGGGCGACCGGTCGTCGAACCAGGGCGAAGGTAATCCATTCGAGGTGATCTGCCATGAGAGGAAGCGTCGTTGGCGTTGTCGGATTTTGCATGTTGATGTCGGTTGGTTTCCTCACGGCGACCGGTGCCTGGGCCCAACAGGGGAGTACGCCCGTCGGTGTTGCTTCGCCTGGAGGGGCGGTCTGGGAGGCGGCCTACAAGGGGGATTGGGCGGCAGTTCGCGAGGCGGTCAAGCAGGGGGCTGACCCCAACCAGTTCAATCAGGTGGGCATGTCCCTGCTGATGATGGCAGCCCAGGAGGGGGCGGCGGATGTGGTCAAACTGCTCCTGGAGAAGGGGGCAAATATCAATGCGCAGCACCTGCGGGCCGGGTGTACCGCCCTGTTTCTGGCCGCGGAGTGGCTCCATCCTGATCTGGTCGAGCTCGGGATTGCGCACGGGGCGGATATCAATTTCCAAACCAAGGGGATGTGGACGCCGCTGCTCAAACTTGTCTCCGTGCGGTTGAAGGAACCGGCCGAGCAGGAAAAACGATTGAAGGTGCTGGGCATTTTGCTTGCCAAGGGCGCTGATGTAAAGGCGACGAACCAGAAAAAGCGTACCGCCCTGCATCTGGCGATCCAGTATGGCAACACGCAACTTGTTCCTGCCCTCATGGCCGCCGGGGCGGATGTCAATGCGCAGGACAAGGAGGGGAGCACGCCCCTCATGCTTGCCGCCCAATACGGCGATGTCCAGGCGACACGCCTGCTTTTGGAGAAAAAGGCCAGCGTCGAGCGCAACCATCAATGCGGATGCACGGCACTCCTGATCGCGGCCGAAAAGGGGAACATCGACATCGTCAAGATGCTTGTCGAACACGGCTCGGATGTCCATGTCAAAAACGAAGATGGCACGAACGCCCTGATGTTCGCCTCGGCCAGCGGCCATCCAGAAGTTGTTAAATATTTATTATCAAAAGGGATTCGCGTGAACGATCGGGACAACAGGGGGGCAACAGCACGCCTGATGGCCCTGGAGAAACACCACGAGGAGGTGGAGATGGTCCTGCAGGAGGCGGGAGGGACCTGCTACTGATCATCCGCCGGGCGCCCTTAACGTTCTTCCCCCCCCGTGGGGTCAAGTGGGGGGGGAGGTGTTCTCGCTTCCTGGACCTGGTTTGGGTTGGCGTGTATCCTCGGAAGCATTTGGGCTGTTTCGGGAGGGGTTTGGCGGCCAATGCGCGGGGCTCTTTTGTTCCGTTTTGTGTGGATCGCTTGGCAGGTGGGCGCGTGAGGTTTAAGCGCGCGGTTGGGCGGGGTGTGAACGACCAGCGCCCGTGTGGGGCAGCGCGAGGTTGCCTGTCGCCACGAGGGCTATACGCGAGCATGGAAACCTATGAGTCGTCATGCCGTTGTGGAACGTCAGACGCGCGAAACCCAGGTGCGGGCGCAGGTTGCCCTGGATGGCAGCGGCAGAACCGAGATTCATACCGGTCTGGGTTTTCTCGATCACATGCTCGACCAGTTGGGGCGGCATGGCCTGTTCGACATTGACCTCCGGGCCGAGGGGGATCTTCACGTCGATGGTCACCACACGGCCGAGGATGTTGGTATCGTCCTCGGACAGGCTTTTCGCGCGGCCCTGGGCGAGCGCCGGGGCATCAACCGTTTTGGACATGCTTACGTGCCGCTGGACGAGGCGCTGGCACGGGTGGTGGTTGATCTGTCCAACCGTCCCGGTTTGGTGTGGGAGGTGACCTTCTCCACGCCGCGCCTGGGTGAGATGGAGACCGAGCTGTTTCGGGAGTGGTTTGTTGCCTTTGCCCACAACGTCGGCATGACCTTGCACGTGACCAGCCTGTATGGTCACAATGACCACCACGTCATCGAATCCTGTTTCAAGGCCTTGGCTCGGGCGTTGCGCATGGCCTGCGCCCCTGACCCAGGCCTGGGAGACCGGGTTCCCAGCACCAAAGGGACCTTGAATCCGTGATCGTCGTCGTCGATTATGGCTCTGGCAATCTGCGTTCCGTGGCCAAGGCCCTGGAGCATGCCGGGGGCGTGGTGTGTGTCAGCGCTGATCCATCCGAGATTCCGCGTGCTTCTCGCCTTGTGCTGCCCGGGGTCGGGGCGTTCGGCGATTGCCGCGCCAACCTGGATGCGCGGGGGCTGACCGAACCGGTTTTGCGGCACATTCAAGCGGGCAAGCCTTTTTTGGGCATCTGCGTCGGCATGCAGTTGCTCTTCAGTGCCGGCGAGGAGTTTGGCTACCACGCGGGGTTGGACTTGGTCCCGGGGACGGTGGTCTCCTTCGCGCGGGATATGGTCGACCCAGGTGACCAAGAACGGCGCTTGAGAGTCCCCCATATGGGGTGGAATCGGGTTCGCCAGGAGCAGGGGCATCCGCTTTGGCGGGACATTCCCGACGCTGCGCATTTCTACTTCGTTCACTCCTTCCACGGTCGGGCCACTCGCCAGTCGGATGTGGTCGGATCGAGCGTGCATGGCATCACCTTCACCGCCGCAGTGGCGCGGGACAACCTCTTCGCTACCCAGTTTCATCCCGAGAAGAGCCAGAAGTACGGCCTGCGGCTTCTCCACAACTTTTTGGAGTGGTCAACGTAATATGATCGTCATCCCCGCTATCGACATCAAGGATGGACTCTGCGTGCGCCTCTATCAGGGGGCGATGGATCTTGACACCGTCTACTCGAACGATCCGGGAGGTACCGCGGCACGCTGGCAGGAGGCTGGTGCCGAGAGATTGCACGTGGTTGACCTCAACGGTGCCTTTGCCGGTCGACCGGTCAACCTGGAGGCGATTCGCGCCATCCTCGGGGCGGCGACCGTGCCGGTGCAGCTTGGCGGTGGGCTGCGCAGCCTGCAGACCATCGAAGAGTGCTTCACCATGGGGGTCACCACGGCCATTCTGGGGTCGGTGGCTTGCCGCAATCCGGATTTTGTCCGTGAGGCCTGTCGACATTTTCCCGGTCGTATCTCCGTTGGCATCGATGCCCGCGCCGGCCGGGTTGCCGTGAGCGGCTGGGCCGAGACCACCGACATCTCCGCCCTCGATCTCGCCGAGCGCCTGGAGGATGCCGGGGTGACGGAGATCATTTTCACCGACATCAGCCGCGACGGCGTTCTTAAAGGACCCAACATCCCGGCGACCCGTACCCTGGCCAGTCATGTCAAGGTGCCGGTGATCCTCTCGGGCGGAATCTCCTCCCTGCAGGATATCCGCGAGGTGATGGCCAATGTCGGTCCCTTCCCCAACGGCGGTCGGATTTCAGGAGTGATCACCGGCAAGGCCATCTACGACGGCGGCCTCGACCTTGCCGATGCCGTCGCCCTGACCAAGGGGTGAATCACGGGTGAACTCCGGTCTCGACCTGCTCGGATACGTCGCCGGTTTCCTCTCCTGCGTTGCCTTTCTGCCGCAGGTGATCCATACGTGGCGCAGCCGGTCGGTCGGGGATATCTCCCTGGGCACGTTTTTGCTCAACGCGCTTGGGGCGGGGTTGTGGTTGTGGTATGGTTTCGGGGTGGGAACGGTGCCGATCATGGCCACCAATGGCACAATCCTGTTGTTGTCGACTGCCATGCTGGTCATGAAGGTGCGATACGGCCGGTCCCAGACGCCGGGGTAGCGCCCGTGGCGCGGAGACGTTGACGAGAGAGTCGCGAAAACAACAAGGAGGTCAGGCTGACAGGTGCCTGACCCAGGGTCGGAAACAAGGCCATGCTCGCCAAACGCATCATTCCGTGCCTCGATGTCAAGGAGGGACGGGTCGTCAAGGGGGTGCAGTTCGAGGGGTTGATCGACGCCGGTGACCCGGTTGCCGCTGCCCGCCGTTACGATGCCGAGGGGGCGGATGAGTTGACCTTCCTTGACATCACCGCCTCGCACGAGGGACGGGATACCATCCTGGAGGTGGTTCGCCGCACGGCCGAACAGGTGTTCATCCCGCTGACCGTGGGTGGCGGGGTACGCACCAATCAGGATATTCGCAATCTGCTCAACGCTGGTGCCGACAAGGTTGGGATCAATACGGCGGCGATCTTTCGGCCGGAGTTTGTCCGCGAGGCCGCCAGTCAGTTCGGGTCGCAGTGCATCGTCGTCGCCATCGACGCCAAGTGCGTCGAGCGCGACGCCAATGGGGTTCCGTTGCGCTGGGAGATTTTTACCCACGGTGGCCGCAAGCCGACCGGCCTCGATGCCGTCACCTGGGCACGGCGCATGGAGGCGTACGGCGCCGGCGAGATTCTCCTGACCTCGATGGATCGGGACGGCACCAAGATCGGTTACGACATTCCCCTGACCCGGGCGATTGTCGCCGCCACCACCATTCCCGTCATCGCCTCGGGCGGGGTCGGGGAGATGCGACACATGTTGGAGGGGTTGCAGGCGGGAGGGGCCGATGCCGTTCTTGCCGCTTCGATCTTCCACTTTCGACAGCACACCATCCCCGAGGTCAAGGAGTATCTGCATGCCCACGGCATTGCCGTGCGCTTCCTGGCCTCCGCATCGGAACCATAGAGATCATCACCATGGAAACCCTGCCTGATCTGGATGCCCTGAAATTCAACGCCGACGGTTTGATCCCGGCCATCGCCCAGCAGCACGACAGCGGCGAGATCCTGATGCTCGCCTGGATGAATCGTGCCTCCCTCGGCGAAACCTTGCGTACCGGCGTTGCCTGCTACTGGTCGCGCAGCCGGCAGAAGTTCTGGAAAAAGGGGGAGAGTTCGGGGCACATTCAGCGTGTCAAGAGCGTCCGCACCGATTGCGACCGCGACACCATCCTCCTGCTGGTGGAGCAGGTTGGCGTCGCCTGCCATACCGGGCGACACAACTGTTTCTACCTGGAGGCTCAGGGCAGCACCTGGGCCGAAATCAGCCAGCCCGAAATCGACCCAGAGAAGATCTACGGTTCATGAGTACGTCCCGGACATCCGCCCGCACCGTTCTGTACGACCTCTATCAGGTCCTGCTGGAGCGCAAGTTTGCCGACCCCAAGCACTCCTACGTTGCCCAACTGTACCAGAAGGGACGCGGAGAGATTCTGCGCAAGGTTGACGAGGAGGCGTTCGAGGTGGTGATGGCCGGCAAGGATGACGCCCCTGTCGAGGTCATCCGCGAGTCGGCGGATCTGCTGTTCCATCTTTGGGTGATGCTTGCCGACATGGACATTCACCCGGATGCAGTTTTCCAGGAGCTTGCGGCGCGGTTCGGCAAATCGGGTCTTGCGCAGGCGGCGGTACCGCGACGCACGAGCGAACGCAGGGCACATCAAAAACAGCTTGTTCTCAACATGTTCAATGGCGTGACCATCTCCGGGATCACCACCGATGTCAGCATGGAGGGGATCTTGCTGGAAACCGACTACGAACCGAAATGGCAGCTGATCGGGGAACGGGGGTTTTTCGAGATTGTTGTTTCGCCCGATGCCGGTGTGACGTTGCCGGCGCCGGCGGTGCGCATTGAGGTGGGGGATGCCAGCCTAAGCCCGGGCACAATGTCGCGTCCCATGCCGCACTGCCAGGATTTTCGCTTTGAGTTTGAGGTGGCCCGGGTAACCGGCAGCGGTGTTGGTCTGCGCATTACCAGCGATCTTGGCCTCTTTACCTTCGCCTTGTCCAACGATGTCTTCCGGGACCTTTTCTGAATCCTAGTTCCAATTCCAGATCGAGATGACCACGAGGCGGCAACGCGCGAACGACGAGACAGTACATGTTTGGTACGGCGAGGAGTGAGCAAGGCAGCCAACGAAGTGGTCGCTCGATATGGGATTGGAATAAGACCCCCACCGCCGAGGCCGCCCAGTGTGCGGCGGGGTGTTCTCCGCATTGATCACCAGGAGGGTGTGTCGTGTCTGAAAACTGCGTATTTTGCAAAATTGCCAAGGGGGAGATTCCGTCTCGCAACGTCTACGAAGACGATCGGGTAGTCGCCTTTTACGACATCAACCCGCAAGCGCCGGTTCATGTTCTCGTCATCCCGCGGCGGCACATTGATTCCCTGGACGGTTTCACTGTCGATGACCGGGATTTGGCCGGATATCTCCTTGAACGTACTGCCCATGTTGCGCGCGAGCTGCGTTTGGCCGAGCCCGGCTACCGCATCAGCATCAACACCGGCGCGCACGGCGGCCAGGAGGTGTTTCATATCCATGTTCACATCCTGGGCGGTCGACCGATTGGTCCGTTGGCGTCTCGGCGCTGAGGTGATTGCTGGTTTGTCGGGGGGAGGTTTATCAGCGGTGGTGACGTGCGTTGGACCTCTGTGTCGCGTCTTTGCCCGTGTTGGATTTGTCCGGGGGGCGATGACGGTGGTACCGGGTTGCGGTCCTGGATGTGGCGGGGAGGGGGGGGGGTGGGTGAACGTCGCCGGAGCGCATGCCGACCCCCTCGCCGCGCTGTGCATTCTCGAAGATTGGCGAGGCAGTGCCCTCCTGGTAGACAGCCCCGGGCCCTTTCTTGCCCTGGACACGACAATGCGGCGTGCCCTGGTGTGCGAGGAGTCTCTGACACGTCACCTGGAGTCCCTCCTCGGGCATCCGCTGCGGGTGCGCCTGGAGGGTCAGGCCTTCCGTCCGGCTGGATTCGAGGCCCCGAATCTCTGGGGAGCGGCGTACCGGTTACCGACCGGGGATCCGATTCTGGTTCGGGATGCCTGGCTGGGGGTTGGCCAGCGGGATCTGATTTTTGCCCATTCGGAGATGGTGCTGACAGGGATTGCCCCCGAGGCGCGAGATGCCGTGGAGCGTGGCGAGGAGCCTCTGGGGAGCCTTTTTCAGGAGCTGGAGGGGGCGGTGCGGCGAGAATCGCTGGAGCTGACCCGGGTGGCCGCTCCGATGTTGGCGGGTCACATCGGTGCCCCTTCGGACCAGGCGTTCTGGTGTCGGCGTTCCCTGTTTTTGACTGGTGTCACCCTGCGTGCGCGTATTCTGGAGGTGTTCCTTGGGACGTGGGCGCATGCCTCGCCGGGGAAGCCGACACCGCGCACCACAGGGATCAATCAGGGATGATTGCAAGGGTCCGGAGGATCGGCGAGCCCTGGCAAAGGGCGGACTGGGAACGAAAATACCCCGTTCAAACAAGGTCCCGGAAGACATCGACCAAAGAAAAGCGCTACGGCGTCGAGCGAGGTGTGAGGGTTACAAAAAAAGCAGAGACGCCACCAAAAAAAGTGTCTTTCAGAAAGCACCTCCGAAAAGTGTAATAACCTCCGGTGCCAACATCCGCCGGGTCGACTACAACGGTGACGCCGAGCGGGAGATTTGCAACGAGC
The DNA here is from genome assembly GCA_002753495.1 of Magnetococcales bacterium HA3dbin3. Taxonomy (GTDB): domain Bacteria; phylum Pseudomonadota; class Magnetococcia; order Magnetococcales; family DC0425bin3; genus HA3dbin3. The sequence goes on along the minus strand of PEAJ01000085.1, from coordinate 2,808 downwards.
ATTCTTACAGCGTCCGCGCAGCTGGCGACTGGGATGCAGGTGGATGCGTCGGCATGGGCACAAGAGGCAGCGTTAATGGCGTTGTTCTTTGACAACTCCCGGGTGAGGGTGGCCAGGGCTAGATCCCTAGAGAGGTATGGATATATTTTTGGGATTGCAACCCAGGCTACGATTCCAAAGAGAACAAACAGCGCGGCGACCTCCACCCTAGAAAGCCCAGCACATCTCATGGCCACCCTCCCAAGTGATATCCTTTACTCTCGAGTAGTAAGCGGACGCGTTCTTTTCTCAGGGTATCCCCTAGCCTCTCGATACGCCTAGTGCGCTCGCGCTCCTCCACTTCCTCTAATTTCTCCTCCAAGAACTCCAATTTGGCCTCCAACAGGGCAAGTTCTGTTAAGGCAGAATCAAGTTTTTCTTTATTGAACCGTGCAGCATCTATGGCCTCGGGGAGCGTGATTCTTCCGTCTCGTACGGCGAAAATATAGCTTGCTATGGGTTCTTCAAGGTTTATCTTTTGTTTAGATATTAGGCGGTGACACTCATTCAGGTACGCCGCGACCTGGTTCCACTGCGATTTTGTCATCTCTAGCGGGGCGACCTGCTCTCTGGCCACGGTGATAACCACGGAAGACCAGGCTGTATACACGCTGATGCAGGCAGCAAAACCAGCGGTGATAACCAGCCAGATATCTCTCGAGGACGACGTCTTCTTTTCGCGATCGGTCATACCCCCCCCCCTTGTTTTCACCCAATCCTGCCCGACCACTTCCGTCGGCCAGTTTACCGTAGGAGAGAAGCCGCAGGGAAAGGAAAAAGAGGGGATAGCTTCTTACTGGACAGGGGGCATCAAGCCAAACTCAGGTGAAGGGGCGTCCTCCGTGTCGGTTGACAGTCGACTATAAATAATCGAAACTGTTGGTCATGGATGGGAATGAGTTCATCGCCAGGGTCAAGAGGTATGCCAAGGCCAACGGCATGCCGGTCGAGTTTCATAGCGCCCACGGGAAGGGAAGCCATGGTCGGCTTTTCTTGGGGGGGCGATTTTGCACGATCAAGGATCGGAAAAAAGAGCTGGCTCCAGGTCTTCTTACGGCCATGCTCAAGCAGCTTGGCTTGACGAAAGACGACATTTGAGGGGACTGCCATGAACCCGGTTTTTCCTTTTGATATTCAACAAGATCATCCGGGTTGTTACATCTCATTTCCCGACGTGCCCGGGGCGCTGAGTGGCGACGATTCAGCGGAATCCGCGACGGCTGGGGCGATGGATTGCCTGGTGTCCGCCTTGGAAGGAATCATACACCTCAAACAGGAGCTTCCGGTTCCCAGTCGGGCCAGGCAAGGACAGGGAACGGTAACCCTGCCACCGCTGGTCGTGGCAAAGCTGGGGCTCTACCAGGCCATGCGGGAGCATGGGCTTACCAAGTCCGCGCTCGGAAGAAGGTTGGGCGTTTCTGAAATGGCCGTTCGACGGCTGCTGAATCTACGGCACCAATCTCACATCGGGCACGTGGAGCACGCCCTGCTGGCCCTCGGGAAACAGTTACGGGTTTCCGTCTTGGACGCAGCGTAGCTCACCTGTTCTTTTTGTCAGGCTCCCACCCTCACTCCAATTCCAGACCAGGCTGGATGCGGGGCAGTCAACAAAAAGGGCAACAAAAAAAGCCCGATTTCTCGGGCTTTCTCGGACACCTCGGGACCCTCGCGGGGATTGACCTGGTGCGGATGGCCGGACTCGAACCGGCACGGCTTGCGCCACTGCCCCCTCAAGACAGCGTGTCTACCAGTTTCACCACATCCGCGGCGAAGGCCAACCCCTCGTCGCGCCCCTCATTTCCACGACCCCGGGCCGCGACCGGAGGCAAACTAGCAAAGACGCGCCTTGATGGCAACGGTTTTCTTTGCACGGTCGTCGGAGTAGAGTGGACGGATGGTCGAACGCTACGATTCACGGCCCATCGGGGTCTTTGATTCCGGGGTGGGCGGGCTCACGGTTTTCAAGGCGATTGCCCGGCGATTTCCCGCGGAGAGCCTCGTCTATCTTGGGGATACGGCGCGTGTGCCCTATGGGTCGAAGTCCGCGCGTACCGTCGAGCGCTATACCTTGCAGGTGGGGGCATTTTTGCTCCGTCGGGGGGTCAAGGGGGTGGTGGTGGCTTGTAACACCGCCTCTGCCCTGGGTTTGGACGCCCTGCGGGCGCATTGTGCCGTCCCGAGCCTTGGCGTGATCGAGCCGGGGTGTCGCATGGCGCTGGAGAGCTCCCCGGGCGGTCGCATCGGTGTCATCGGTACCCGTTCGACCATCGCCAGCCGGGCCTACCCTTCCGCACTCATGCGCGCAAATCCGCGGGTGCATGTTGTTTGTGCCCCCTGCCCCTTGTTCGGGCCCCTGGTCGAAGAGGGGTGGACGCGGCATCCGGCGACACGCCTTGTTGTTTCCGAGACCCTTGCCCCCTTGCGTCGCGAAAGCATGGATACCCTGATCCTGGGTTGCACCCACTACCCGCTGCTCAAGGAGATCATCCAAGAGGTGATGGGACCGGAGATCCGACTGATCGACTCCGCTGCCGCCGTCGCCCGGGAGCTGGATCGCCACCTGGGTCATGACATTCTGCCGGCACCGCCTGGGCATGCGCGGACCCTCGATTTTCTGGTCACCGATGTCGCCGATCGCTTCCAGGATGTCGCGCGCCTGTTTCTGGAGGAGATTCCGGTCGTTCAGGTTTCGGTGGTCGATCTTTGACGGGTACGCTCCTTCGTACCTTGGGTTCCTCGCGTTGTTCGACTGCCGGTTCTTTTGTTCCA
>PEAJ01000001.1 GCA_002753495.1 Magnetococcales bacterium HA3dbin3 | reverse complement strand
CGGGTGGCCGGATGAACCGGCGCCAACCGCCGCCCCGGCAACAGGACGGCGGTTGGCACCCAGATATCCCTGCCACGAACGGACCTGTTGAGGAGTCAGAAAATGGAGCAGCCAGCCACCCCCCAGATGGAACGGAACTACGACGCCTTCATGGAGGAGTTGACCCGTCTCACCCGGAAGTATGGGGTAGCGATTCAGTCCACCGGTGGGGTGTTCGTGGCTTCCAGTCCGAACGAATACCGCCAGGTGACTTACATCGCCGACCTGAGCAGTGGGGACATCATTCCTGTTTTTCCTGAGTCGTGACCGGAAGAGCCGCCTGATCGAGCGCAATGCTTCGCTCGGCGGCGATCTGCTCGAAGGTCTTACCGCCGCTTCCTTCCAGATAGACAATCTTCCCGGTCGCCTGGAGGAACCGCTTCACGGCAACGTCCACATAAACTGGGCTGATCTCCATCGCATAGACCCGTCGCCCGGTCTGCTCTCCGGCCATGATCTGCGATCCCGAACCGCTGAACGGCTCGTAGCACAGCCCGCCCGCTTCCACATGCTGGCGCATGGGAATGGCAAAGCAATCCAGTGGCTTGGGGGTCGGATGCTCGGGGCGGTCGTCTCCGGTAAGCCCCTTGATGTCCCATACCGTGTAGGCCGGTTCGGCGCTCTCGATCTTTTCAGGCCGGTTGCCGCGAATCCAACCGTAGAAGCAGGGTTCGTGCTTCCAGAGGTAGTGCGTCCGGGTCAATACCGGCGAGGGCTTGTTCCAGATGATCTGCTGGTGGACGAAGGCCCCCATCTTTTCCCAGACCGCCTCCAACATCGCCTGTCGTTTGGAGGCGTGCCAGCAGTACCAGGCGGCATGGGTGTCGATGGCGTGGTCGATGGCCGCCCGGATGAACCCCTCGTACAACTCCGGCCCCTGGCTGGAGTCGTCCCAGGTCACGCCGTAGGTGTCCGACCAGTCCTTGTTGCCATCCAGCCACCCCTTCTTCACCTTCCCGGCAGCAGCCGGCTTGGCTTTTTCCTGCCGCTCCTTGTACGTCTTGTTCGGCGGATGGTTGGTGCCGTCGTAATCCACCAGATACGGGGGGTCGGTGGCGAAGAGAATGGCCCGCTCACCCTTCATCAGCCGCTGCACATCGTCGGCCTTGGTGCTGTCGCCGCAGAGCAGACGATGATCGCCCAGCACCCAGAGATCGCCGGGGCGGCTGACGGGGTTCGGTGGCGGTTCGGGAATGGTCTCCTCATCTCCCGCACCGCCAGCGCCACCTTCACCGTCTCCCATGCCGTCCAGAAGGTCACCCAACTCCTCGTCGGAGAAACCGATCACCTCCAGCTCGAAACCGTCCTCCCGCAGGCGATCCAGTTCGGCGGCCAGGATGTCGTTGTCCCAGCCCGCATCCAGGGCCAGCTTGTTGTCGGCCAGGATGTAGGCCCGGCGCTGGGCGTCGGTCATGTGGTCCAGGACAATCACCGGCACCTGATCCAGGCCGAGCTTGCGGGCCGCCATCAGGCGGCAGTGCCCGGCGATGATGCCGTCCTTGCCGTCCACCAGGATCGGGCTGGTGAAGCCGAACTCCTTCATGGAGGCGGCCACCTTCGCCACCTGGGACTCGGAATGGGTGCGGGCGTTGGCGGCATACGGGATCAGCCGTTCCACCGGCCAGACTTCGATGGCCTTGGCCATGGCGGGGATAGAATTCATCGGGAAAGCTCCTCCAGGGCGATGCGCAGTTCCTGATCCAGCAGGCGTTCGATGCTCTTGGCGTCGGTCTCGGAAGCCAGCACCGCCGCCATGCGGCTGGGAATACCCAGCAGCCGGTCCCGCACCCGGCGCGCCATCTCGAAGGCGTCGCGGGCCACATCCTCGGCCTTCAGCAGCTTGCCCTGGCGTTCCTCGTAATCCATGCGAGTGAGCTTGGCGTTGTAGGTCTCCCGGATGGCCCGGCTGACCTGGTAGTTGGGGACCGCCGGATTGCTTGGCCCTGGTTCCGGGTCGGGCGACGGGGGACGCACCGTTGGCCTGGGTTGCGGCAGAGGGGGCGTCTCCCGGACTGGTTGAGGCATTGTCCGAACCGGTGGGATTGGGTCCGGTTTGCGCTGCTGGGCCGGGTCGGTGTTGCGTTCCCAGGCGGCGTCGGCCTTGGCGGGGTCGATGGTCCCGTCCGATTCAGCGGGGATGCGCCCCGCCTTGATCGCCTTGCGCACCGCTCCCTCGCTCACCCCCCGCTGACGAGCATAGGCGCGGATGGACATTCCCATATTCAATCTCCCGACTGTCCGACTGTGGGTGCGCACCGGGGTGCGTACCAATCCCGCCGGGTGCGTACCAGGGTGCGTACCGCGCACCTTGCCGGTACGCACCCTGATGATTCTTGATCATCTTGTTTTGCCATCACAAATTCAGGCATGGTGCGTACTGCGTACCTGGAAATGCGTACCCGTTTTCCGGTCTGGCGCTAGCGAAAAGCCGGGGTCGCGCGGCACCCGCCGATTTCTTGGCCGGGAAGGAACCAGAACTATCTGATATGGCACAGCATTTGATCGCAGCATCACCTCAAAGAGGCCAAGGCCTGCCGCAGCGCCTCGGCAAACCGATGGGGAAACCGTTCCACCGCCACCTTGCGCACCGTTTCGTGGAAGCCGAACCTGGGCTTGAGCCGCACCTTCCGCTCGAAGACGTACATCAGTTGCAGCCGCTCACGGCGGCCCTTGCCGGTGCGCTTCCAGACGCCCGTGGTCTTGGAGCCGTGGGTGATGGGGGCGATGAAGAAGCCCTTCTTGGCGAGCAATGCGCCGGGGAATTTGGAGGGACGGGTGATGTTCTGGGGGGTGGGACGTGCCCCCACCGGCACACCCAGGGCGTCGCCGAAGGGGGAGGTCTTGTCGCCGCCGGTCTCCTGCAGGGCCATGAAGGCGTCCTTGACCAGCACCGAGGCCTTCAGGTTGTTCCGGCTGGCCGGGCGGATGCGGATGCCTTTGGCCAGCCAGCCGGTGCGGATGGTGAAGCGTTCCGGCAACTGCCGCTTCACTTCCTCCTGAGCGTCCTGCGCGGTCTTGGTCAGTGCCTGGGCGGCGGCGAAACGCAGTTGCTTCTCCAGGTCGGCGAAGACTTTGTTGACAGCGTTCTCGTTGACGGTGACGCTGACCATGGCGACACTACGGCTTCAGGAAGTGAACCAGGGCCATGGTCCCGCCGCCACCGGCAATACCCCACAGCGCGGCCTTGATCTCCACGGCGCGCAGGCGGGAGTCCATGCCGTCGAGCCAGCGGGTCATTTCCTTCTGGCGACCCTCGATGGCTTCCAGCGAACCCTGGATCTGGCCCAGGCGCAGGAGGATGTCCTGGAGGGTGTCCATCAGAGGAGCGGTGGGTTGCGGTTGTTGGACTCGGCCAGCACCACCCCGGCGAGGGTGGCGACACCGCCCGCGATCTGCAACGCGGTATCGGCGGCCAGGGACGGATCATGCCCGGTGACGATGGCCAGCCCGGCGGCCAGTGCCGCCCAGGTGGACGGTTCCTTGAAGCGGGCAAGGAACGAATAGCGGTTCATGGCGGGATCTCCGATCAGTAGGTCCAAACGCGAGGACGGGGACGGCCCGGCCCCTGTTCGATGGTGTCCAAGTGGATGAAGCGCTCCTGGGAAGCACCGCTCTGCCGTAGGCCGATGCCGGTGAAACCGAAGCTGACGGCCATGGCCAGCAGGCGGAAGGCGTCCTCCCCCGCCACCTGGAGATCCACCGCCTTGCCGGTGACGTGCGGGCCGGACAGGCCGGTGCTGGAGGCTTGGAGGTTGTGCATCGGGCAGCGAAAGCCGGAGGTGACGGTCATGGGCTTGCCGTAGGCCGTCCGAAGCATTTCCAGGAGGGACATGAATTCGGGGTCCATCTCCATCCGACCGCAGCCGCAGTGACAGGTAAGCTCGGCGGCGGCAAAGTGGGGCCAGGGGGTCGCTTCCGGCATTGGCGGTCTCCAGAAAAGCAAAACCCGCCGCGAGTTTCCCCGGGCGGGTTTTGGTGGTGATCGGTTGCGTCGGGACCGGCGTGCGCACGCTCCCGTCATTGTGATGGGAATCATAGCAAATTTTGTCCGGCATGTCCGGCAGGAAGATGTCCGGACATTTTGTTTCCTGGCAGGTTGAGAATGGCGACGATCTGCATGATGGCGGCAGTCCATCTGGCGGCTGCCGTCGATCTGGCTACCCCAAGCTGCCGCTGAATGAGTTTCCATGGCACCCGGGTGGCGCGAGACCAGACCAGCCTGACATCCTCTGCTTCCAACCACCGCAACCAGTCCAGGCACTCGTCCATGCGGGTGATGGCCTCGGAGGGTGGGGGGCCAAGACGGACCACTGCCTCGTTCCAGCCATAGGCCTCACAAAATTCGTGGATCACCGTGGGCCAAGCATTGCCGTATTCCCTGGGCTTCAGCCCGGCCACCGGCAGGCGGCGCAGGGTGCTGGCGGCTTCTTCCAGCCGATCCGCCACCAGCTTGGGGGTCCATTTCGATTCAGCCATGCTTCACCTCCTTTCCCTGGCGGCGGCCATAGAGCTTCTCGCCCAGTTGCTTGATCAACTCCCGTTCCGGCCAAGCCAGACGGGGGTCGTTGGCGTCGATGACCAGAATGCCGTGGTCCCGCCAGCCGAATTTCTTGGTCTCTTCCTTGTTGCTCCGCTCCGGGATGAACCGGGCGAGACAGGAGCGAGGGGGGCGAGGTCCACCGATCATTTGACCACCTCCTCGTCCAGGGCCCAGTGCAGGATGGCCAGGGCGTCGGCGGCGTTGTCGTCCACCGGCTGATGACCCTTGCGCCGCATGGCCTCCAGCATCTCCTCCTTCGAGGCGTTGCCCTTGCCCGTCGCATGTCGTTTGATGGTTCCCACCGGCACACCCTGATACGGAAGCTGGTGCTGCTCGGCCCAGGCGGTGAGGTGGGCGAGGAAGCCGCCGTAGACATGGGCGGCGGTCACTCCGGCATGGGCCCGGACCTCCTCGAAGAACACCGCGCCCAGCGGTTCCGCGAAGAGGCGGACTTCGTCCAGCCAGTGCTTGAAGCGGACGAAGGCCATGCCGCCGCCCTCGAAACGACCCGGTTTGAATTCCATCACGCCGCTGGTGATGGGGCCGTCGGCCTGATGCAGGGCCCAGCCGGTCTTGCTGCCCAGGTCCAGGGCGAGGATGGCGGTTGCGCCGGAAGACTCCGGCCTGGGTTGAGGTGGTGCGCCCCTGGGCGCGGTTCGGGAAACGGTCATCGTCCTCACTCCTTGTGGTGATGTTGGGTGAGGGCGATGGAGCGGGAGGCCGATCCCTGATCCGTCGCTCTGCGGGGTTTTGGTGCGTTCAATCCGTCAAACCAGCCTGGATGACTGGTTCTTTCCTTTCATCCATATGAAACAAAAAAGAAAATCATGATCTGTCAATGAGTCAACCTCTGGTAAAAAAGCCCTTTATATATAGAGAATATGTATAGAGCATTTACCTTCTTCTTTTTTTTCCTACGGTTGACGCCTGCCACGTTCACTATTTCCGATGTAATTTCATGGTGTTGCACCGGCAAGTTCGTCACCGGGAGGCACATGACGGACTTGCCGGGTGTTTCCCGGGTCATGGAACCCGGTAGACCATCGCCGGTTGGGTCCGGCTTGGACGTGACTCGCCCACGATCTGTCCGCCATCGAGCAGGGCCTGCACCACCTCCTGCCGCTGCCGCCGGTCCAGGAATTGGGTGCGCCGGGAGAGGTCGCGCTGGGTGATGCCTTTCGCCCTTGCGCTCTGGATGATGCCCAGCACCCGCTTATGATTCTGCTCGGTCTGGTTGTCGGCGACGAAACGTTCCACGTCCGCGATGAAGGTGTTGACGGCGTAGCGCACCAGGGCGATGGCCCAGAGGGCGTCCTCGTCTCGGATCACCGGTTGCGCGGGGTCGGCGGAAACCGCCCGGATCAGGGCCACCTTGGCGGCGTTCTCCCAGGCCCGCGCCAGGATGGGCGAGAACTGGCTCCCCCGCGACCGCCGCAACAAGGCTGTGACCTGCCGGTTCAGGGCGGCGAACCGCTCCCGCGCCTCCGGCAGCATGGACACCACCTGCGGATGGATGGCGGTCTCCGGGCCGGTGGTCAGGTTCGCCAGGTTGCCCTCGCCTCCGCTGCCGTTCTGGGCGATGGCGGCCAGCGCGGCCACCAGCTCTTCGGGCGGCTGGCGCAGGGCCGCAGCACCGCTGGCCTCCGGGTAATCGTCCTGGGTCTTCAGGATCAGGAAGCGGGCCAGGGAGCCGTCGGCGACGTTGGCGCTCTTCAAGGCCGTCCAGAAGAGGGTGGGCGTGGTGGTGCCGTAGAGGCACAGGCAGGGCTGGTTGATGTCCTGTCGCCCCTTCTTGTCCGGCATGGCGTATTCCGGCCCCAGGAAGACGGTGGCGGACGAGGAGTACAGCTCCGTCATCAGGTCCAGGATGTCGGTGATGTGTTTGGGGCTGCGCTTGCGGTCGGCGGCGGCCTGGAGGAACATGCCGAACTCGTCCTGCTGGAAGAGGATGGCCGGGTGATCGTGAATGGCCCGCAGCAGGCCCGCGCCGGAGGCGATGCGGTTACCGCCCAGGAACTTCTTCAGCCCGGCGCGGAACAGCAGGTCGGTAATCACCTCCCGGCTGTGGTTCTTACCGGAGCCGCTGTCGGCGATGCCTACCACGTAGAGGTTGCTGCGGATGTCGGTTTCGGTGCGGTATCGCCGCCCCATCAACGCCCCCAGGGCGCAGAGAGCGTTGCCCACTGCCAGAATGGGCTGGGGTCGGGTGGCGGTGGACACCATGTAATCCACCAGATGGCCCAGCACCCCGTCCATGTCGGTGACGTTCCACTCCGGCCCGTCCAGGAACGGCGGGGCGTCTTCCGCAGGCGCTGCCAACGGAACCCTGGGCACCTTTTGCAGCAGTGGCGCTGCCGGGTGGGGGCCGGGGTGCTGATTGGCCGGGTTCAGGGTGAGGGCGGCATCCGGCTTCCAGCCATGCCTCTGGGCCAGGTGGTAGATGGTCCCCGCGCCGATGACGGTGGGGTGGAAACTGGCCCAGGCGCGGGCCGTGGTTTCGGGGACGTTCTTGGCGGACGAGGCGGACCAGTCGGCGAACAGACCCGCGCCCGCCTCGCCCAACGCCCCTTTGAGGGCCATGCCGACACGCACCCAGTCGTCATAGGGCAGGTCGGCGTTGACGAGGTGGCGAAGGGCGTCCTGGATCGCTTCCTGGGTGCCGCCCAGATCGTGGCTCGTTTGGCAAACAACCGGCGACGGTGAACCATTAGGAATTACCGAATGGTTGCGCTCCAGGCGCACCGGGCGCATCCCTTCCGGCAGCAGCACCAGCCCCTGGTCGATGAAGGCGCGGGCCTGCGCCTCGGTGATGACCGGGAGATCCGCCAGGGTCAGGTCGGCCAGGGAGCGCACCGGCCATTCGTAGGGCCTGCCGGTGCCGGGATGGATGGCATAGGCGACGAACTGCTGGCCCTGGCAGAGCACCTCCAGGGGGTGGGCCTTGATCCCCTTGAAGGGAGCATCCGTGCGATAGACCAGCATCCGCTTGGGGGCGTTGCCGATGCGCACCGCCGGTGTCTCGCCCAGCAGCTCGAAGGCCAGGGACTGGAATCGTTCCGCCAGACCGATATCGTCGGCGATATCGATATCCACCCCGGCCACCAGACCGCAGGGAATGCCGATCCCGGCGTCGGGCCACTGCTTCCAGATGGCCAGTTCGTGGGTCGTGGTGGCGCGGGCGGCGTGGCGGGTCCAGCCCTTGTAGGGAAGCCACGCGCCCCGCTCGAAACGTCCCGGAAATTTCTCGCCGGGGACGATGGGCAGGAAGGGGAAGCCTCCGGCGATCAACCGGTCGCCGTACTGGGTCATGAAGTTTTCGCTCATAGTCGTCTCTCCTTTCAGGCCGCTTGGCGGTTCACGGTGGCGAGGCACTCCCGCAGCACCTCGACGGGATAGCTGTTCACCGACCCCCACCGTTCGTCGGGCACCCTGCCGGTGCGAATGCCCAGGTCGCGGCACAGGTCGCTGGCCATGATCCCCAGCCGTCGGGCCAGGGTCAGGGGAGCCGGAATGTTCTCCCGGCGGCGGAAGGCCAGGGCGGTCATGTAGCCGGTGTCGCCATCCATGTCGGCCTGCCGTTTGGCGATGGCGTCGATCCGCCGCTGTTGCTCGGAGCTGGTCAGTTCGATCTGACGAACGCGCTCCTCCTGCTCCCAAACGGTCTTGGCCATCAGGTAGAGTTGGTGCGCGGCAGAGGTGGGGACCGTCTGGAAATACCGGTTCACCAGTTCCCGCTGGACCTGCCACGCCAGCTCGTCGGTGAAGGACTTCACCAGCATCAGATAGCCGGACTGGGACAGGAGGGTCAGACCGCGAGGGGGAACCTCCAGACCAAATGTCCGAAATTCGGACATTTGAGAATAATCAACGAGATGGAAATCCTCTCCGGCGACGAAGCGATCTTTGTTGTCGTTGAACCTTTTTCTGGCCGTCCCTTCCGGGCGTTGATGAAGTTGATCCACCATGGCGAAGGTGACGGCGCGTTTGCCCCGGTATTCGATGACCGGGACGGTGGCCTCGCCGATGGTGATCAGTGGATGGGTGTTTTCGGTGATCGCGTTCATGCTCTTTGTTCCTTCGCTCAAAACGGGACATCGTCCCAGGTGTCGTTGATATCCAAGCGGGCCTTGGCTTCCAGGTAGGCCCCGACGATCACTCGGATCAGGGTGAGGAACTCCTCCACCGTGAAAAGGGTGAGGTCGGTCTTGCCCAGGCTCTCGACGTATTCCCCGGCCAGGGGGGCGGCGGCGCGCAGGGCCGCCTGCTCGCGTTCGGTGGGATCAACCATGGTTTGTCTCCTCGCCGAAACGTGCGCCCACCACCTCCACGAAGCGGTCCGCCGGTCGGATGGCGATCTCCTCCGGGATAAGCAGGTGATCCACCAGCTCCAGGGCCTCGGCCACGCTGTCCGGCACCCGCACCCCGGCGGGGGCGCGACGAGCCCACCAACTGGCAGCCTTCTGGCGTGGGAAACCTGTGTGTTCGAAGCAGACCCATTCCCGGTGCCAGTTGAAGCCGCAGAGGTATTCCACGCGCAGCGAGGGCGGCTTGCCCTCCTTCTGGTGCAGGCGGTAGGCGATGTCGTAGACCTTGACCCATTCCACCTTGCCGCCGGTGAGGATCTCCTTCGTGGTGGCGGTAGCCTCCAGCTTGTCGCACTCCGGCGGCGGGAACTCGTGGCCGCACTGGGTGCAGTGACGCACCGCCGCGTAATTGATGGTCTGGCACGTCTCGCAGGTCTTGACCGGGGCGTCGCCGTCCCCTTCGCCGGGCTTTTTCGGCTTCACCTTGTCGATGGGGCCGTGGCGCTGGACGTTGCCCGCAAAATCCAGCACCAGACAGTCAATTTTCCCCGGCGCGAGGCGCATGCCGCGTCCGGCGATCTGGACGTAGAGGCCGGTGGATTTGGTGGGGCGCAGCATGGCGATCAACTCCACCGCCGGGGCGTTGAAGCCGGTGGTCAGCACCCCCATGGAGGCCAGGGCGCGGATCTCGCCGCGTTTGAAGGCGGCGACGATCTCGTCCCGTTCCGCCTTGGGGGTATCGCCGAAGATGGTGGCGCAGGAAACACCATGGGCCTGCACCGCCTCCTGGACGTGCCGGGCGTGGGAAACGCCGGAGCAGAAGAGCAGCCAGGAGCGCCGGTTCTGCCCGTGGGCGATGATCTCCTCCACCGCTGCCCGGGTGACGGGATCCTTGTCCACCGCCGCCTCCAGTTGGCCGGGGATGAACTCCCCGCCCCGGGTGCCGACGCCGGAGACGTCCAACTGGGTGTCGGTGCGTTTGCTGATCAGGGGGGCGAGATATCCCTGGTCCACCAAATTCCGCACCGGCACCTCGTAGGCGATATCGTCGAAGAGCGCCCCGTCGCCCTGGTGCAGCAGTCCGCTGTCCAGACGATACGGGGTGGCGGTGAGACCGATGATCTTCATGTAGGGGTTGATGCGCTTGAGATCCCCCAGGAAACGCTGGTACATGGTGTCGGAGTTGCGGGGAATGAGGTGCGCCTCATCCACCAGCACCAGGTCGGCCCGCTGGATGTCGTAGGCCCGTTTGTGGACCGACTGGATGCCGCAGAAAAGCACCTGTGCCTCGGTGTCGCGGCTGTTCAGCCCGGCGCTGTGAATGCCCGCCGGGGCTGACCGCCAGAGATTCATCAGCTCGGAGAAGTTCTGGCTGATCAGCTCGCGGACGTGGGTCACCACCAGGATGCGGGTATCGGGATAGAACTGAATCGCCTCCTGGATGAAGGTGGCCATGACCAGACTCTTGCCCCCGGCGGTGGGGATCACCACCAGAGGATTGCCGGTGCTGGTCTCGAAATAGCGGTAGATGGCGTCGAGGGCCTCGCGTTGATACGGACGGAGCATCAACATGGCTCACCTCCATCCCGCCAAAGGGAGCCGTCCGGCAGGCGGTATTCCACCCACGCCCCAGCGGGGTCGGCGTCGGTCTGCTCGCCCACCACCAGGTCGGGGATGAAGAGGTGGCCGGAGCAACCCGCCTTCTGGGCCTCGAGGGCCATCAGTCGTTCGGAGGGGCTGCAGAGCCACAAACCGATTTCCGCCGGGGTGGAGTGAAGGCAGGTGCGGCAATTGCGTTCCGCCGAGGCACCCTCATGGCAGAGGGGGTGGTGATGACACATCCGGCACTGGTACCAGGAGGGGTCGGCGCTGATCCGCATCGGCGGACGTTCGGCGCGGATGATCCGCTCGGCCTTGGCCAGCAGACGCAGCCCTTCCGCGCCGTCGACCTGGAGGCGCTCGGCGTGGAGGTCGTCGGTGTCCTTGTTGACCGCCAGGTACAGGGCGCGGGTCATGCCGGTGAGGTGCAGGTAGACCTGCATCTGGGCGTAATGCTGGGGCTTGGCTTTCTGCACCCCGTGCTTGCGCAACTCGGCGAAAGAGGTGGCGTTGTGGGTCTTGAACTCGCAGACGTGCCAGGTCTTGGGAGCCTCCGGGATGCCCAGGGCGGCGGCGTCCAGCGAACCGCCGAAGTGGCCGTCGCAGGCCTCCACCCGCCACTGGCGACCGGTATGGGGGTCCACCTCCAGGACGGTGACTCCGATGCGGCGCAGATTGCGGATAAGCCGGTTCTCCTCCAGTTGCCCGGTTTCGAACAGGCGCAGCATGCGACCGCCGAAGCTGGCGCGGGCGGTCCAGCGGAAGTCCAGCCACAGGGAGCGGTCGCACTCCCGACCGATGATCGAGGCCCCCAGGTGAGGGCGGAAGCCTCTCCCGGCATCCGCCTCGTAGGCAGCGAGGATCGCCTCCACCGTGGGGCCGTTGGGTTTGGGGAGGGGAGCCATCACGCACCCCCCTGGCCCAACAGCAGGCGATGGGCCTCGTCCATCACCTCGCGCCATTCGTCGTCGTTGTAGTCGGGGCGGACGGCGGCGATGATGCACTCCCGCAGCCGCTCCTTGCGCTCGGCGGGGCCGCCGGGCAGGGTGCGCTGATGGGCCTGGAGCCGGGCCAGCTCTTCCCGTTTGAAGCGCAGGGCGGTACGGGCGCGGTGGTACCAGCCAGCATCCATCTGGCCTCCCCGGGCCTGACGGTCCAGGTCGGCGGCGGCGATCTGGTCGCGGATGGCGGCGATGTCGGATTGCAATTGGATGAGCCGGGCGCGGCACTCCTCCCGAGTCGCGGGCAAGGGGGTCTTGTCCCGCTCATCCCGATGGTTCAGGATGGCAGTGTCCATGGGTCTTCTCCAAAATTGAAGCCTTGGATGGGGCGGGCCGTCACCGGTGCCTGGCAGCGAATGGTTGACGGTCCCGCCCGCTTATTTTCCTCACCCCATCCTCCGCCAGGGACCAACCCCACCGGCGGCGGGCGCGGGACGGGAAGCCTGGGCGGCGGGTTGTTGCGCCGGTTGCGGCTGGGGAGCCTGCTGGGCCTGCGGCGGCTGAAAAGCCGGTCGCGGCGCGGGAGCGGCGTTGGCTACGGGCTTGTAGCCCTTCGTTTCGTTGTAACCGGTCTTGCCCACCGCCACTTTCACCAGCAGCGGCTTGAAGTGGAGTTCCTCCGAGTCGGCCACCTGCATCCGTCCCACGGCGTGGCAGATGGCCGAGAGGGTGCGTTGCGCGATCTCTTCCGCCTGCCGGTTGGGGTTGACCAGGTTGAGCCGGTCGAAGAGCTTCCGCCCGGCCAGGGGTCCGTCCAGGATGTCCATCTCCAGCCAGAGGTATTGGCCGGTTCCGGTCTTGGTGGCCCGCATCTCGCTGTTGACGATCTGCACCCGGTAGTCGCCGGGGGGCAGCGTCTCGTGGGGCTGGGAGGGGTCCACCTGGGAGGCGTCGAAGGTTCCGCCGAGTTGTGCCATGAGTTGTCTCCTTATGCGGCTTGGGTCTGATGATCGCCGGTGAGGTGGGCCTGGAGGGTGGTCCAGTCCATGGGCAGCTCGCCGGGCAGGTTGTAACGGTTCTTGGCCAGAAAGGCGGGCCGTTCCTGGGTGAAGAGCAGGCGCTCGCCGGTGCCGACGGCGCGGTTGACCCGCTGTCCGAAACCGACCTCCGCCTTGGTCACCGCCACCCGGTAATTGGCGAACAGGACACAATCGCTGTGCTCCTGGACCAGGGCGGCGGCTTTCTGGTGCAGCTTGACGTCGTAGCGGTCGAAGGGGTCGTGCTCCGGGGAATCGAAGCGCCGGATGGTGGCGTGGGCGATCTGCACCACCACCATGTTCTTCTCCGAACGCAGCCGGTTGAGGCGATCCAGGTAGGAGCGCCAGAGGTCCAGGGCGGCGACGTAGCCCTTTCCATACCCCATGTCCTCGATGCTGTTGACTCGGTTGAGGCGGCACACCTCGGACCAGATCAGGGGTTCGAGCCAATCCAGGGAATCCAGCACCACGGTCTCGAAGTCGTGGTTTTCGGCCAGCAGGCTGTCCAGGGCCTCCAGCACCTCACCGAAGGTGCGGGCCAGGGGAAAACTGGTGACCTGGAGCAGCCCCAGCCCGTCCTCGGTGAGGATGAAAACCGGGTTGGGAGCGCACGCTCCCAGGGTGCTCTTGCCCACCCCGGCCACGCCGTAGACCAGGATGCGGGGCGGCAGAACCGCCTGTTGGCGATTGAGGGAAGCGAGGGAAATGGCCATCAGAATCCTCCCCGGCCCGCAGGCCGTTCGAGCTTGAAGGTGGGTTTGCCGACCTTGAGGGTGCGGGCGGCCTCGAAGAACTTCCGAATGGAGGCGGGCCAGGCGTTGTAGCGACTCTCCGGCACCCGGTAGGCGACCTCGACATAGTCCAGTGCGTTCTCGCCTGATTCGCTGATCTGCCCGACAATGGCGGCCAGCCGCTCCTGATCCCACTCCGGCTTCTTGGGAAGGTCGGCGATGACGACGAAGGGGCCGTCATCGAAGCGGACGATGCCGGTGGGCTTCTGATTCTGGTTGCGCACCAGGGCGGCGCGGTCGCCGTAACGGTGGGCGACGGCCTCGTCCAGGCTCTCCTTGATCGCCCTGGCCCGGCGCAGATGGGCATCGGCTTCGTCCAACAGTGCGGCCAACTGGTCCACCGGCAGGGCCGCAAGCTGTGCCGGGGGCAACTCCGGCAGGGTTTCGAGAGGGATGGGGTGTTCCATCTTCAATCTCCTTGTTTGGCAAAGGTCTGGGGGTCTATCCAATCTCCGGCGTCAAATGCCGGAGGTACTTCTCATCGATGCGGGCCAGCGCCCGTTCCGGGTCGAGGCCCGCGAGATCGCAAACGAAGCCGAAGCCTCCCGGATGCTGGGATTTGGCGAGGAACCAACGCCTCAGGGACTTCACCTCTCCCCGGAAGGACGGGCTGTCCCACAGCGTCGGATCGGCCTTGGCCCTGCGGATGAGGGCACGGGCGTCCTTGACCGCCTGTTCGAGCACCGCCATCCAGAGCGCCTTTTCCGGTTCCACCGCCGTCTCTCCTTTTCAAGTCGTCGAGCGTTTCGTGCCTTCTCTTGGGATACTTACCGGCGATCTCCGAAAACCGTCTCACGCGGCCATAGCGATTTCTTCCAGCCCTGCATCGCGGAAGAATCCGCGAACCTCCGCAAGGCGGCGATAGAAGGTGGCGCGGCTCACGCCCAGTCGCCGGGGGATCTCCGGCTTGTCCACCGCCATGAGCAGGTGGCAGAGGTGACGATGCTCCTCCGGCAACCGCCCCAGGAGTCGGCGCACCTCCACCCCCAGTTCGACGCGCTCCTGGTTCGGGGAGTCCAGCGTTGTTTCCTGGTCGTCCCCCGATTCCAGATCGTCCACGGAGACGAGGGTCAACCCGCCGCCCCGGCGTTTGGCCATGGCCCCGGCCACCAGGTTGGCGGCGCGATGGCCAACGATCCGGTCGAGGAAGGTGGCCAACCCGGCCCGCGAGGGGTCGAACCAGGGCAAACGCCGCAGCAGATCCATGGCCAGTTCCTGTTCCAGATCCTCCACATCCGCCCTGGTGAAACAGGGCAATCGGGAAAGCTGTCCGGCCTTGAAGCGGATGACCCGGACGGCCTCGCCGTGAAGGTCGGGGTAGTGGTTTCTCGAATTCATGGTCTTGTTCCGGCCTGCGGGTTGTTCCGTTGGTATGGCCGGATTTTCCCGTTTCGAGGCGTCGGTTTTGAGGACAGGTCGGCGATTTTCGAGACAGATGGGTTTGCGGAGGGCGCATGGAATCAGGGTCGGTGACGGATTTCGAGACAGATGGAACGAAACAGAGACAGATGGCCTGGACGGGGCTTATGGCCCGCCCTCAGGGCACGGCGGAATTCGAGACACATGGAGGGAAAAGGAGACAGATGGTCCGGCAGAACCTCCCGGCCATGAAATGGCAACGGCCCCGGGCGGGGTGCGCGGGGCCGAGGATGGGGTGGGCTTTCGCCGTTGTCAGGAGGGGGATGACACCCTGGGCAGAACCATGCGGGGGTTGATGCGGTAGCCGTTGCCTCTGCGGCGCTGGCCATCGCGGAGGTTCTGGATGATGTCCTCTCGTCCCAGGGGCAACCCCAGTTCCCGGCGCACGGTCTCCGACAGATCCTGCTGCAGGCGGTTGATGGCTCGTCGGACGTTCATTTCGTCGATGGCCTCGCTCTTGTCCCCAGGATCGATGACGTTGGTGAGTTCTTTCAGGCTGATGGGCCGGAAATCATCCGGCGACCGACCCGCCGCCAGATCCTCCAGAAAGCGCCGCCACAGGATGCCGAACACCTGGAGCTGCATCCCGGCCTTGGCCGTCGCCACCACGGCATCCTCGACCAGGAGCCGGTCCGACGCGAACTCCACCATGAACTGACGGCGTTGCGGCCCGGAGGCAGGGCTGGGCAAAAGCGCCGGAACCACCTTGTCGTAGACCGGCAGGGAGGCGTTGACCAGGGTCGAAGGCGTTTCCCGGGCGAGGAGATCGTCCAGGAGAGCAGGCAGCTCGGTGGATCCTGTCACAACGTCGGCCAGAGTCGCCCGGACCAGCCAGGGGTCGGGAAGAAAACGCTCCTTCAGATTGCGGGCATCGATGGCGACAAAGAGGGTGGGATGCATGCGGGCATGGTCGCGGGACAGATAACGGGGATCGCGGCACAGCTCCACCAGACAGACCAGGGCTTCCCCGTAACCCGTCTCGACCCGGAACACCCCCTCGGCCAGCCGCCGTACCACACCCAGGGAGTCCAGTTCGTCGTGGAGAAAAGCGGCCACACCCTCGGGCTTCACCCTGCTGCGCATCTCCGCGCACCGCCGCTTGCCGTAGAGAAGGGGGTAAACGGGACGCTCGCAGTCAGGACAACGAAAGGCGTCGTCCCCTTCGTCCAGTCCGGCCCGAAGCAGGATGCGGCCCTGGCAATCCCGCACCGGCGGGGGAAAATCCTCGTCCAGCGGTTCGGCGCAGCGGACGAACTCCCGGCAGTCGATCTCCACCAGCCCAAGCCGCTCCAGCCGGGCGGCGGCGTCCAGAGCCGCCGGATCAGGATCGGCGATGGTCCAGCCCTCCCGCAGCAGCCGCTCGATGGCGCCAGGATCAGCGCCGGACGCGCTTTTCGGTGGAGAGGACCGGGAGGCCATGGTCATTCCTCATCAATTCCTCGAAGGCGGCGCGTTCCTTGGTGTTCAGCCGCTGATCGGTGTAGCGGACCACGAAACGGTCGTTCCCAGTCGGTTCGAAAATCAGCCCCACCCGCTTCTCCCGGTAGGAGACCTTGATCCCCTTGATGTTGGTGACTTCCGACAGAATATCGCCCACCGCCAGGGTGAAATGGGCCACTGCCTTGCGGATGGAGAGGACATCGGAAATCGTCAGCTTGCTGGAGCCGTCCAGGGGCGACCGCTCCAGGGCGATCTCCACGAATTCCAACTGTTCGGCCCGACCGTCTGCGAGGCGCCGCAGAAAACGCCGCAGTTGCTCACCGTAGCTCTCCTCGCTTTCATTGGCGTATTCGCATTCCTCACCGAAGAAGGCCCCGGCCACGCGGTTGGCGATCTCCAGGGGCACGGCGGGGCTGGTGGAGGAGATGCGCACTCGGCGGGCGTCGGCGGAAAAATCGAGGATGATCCATTCGGGATGGAAGCCGTGCTCCACCCCCACCGTCTTCACGATCAGGCTGGGCCGTTCGGCCCGACGGATGAACAGCAAAGGCCGCCCGTCTTCCACCAGCACCTCGCGGAACTCGCTGGTGCGGTGGTCGTTCCGCTCCCGGTCGAAGGTGGCGAGCAGGGCATGAATGCGTTCGGGAGTCAGAAAGTCGGTGAAGGCTTCCCCGGACGGCTTGACGGAGGTGGTCAGGGACATGCGGGCGAAACCGGTCTTCTGAATCTTTTCCAGATGGAAGACCTGCCGCAAATCCACCGGATCGTTGCCGTAGAGGGCGAACAGCAGCGCCTTGGCGTCGTGGTCCTCCTCGTTGATTTGGCAGGCCTCGATCACGGAGACGGGCAACTTCTTTCTGGCGAACTCGACCACCGCCACCCGCGATTTCATGTGGGAGAAGCGGTCCACCAGCAGAAAGGGGAGGAGTTGGCCGTTCAGACCGCGCAACACCTCCCGCCGGTCCCGCACCCGTTCCTCCACCGGCAGGTCCAGCCCGGCACAGACCATCTCCAGCTGCCGCCCGCTCAGGCGTCCGAGCCATTCCTCGCGGGCTTCGTCCCGCTCCAGATCCGGCAGCAGGTGACCCAGCCCCATTTCCAGGTCGTTCTCCCAGAATTCCGGCGGCGGCGCGTTCACCCGCGCCAGGGTTTCGGCAATGTCCACCATGGCTCACCCTCTGCATCGATTCTGTTGCGTTAATTGAACCATAAACAATCCACACAAAAAAATGGAACTGACTCTCACTCCGGGAACAAGCCGGGCAGGGTTTTTTCCATACGGATCAGTCCCATGTCGACGAGACGGATCTGCATGGCAGTTCCCGAGACGCGGAACTCCCTGGCCACCTCGCGGGCAACCCCCACCACCGGCTGACCGACGTCCCCAACCACCTTCCGTGCAAGATCGGCAAGTTCATCCGCCGCCCCGTAGGGTTCCTGGGTGCCATAGATCGACTCCCAGGCCTCGTTCACCATCTTCCCCGGCATCAGCAGATAGCTGGCGAAGACATCCGCCTGCCACTCCATGGGATCCTTGCGGGAGCCGGTGCGGCAAACGATGGAGGGCGGTGTATCATGCTCGAATAGGCTTCCCTGGCCGGGAGCGTCCTCGAAAACATGCCGGTGCAGTTCCCAGTGTCCCAGCTCGTGGGCGATGGTGAAGCGGTAGCGGCCCTCCTTCCTGGAGTCCACCGTGGGGTCCAGGGACTGATCGATCACCACCCGTCGCTCCTTGACCCAGGTCGCGCCCAGGACGTCCGCCACGCCGAGACGGCGGCGCAGGTCGTCGAACTCCAGGGTGAGGCCGAGATGGGATTCCAGGATTTCCTCCACCGGAATGGGCAGATACCCGTCCGGGCCGAATCGTTCATGATAGGCGAGGAGCAACCGACGCGAGGCGGCTTCGCTCTCCTCCTTGCGCAGGTACTTCACGTTCATGGTTTCTCCCCAGAATTCCGCCTGGGTTGGCCATATGCCCGGATCATACTGGTCAGGGCATTGATTTCGCCGGACCCCAAGCCCATCTCCCGCGCCGTGCGCAGAAAATCCGCCATGGCCTTGGGTTGCTCACGGATGATCTCCGGCAGATCCGGGTCCACCTTGCCCGCCAGGGCCAGCAGCTCGTCCGAATCGACCTCCAACAGGACCGCCATGCGCTTGATCTTGTCCACGGCAGGCGGGTCGAACTCGCCGTTTTCCACCTTGCTCATGAAGGTGGCGCTGATGCCCACCGCCACGGCGAACCGGCGCAGGGAGAACTCCGGATCGGTCGTCTTCCTGGCCTCCCGCAACTCCCGCACCCGCCTGCCGAACTCAGGATTCCCTGCCATCGCCCCCACCGTCTTCCATGTCTCGATCATTGTTTAGAACATCATAAACGAGAGATTTTCGCTTGTCCATCCTTTCGTGAGACGGTTTTTGCGGATCGCCGGTATGTATAGGGAAATGGCCTAATTCTGGCCGTGTTCGTCCCCAGCACCGGAGCCACGACCCGATGATCACTCTCACCGACCCCGCCCGCATGACCGCCGAGGAACGCCTGGACGAGGTGGCCGCCATCCTTGCCACCGGTGTCCGACGCCTCCTGAAAAAGCTGGAAACCGAGAAAATTCCGCTGGATAAGTCGCCAGGAACCCGCCCTTATGTCCAAAAAACCAACCGAACGGGAGAAAGGGCATGAGGAGTGACACGTTGCAACGGGTGGCGGCCCTGCCGGGGATGTCCGCCGCCGAATTGAAGAAGATGTGGAAGGAGCTGTGCCAGTCGGAGCCGCCGCCGTACAACAAGGCTTTCCTGGTGAAGAGGCTGGCCTACCGCATCCAGGAACTGGCCCACGGCGGCCTGTCGGAAAGGAGCGAGAAACGGCTGGAGCGGCTGGCCGCCGAAGAGGAGGCCCCGCCGGAGAAGAAACGGCCTCCGGGAGAGCGGTTGCTGCCCGGCACCCGGCTGGTGCGGGAGTGGAAGGGGGTGGAGCACTGCTGCACTGTGCTGGACGACGGTTTCGAATACCAGGGGCGGCGGTTCGGGAGCCTGTCAGCGGTGGCCACCGCCATCACCGGCACCAAATGGAACGGCCTGGTCTTTTTCGCGCTCAAGAAACAGGGAGACAAGGCATGAACGCCAGAAAACCGGTGACGCCCAAGGTGCGGTGCGCCGTCTACACCCGGAAATCCACCGACGAGGGATTGGACATGGAGTTCAACAGCCTCGACGCCCAGCGGGAATCCTGCGAAGCCTACATCGTCAGCCAGAAGGGCGAGGGTTGGTTCCTGGTGCCCGACCGCTACGACGACGGCGGCTTCTCCGGCGGCAACCTGGAACGGCCCGCTTTGAAACGGCTGATGGACGATATTGAAAAGGGCAAGGTCAACGTGGTGGTGGTCTACAAGATCGACCGGCTGACCCGCTCCCTGATGGATTTCGGCAAGCTGGTGGAGGTCTTCGAGCGGCACGGCGTCACCTTCGTCAGCGTCACCCAGTCTTTCAATACCACCACCTCCATGGGGCGGCTGACGCTGAACATCCTGCTCTCGTTCTCGCAATTCGAAAGAGAGCTTTCGGCAGAGCGCATCCGGGACAAGTTCGCGGCGTCGAAGCGCAAGGGGATGTGGATGGGCGGCCATCCGCCCCTGGGCTACGACGTTCGGGAACGCAAGCTGGTGGTCAACGCCGCCGAGGCCGGGACGGTGCGCCAGCTCTTCCTCCGGTTCGCGGAGATCGGTTCCGCCACCCTGCTGGTCAAGGAGCTGGCCGAGGCGGAAGCCACGGGCAAATCCGGCAAGCCCCTGGACAAGGGGGCGATCTACCGGATGCTCAACAACCGGCTCTACCTGGGCGAGGTCGCCTACCATGGCGAGATCTACGCCGGGGAGCACCAGGGGATCATCGACCGGGAGTTGTGGGAGCGGGTCCACGCCATCCTGGAGAGCAACAACCGCCAGCGTCCGGGCCCGGCCCGGGTGCAGACCCCCGCGCCGCTCAAGGGGATCATCCGCTGCCGCCATTGCGACCGGGCCATGCGGCCCAGTTTCACCCGCAAGGGTGGCAAGCTCTATCGCTACTACACCTGCCAAGGCGCGGACAAGAACGGTCGGGAAACCTGCCCTCTGCGCACCGTGGCTGCCGGAGAGGTGGAGCGGGTGGCCTTCGAACAGGTGCGTGGACTCCTGCGCACGCCGGAGGTGATGGTTCGGACCTTCCAGGCCATGGACGGGGAAGAAGGCGGGGCGCCGGAGCGCAAGGTGATGGAGTCCCTGCGCAATCTGGAAACCCTGTGGGACGAACTTTTTCCCCTGGAGCAGGCGCGGTTGCTGCAATTGCTGGTGGGGCGGGTAGAGGTGAGCGGTCAGGGGGTGGAGGTGCATTTGCGGGCTGGTGGCTTGAAGAGCCTGCTGGCGGAACTGGAGCAGGGTGATGGCGAGGGGAGGCACGTGACATGAAAGCGACCTTGAGCGAAGACGGCCAGACCCTGATCGTGCGCATTCCCATGCGCCTCAAGACCTGGGGCGGAAAAACGGAGATCATCGCCCCTCCCGGCGCTCCCGAATGGGCGCCACCCCCGCCATCGCCCCATCAGGCCATGCTCAAGGCCCTGGGCCGCGCCCACCGGTGGTTGAGAATGCTGGAGTCGGGCAAGGTCTCCACCATGACGGAGCTGGCGGAACAGGAGAAACTCAACGACTCCTACATCTCCCGCATCCTGCGCCTGACCCTGCTGGCTCCGGACATCGTGGAGGCCATCCTGGACGGGCGGCAACCGGCAACTCTCACCCTGGCTGACCTCATGGAACCGTTTCCCATGGTGTGGAGCGAGCAGAGGGAGAAGTGGAGGTTTGAAGGTAAGACATGAATCAGCCCATACCCGCTGTTGCTACCGGCTGGAACGATAGTTGCCGGGGGGGGGGAATCTCACCCGCTGAGAAATTGCGATTTGTCACGGCGCACGTGTCCCCTGAATTCTACGGGGTCAGTTCATTTTCCACATCGAAAGCAAAATCGAAAAAAGAAATGCCCGCCCGTTCCAGGGAGCCGAGCACCCCGCCGGAGGCACCACGAAACAGAAGCCGGTAACATTCATCAATGGCTGAACTCTTCAACAGAGCCGCATCCTTGGCGATCTGCTCCCGGATGAAACGGGAGCGGTAGATACGGCCTGATTTGATTTCCACCCCGATATTTCGGTCAGTTACTTGGGCAAAGATATCATAGCGACGCCGACACGTCCTGCCGTTCCTATTGGGAACCGTGATGACTCTGACCTCCTCCTGAACCCTGACTGGCTTCCCAGGAAATCGGTTTTCCAGGGCATGGACGACAAAGTTGGCCCCGTAGCCTTTTTCATAAAGATCGCCCCGACCCCGGTTGAGTTGTAAAACCACTTTGCGGTTGAGTTCAGCGGACAATTTTCCGTTGGGTGTGGTGCCCCGCATGGATTGGCGAACTCCCCGACCCGGATGAAAGGTCAGATAGTAGTTCTCGACCATGAACATGATCACAGGGTCCACGCCGCCCTTTTCAGCCCACCTTTCCACCACTTCTTTCAAGAGCCATCCTGGAGGAACGGGCACACTTTTGAGTATATCCCGAATTCGGCTTCTGCACTCTTCAAGGGAAAGGTCTCCTTGAAGAGATGCGTGAAGGCGATCAGCGGCCCCGATGATCCATTTCTGTTCCGAGTCCCTATCAGCCATTGCTGACTGACTCGGTGGGTGATCTCTGTGGATCTGCTGGGTGCTGGAGATCCCCTACGCTGCGGCGAAGCCACTCAGAACGTAAACGCACTTGCCATTCCAGGCCCACCATCCCCTGGGAAAAGCCACCCCTGGGAAATATTTGAGAAGCCACGACGTCTCGCCTCCTCGTCAGGAGGCTCGCTCCGGTTATCGAGAGGTTTTGTCCAATTAAGCTGACCACCAGCTTCCCGAAGACGCCAGAATGGAATCCATGGACCAAGGTCAGGTTTGCTTCCGGCGATCGACCGCAGCAGGTCAGTCATCGGATCTAAACCCGGGGTATCTTTTGGTCGCTCAGCAGCCGAGAAGGCTCCCGTCAAATCAGAAATGCGCCATTCTGCCCCTTCCGGTCGCGATGCGGCCATGGCTCGGTATCGTTCATCCAACTGGCGAAACGCATCGCGGATGTCGGTAAAATGGAAGCGCAGACCATCCCATCGTTCCTCACGCAGATGGCGGCTTCCCAAAGTCTCTTGCACGAGACGGCGAAGGGGCAAGAGCCCTTCGACCATCTCATTCAGGACTTGGTCGAGTATGCTCAACGGCACATTATCAAAGTAGGGCAGGCTGACAACGCTCAGGTCAAGAAGACGGGAGGTTTTTGCTTTCCTTGACGAGGGGCTCATGTCTCCCGCCCCCATGCCAGCAGTCTTCACAACACCACCCAGCAAAGTGTCGACGAACAAGTTGTCCGTCCAACCGATGGCACTTTGGGTACAACCTATCAGGGGGGCGGGAAGAAGGACAAGCCGACCGGAGCGGAAGAGAGGAAGTGCCTCCGTAGCCAGGAACTCGGAAACGTCTTTGGGAAGAAAGTTGCCCCATCCGCAGGCTACGTGCCAGCCATCCTTTCCTTTCAGCATATCACTTGTCCGGATATACCCTTGCCCGCCAAACTCGCCGGGTGGTCCCAAATTGTCCGGCATGGGGACAAGAGCGAGCCCATCTTCCATTGGCCCCTTCCAGTTAATGATCACCGTATCGTAAAGTGGGCAGAAGACTCTGGCCCACATACGGATATCGGCTACACATGTGGCATCGACCGAAATGGAATCGAGGGGATAGCCCTGCGCCGCTGCAACAATGCGGCTAAAGCCCCCCCTTCCCCATATGTCGAACAGTTCCGAGTAAGCGTGCCCCGCACCCTTCTTTGGTGGAAACTCCCGAAACCATTCGACAAGGGGGCGAGTTTGCTCGGCGACAACGTGACGAAGTTCTTCAGGATTCGAGCCGACACTGTTGCGGATTCTATCAGCAGCTTCTGATTTGATCCATTCCTTAACAGAAAGAACGTGTTCATCAATCCAGCCGATATTCCTTATGACATCATTCCGCACACGTTCCGTGGTCCAGGGCGCATCAACCATTTCTTCCAGAAGTGTCCTGGCTTCATCGGGTTTCCCTCCAAACAGCAAAGCGTCGGCCTCGCGCATGGATGCCTCGACAGCGATCTCCTGAAACCTCTCATCGGCCATGACCTGATGCGTTCTGGCCTGTTGGAAATGGTCTGCGGCTTCCAGGCGTTGCCCCAAAGCCAAAGCCGCTTTTCCCAACTGGAGGCATAAATCGGCACGGAATGGGCCGAAGTCTCCGACCAGATCAGCTTCATGGGTATCAATGAACACCAAGGCTTGTTTCAAAAATTCGTGCGCCGCCCTTCGGTGCTGAAGAGAGCGTCCATAATCTGATTCTTCAATCTTTCTTGCCAGCCTTGATTCAATCCTTCCTCTTGTGGCCAAAGCCGTTGCCTTGCGATGGCACCATGTCTTCTTATCCCCGTTGGATTTCAGGGTATCGATCCATTTGTCCGCGATTCCAAGATGCTTCCTTGCCTCAAGTTCGTCACCCAGTTCGGCCTCAACTTCGGCGGTTTGGATAGCGATGGTGGCCGTGCGCATCGGCTCCCGCATGGACAGTGCTAATTCCAGTGCCAATTTCAGAAGGGATCGTACACGTTCTAATTCGTTCGCCCGACCGAATTCCGAGACGACTTCATCGACTACAATGAGGGCATGAGCAGTGGTCTCTTGTCCATCAGTAATTAGTCCCTGAACAAGGGCAATGAACTTCCGAATATCCTCGTCGTTGCTTTTTGCTGCCTTGCAAAGCGTCCGCAGCCAACTGGCATGAAGCACAAGCCCTGCATTTCCCTTTTCAATTTTCTCCATCACAGAGGAAATGCGTTCTTGCAGTGCCAGGCCAGCTTCGGGAGTTTTCAATTGCCAAAAGGCTTGAAGCTGGACCAAGAGTGCCTGGGCTGCCGTCTCTGGATTATCCGTCTTCGTTTCAGCTTCTTCCGCATATTTCAGAGCATCACTCGCTCTTTTATCCAGTCGAGCGAATAAGGCTTTTTCCAAATAAAGTTCCGCCTCCGGAATGTCCAAGGTTTCGAGTTCAGAGAGATGGGACGCGATACGGGTGGTGATTTTCTTTGCATCAAACTCATCAGGTCGTTCTAAAATCAGGAGATCGCCAAGATCTCTTGCCGCGCTTCGAAGTGCCCGTACCAAGGTCTTTTTGTCACTCTCATGGCGGGCGATTCGAGCGGCTTCTTCGGCACATTCAACAGCTTTTTCGGACACACCAGCCTGGCAATGAGTCCACCTTTCTTCAAGTAATTGCTCGGATTTTGAAATGGAGCCAAGTTTACTGCCCTCGGTGGCAATTTCCCTGATAGCCTTGGCGACCTGTACCCACGCATGGTCGTGGGTTTTCCAACTGGTCACCGCCTTGCCGTCCTCAGGTAAGGCCTGGAGTTTAGCGAGGGGATCAATCTGCCATTCGCAAGGCTTCAGGATTACCGGAATCACTCTGGCCTCGCCCGCATGGTGAC
Source organism: Magnetococcales bacterium HA3dbin3 (assembly GCA_002753495.1). Lineage (GTDB taxonomy): Bacteria > Pseudomonadota > Magnetococcia > Magnetococcales > DC0425bin3 > HA3dbin3. The sequence goes on along the minus strand of PEAJ01000001.1, from coordinate 33,193 downwards.
GCTCCAGTGCCCGTTTGGCCTCTTTGCCGTAGCAATAATCTGAGGCAAAAAAGTTAGGGCTAACCAGGAGGAGAACGATCTGGCAGCGTTCCAGTGCCGCATCAATCTGGCTTTCCCATTCTGTGCCAGCAGCGATCATGCGGTCATGCCAGACTGACACCAAGCCTACGCGCTTTAGGGGCATCAACTGGTTATTGAGTGCCTTGCGGAAGTTCTTGTCCTCATGGGCATAGGAGATGAAAACTTCAATGGCCAATATCCACCCCCAAGGAAGGACTTACGTCAAGATTGACCGTAGTGCGTTGATTTGAAATGGCAGAACACCGGTAACCAAGGGCACCCAGCGAAATTCATCCACTGCCCCGTACCCCTTTTCCCTTCCCCCACGCCACCCAACCCAGCCATCGAAAAGGTACGCCCACCCCGTACTTCCCGCCCCATTGTTTTTCAATGGAAAAGTGACGTACGGAAAATCCGTACTTCCCGCCTCGAAGTCAACAGGTCGGGGAGAATGTGCGGGGAGAGAGAAGAGAAAGGACGGTGGCGGGGGAGAGAGGCGTCCGGTTTCGGGAGATACCCGGGAAGAGCGTCATGACTAACCATTGGAAACATTGGGGTTTTTAAACGCCGAAAGACCGCCGCGGCAGGCGGTCTTTCGGAAGAGAAAACCCTGTAAAATCAAAATGGTGGAGGTGCCGGGAATTGAACCCGGGTCCGAAACATGTACTCAACCCGAAGGGATCACGACCATTTTGCCGACGTCTACTCCCCTGGCCGTTGCAGTCGGCGGGACAGGGAAGCTCCGTAACCTCGGAGCACTGGGAAACCCTGGATTTTAACCGGCGATTTCATAATTCCGGCTTGGCCATGTTGTTAGGGACTTCTGTTGCCGGGCCCAGGCCTGGGCCCCGCTTTCGTCGCCGGTTTAAGCGGCGGCGAGAGCTTCGCCGTAGAACTCGTCGTTGGCAATTGTGAATTTGAGCCACTTGCGGCAGTGCTCATGCCGGGTCGCCGTCAAAGCCTTTCGATGCCCCGTCGAAACCGTTACACCCCCTTGCAATCATCCGAAACGTCCGCCCTCAATACACCCGCCCCTGGACGGTCCGGCAAGAACTCCGGGCTCTTTGGTTAGTAACATTTCCATCTCCCCGGTTCAATCCCCGATGCGATGCCAACGCCGCTTTCGCGTTCTGAGCTCTTGCCGCGAACGGTCGGGGTTTGGTAGAAGGTGGGGCATGGATAGAATTCTTGTACGCGGGGGCAAACCCCTCATCGGCTCGATCCCAATCAGCGGCGCGAAAAATGCCACCCTGCCGGCGCTGGCGGCCTCGCTGCTGACCGACAAGCCGCTCATGCTCTCCAACATCCCGCATCTGCGCGACGTAACGACGATGCTGGAGCTGCTTGGCCAACACGGGGCGGCCATCACCGTCGACGAGCGCCTCGGGGTCGAGATTGACTGCTCGGGTATCCACAACACCCAGGCCCCCTACGATCTCGTCCGCACCATGCGCGCCTCGGTCCTGGTCATGGGTCCGCTGCTCGCCCGCTACGGCCAGGCGGAGATCTCCCTGCCTGGCGGCTGTGCCATCGGCACGCGGCCGGTCAACCTCCACCTGCGGGGGTTGGAGGCGATGGGGGCGGAGATTCGCCTGGAAGAGGGGTACATCAAGGCGCGCGCCAAACGCCTGCGCGGGGCAACCTTCATCTTCGACCTCGTCACCGTCACCGGCACGGAAAATTTGATGATGGCCGCCGCCCTGGCCGACGGCGAGACGATCCTGGAAAACACCGCCTGCGAACCTGAGGTCGTCGATCTCGCCCGCCTGTTGAACAAAATGGGTGCCCACATCGAGGGGGCCGGGACCAGCTGCATCCGCATCCAGGGGGTTGAGCATCTGCACGGCGCCGAGCACCACATCCTGCCCGATCGCATCGAGACCGGCACCTTCATGATCGCCGCCGCCATCACCGGTGGCGATATCACCCTCAACCGCACCGATCCGCACATCCTGGAGGCGCCAATCGCCAAACTGCGACAAGCCGGGGTGGTGATCGAAGAGGGACCGGACTCGCTGCGTGTCTCCACCGATGGCTTGTTGCGGGCAGTCGACATCACCACCTTCCCCTACCCGGGCTTTCCGACCGATCTGCAAGCGCAAATGCTGGTCCTGAACAGCATCTCCACCGGCGCCGGCACCGTCACCGAAACCATCTTTGAAAATCGCTTCATGCACGTGTCAGAACTGCAGCGCCTGGGTGCCAACATCACCCTGCAAGGCAATACCGCCATTGTTCGCGGCGGCGTCAAGCTGCGTGGCGCGCCGGTGATGGCCACCGACCTGCGCGCGTCGGCATCGTTGGTTCTGGCCGGATTGGCCGCCGCCGGAGAGACCTTCATCTCGCGCGTCTACCACATCGACCGCGGCTACGAGCGGATCGAAGAGAAGCTCATGGCCCTGGGAGCCGATATCCACCGTCTCAGCCACTAGGGTCAGACGGACGATCAAAATCACGACTTTATGTGCCGTGTCGGTGTGTCATCTCGTGCCTCGACCACGGTTGGGAGGGAGGCAAGAAGCATGAGCGGGTCTGTCATTCGCCGCTTGCACACGCGGGATCCTGGCTTTCGGGAAACCTTCACCCGACTGCTGCGCTGGGAAAGCGACAGCATGGCGGCAATCGAGCAGACGGTTGCGGAGATCATCGCCGCCGTGCGCCGGCAGGGTGACCAGGCGCTGATCGATTACACCCGCCGCTTCGACCGCATCAACCTCACGCCAACCACGTTGGCCTTTTCACCGACCGAGATTGACCACCTCACCAACCAGACCACGGCCGCGGATCGAGCGGCCCTGGAGCTGGCCGCCAAACGCATCGAACACTATCACCGTTGGCAAATGCCGGCGATGGGCGTGCACACCTTTCGCGACGCCACCGGCACCTTGCTCGGACAACGCCTGACGCCGATGCGTCGCGTCGGTTTGTACGTACCCGGTGGCCTGGCAAGCTACCCATCGACCGTGCTCATGAACGCAATCCCGGCGCGCGTGGCCGGGGTGACGGATCTGGCCATGGTCGTGCCAACGCCGGATGGCGTGGTCAACCCGATGCTGCTGATGGCCGCGCGCCTGGCCGGAATCGGGCAAATTTTTCGCATCGGCGGTGCCCAAGCGATTGCCGCCTTGGCCTGCGGCACGGCGACCATCCCGGCGGTGGACAAGATCGTCGGTCCGGGCAACATCTACGTCGCCACCGCCAAGCGTCAGCTGTATGGGCAGGTGGGGATCGACATGATCGCCGGCCCCTCGGAGATCCTGATTATCGCCGACCGGGAGAACGACCCCGCCTGGCTGGCGGCGGATCTGCTCTCCCAGGCCGAGCACGATGCCTCCGCTCAGGCCATTCTGCTGACCGATGCCCCCGACCTCGCCGATGCCGTCGATGGCGCCCTGCAGGCGCACCTGGCCCACCTGGAACGCCACGCCATCTGCCGACAATCCCTGGCCGAGCGCGGAGCGATCATCGTCGTTCGGGATCTAGACGAAGCATGCACCCTGGCAACGGAGATTGCCCCCGAACACCTGGAGCTGGCAGTGGCCGATCCGGAAGGGTTGCTTCCCCGTATTGGTGATGCCGGCGCAATCTTTCTTGGACGCCATACCCCGGAAGCAATCGGAGACTACGTTGCCGGCCCCAGCCACGTCCTGCCGACCAGCGGCACGGCACGCTTTTCCAGCCCGCTGGGGGTGTTCGACTTCATCAAGCGCAGCAGCCTGATCGGTGGCACGGCCGCATCGTTTGCCAGCATCGGACCGGCAGCGGCGCGCCTGGCAACAGGCGAGGGCTTGACCGCGCATCGCCTGAGTCTGGATTGTCGTCTGCGGCACGATATCGCCGGTTAAATGACTTCTTGCCTTCCCCACAAACCCGGGTGCCAGCAAACCAGGGCTGGGGCGGCCGCAACCTGGGGATAAAAAAAACCGCCGACTTCTGTCCCCGAGGAAGTGGCGTGGCGTTTTCGTTCCTGAACCAGGTATCCTGGGTGCATTTCCCGCGACTCTCGCCGGGATGTCCATCAACCCGCTGGTGTCAGGAGCGACGATCGTGACACGCCGACATGCAATGGTCCTTGTGGCAAGCCTCATGCTGCTGGTCGCCGGGCAAGCCGATGCCAAATCCGCCCCCGATGCCAAATCCACCTCCGATGCCGTTCATCTCTGCGAAAAAGATAACGCGGAAGCGAAAGTGCCCCCCGCGGTCGTGACCAAATACTGCGCCTGCATGCGGAAGAAACAGGACGTCTACGGCAGCTCGGAGAATGAGCGGCGCATCACCCAGTGGGAGAAAACCCACGTCGACTACAGGGTCGCGTGCGAAAAGGAGTCAGGCTGGCGATAGTTGCTGAGAACCCAAAAGAATGAATTCAATGGATTAAAAATCGTACAGTTCTGGTTTTTCAGACGTGCCAACTTCCAGGTGCGGTCGCCCTGGGGGATCCCGAAGATTGGGTTGACAATAGCAAACAATTTGTTTACTATCCACAGCCGTGATCAAGACTTTCTCCGATAAGAGGAGCGCGGCGATATTCGCGGGGATATTCGTTAAGGGTTTCCCCTCCGACGTTGCCGTTCGCGCTCGGATGCGTTTGATCCAGATCCATTGGGCGTCGCGTGTTGACGACCTGCGTCTTCCCCCATCCAACCATCTCGAAACGCACAAAGGGGATCGACAGGGACAGTGGAGCATCCGCATCAACAGCCGATGGCGTATCTGCTTCCGGTTTGCGGGCAGCGATGCTTTTGATGTGGAAATTGTTGATTATCGTTGAGAGGCTGACATGTCGATCCAAATGGAAGACCTTTCCCACATCGACTTCGCTGACGTGGCAACGGAAGGGGGCATTCCCCCCACACACCCGGGTGTTTTCCTGAGGGAAATCATGGATGAATTGGGAATCACCCAATATCGGCTTGCCAAGGCCGTGGGCGTAACGGCCATGCGGATCAGCCACATCGTGCATGGCAGAAGACCAGTGACGGCGGAAATGGCCATTCGCCTGGGCCTGTTTTTTGACCACTCTCCGGAATATTGGCTTGGCCTGCAAACTCAATACGACATGGACACAGCCAAAAATTCGCTGCTTGAGAAACTGCGCGGGAAGATCATTCCACTCCATGCCGCCTGATCGCGAAAGCAGATACGATTGCCCTGGACGGGCTGGGCCTTTTGGTTGACAGGCTGAGGCCGGTTTGGGTACCCTCGCCCCGTCTATCGTTTTGGGTTGAGGTTTGGCGTTGGCGCTTTCGGACCGAGGTCACCTGAATTGAAGGTCGTGAAACGGATGGGCAGCCCCCGAACAAGTCCCCCTTCGGGAGTCTTGCCATGAAGGCGGTGATCCTGGCCGGTGGCCTGGGGACACGGTTGAGCGAGGAGACCGACACCAAGCCCAAGCCCATGGTGGAGGTCGGCGATAAACCGATCCTCTGGCACATCATGAAGATCTACTCCAGCCACGGCATTCACGACTTTGTCGTCTGCTGCGGCTACAAGGGGTACATGATCAAGGAGTACTTCTCCAACTACCTCCTCCACGTCTCCGATGTGACGTTCAGCCTGGCGGACAATCACGTCGCGTTTCACAACTGCCAGACCGAGCCCTGGCGCATCACCCTGGTCGATACCGGCGTGTCGACCATGACCGGCGGGCGTCTGCGGCGCGTGCGCGATTACGTGAAAGACGAGGCGTGCTTTTGCTTCACCTACGGCGATGGCGTCGCCGATGTCGACATTCAGGCCACCATCGCCTTCCACCGCCAGCATGGCAAGCTTGCTACGATGACCGTGACACGCCCGATGGCACGCTTTGGCGCGGTTGCGGTGGTGGATGGTCGGGTTGAGCACTTCAAGGAAAAGCCTACCGGTGATCAGGGACTCGTCAATGGCGGCTTTTTTGTCCTCTCGCCCCAAGTGATCGACCTGATCGCCGATGACACGACCACCTGGGAACAAGAACCCCTGGAGACGCTCGCCAAACAGCAACAGCTCATGGCCTACCAGCATGATGGCTTCTGGCAACCCATGGATACCCTGCGCGACAAACGCCACCTTGAAAGCCTGTGGCAAAGCGGTCAGGCCCCCTGGAAACGCTGGTGATTAACCCCGCGTTCTGGCATAACCGGCGTGTCCTGGTCACCGGCCACACCGGGTTCATGGGGGGGTGGTTGACCCTGTGGCTTGCGCATCTGGGCGCCAAGGTGACCGGCTACGCCCTACCCCCGCCGAGTCAGCCAAGCCTGTTCGAGGTTGCTCGGGTCGGTGAGGGAATCGACCATGTCATCGGTAACTTGAGCGAACTGGAACGACTGCAAAAACTCGTTCTGGAAACACAACCGGAGGTGGTCTTTCACCTGGCGGCACAGCCTTTGGTACGCCACTCCTACGCGGCACCGGTCGAAACCTACGCCAGCAACGTCATGGGCACCCTGCATGTGTTGGAGGCGATCCGCCACGCCGGCTGCGTGCAGGCGGCGGTGCTCGTCACCACCGACAAGTGCTACGAAAACAAAGGCTGGCACTGGGGTTATCGGGAGGTCGACCCCCTTGGCGGCCATGACCCCTACAGCAGCAGCAAGGCGGCGGCCGAACTGTTGATCGGCTCCTACCGCCACTCTTACTTCACCCTGCATAAGGGGGAGACGCAGCCGCCGCGCATCGCCTCGGTACGGGTGGGCAATATCATTGGCGGCGGCGACTGGGCCAGCGATCGTCTGGTTCCGGACATCATGCGTGCCTTCGCGCGCGGCGAGTCGGTGCTGATCCGCAACCCGACGATGACCCGCCCCTGGCAGCACGTCCTCGACCCCCTGCGCGGCTATCTGATGCTCGTCGAGCGGCTCTTCGACCCCGGCAGCGGCCGCACCTTCGCCGAAGCCTGGAACTTCGGCCCCGAAGACAACGACGCCAAACCGGTAGCCTGGATCGTCGAGCAACTCGTCAATCGCTGGGGCCCTGGCGCCAGCTGGACCCTGGACCGGCGTGAGCACGTCCACGAGGCCAACTTCCTCAAGCTGGACAGCAGCAAAGCCAAGGCCCGTTTGCGATGGTTTCCCACCTGGCGCCTCGATCTGGCCCTGAGCCACACCCTGGAGTGGTATCGTCACCATGGCGAACAGGCGGATATGCGCACGGTGTGCATGGAACAGATTGCCCTCTATCAGGAGATGAGCCGCTACCATGACCATGCCTGAATGCCGATTTTGTGGTCAGCCGGTCCGGGATATCTTCGCCGACCTCGGGCGAAGCCCGCTCGCCAACGGGTTTCTTCGACCAGAGCAACTCGATCGCGAGGAGCCCTTTCACCCGCTCTGCGCGCGGGTTTGCAGATCCTGCTTTCTCGTGCAACTGGAGGAGTTTGCCGCGCCAGGTGACATCTTCAGCGACTATGCCTATTTCTCTTCCTTCTCCGACTCCTGGCTGCGCCACGTCGAGACCTACGCTGGAACAATGACGCAAAAACTGGGTCTGCACGCCGGCAGCCAAGTGATCGAGATTGCCAGCAACGATGGCTATCTGCTGCAATTTTTCCAGCGTCGGGGCGTGCCCGTGCTCGGGGTCGAACCGGCCGCCAACTGCGCACGCGCGGCAAGCGATCGCGGCATCGCCACCTGGGTGCGATTCTTCGGCACCGAAACGGCGAGGATGCTCGTCGCGCAATCCCTGCAAGCCGACCTGCTGATTGGCAACAACGTCCTCGCGCACGTCCCCGACCTCAACGACTTCGTCGCCGGCTTGCAGATTGCCTTGAAGCCAACCGGGGTCATCACCATGGAGTTTCCCCACCTGCAGCGTCTGGTCGAGGGGAGCCAGTTCGATACCATCTACCACGAACACTTCTCCTATTTTTCGTTCCTGACCGTGTGCGCGGTGTTTGCCAGGCATGGCTTGGCCATTTTTGATGTCGAGGAGCTGCCAACGCATGGCGGCTCGTTGCGTATCCACGCTGCCCACGACACGGACACCAGCAGGCAGGTCAGCGCCGCCGTGCACGACCTGACCGCGCGCGAACGCGCCCTGGGCTACGACCGCATCGAGACCTATGGCGCCTTCCAGCAACAAGTGGAACACATCCGCCGTGACCTGGTTGCCTTTTTTGCCGCCGCGCGCACTGCCGGCCAGACGATCGCGGGATATGGCGCCCCGGCCAAGGGCAACACGCTGCTCAACTATTGCGGCATCACCCCGAAACAGCTCCCCTTCACCGTCGATCGCAACCCGCACAAGCAGAACCTCTACCTTCCCGGCACGCACATCCCGATTCGCGCCCCGGAGGCGATTGAAGAGGCCCGCCCGGATTACATCCTCATCCTGCCATGGAACCTCAAGGAAGAGATCGTTGCCCAACTCGCCACGGTGCGGTCGTGGGGGGGGCGTTTTGTCGTTGCCGTCCCCGAGTTGCGGATTTTTTGAGGCGGCCCGGACATGCTGTTCCAGGAGACTCCCCTGGCTGGGGCCTATCGGGTCGACCCCGAACCCCGGCATGATCCGCGCGGATTTTTCGCCCGCACTTTTTGTGTCGAGGAGTTTCAGGCACACGGACTGAACGGACAGTGGGTGCAGCACAACATCTCCTTCAACGTTGCCAAGGGGACGTTGCGCGGGTTGCACTACCAGTGTGCCCCGCACGCCGAGATCAAGGTGGTGCGCTGCACCGCCGGGGCGGTCTACGATGTGATCGTTGACCTGCGTCCCGGTTCGCCGACCCATGCCCATTGGTTCGGTGTCGAGCTGAGCGCCGACAATCGCCGCATGCTCTACATTCCGGCCGGGTTTGCCCATGGTTTCCAGACCCTTGTCCCGAATTCGGAGCTGTTCTATCTCATGTCTACCTTTTACCATCCCGAGGCCGCGCGCGGCGTGGTTTGGGACGACCCCACCTTGAACATCGCCTGGCCAGAGGATGAACGTATCCTGTCAGAGCGGGACCGTGCCTTGCCGAGGTTGTCATCGTGAAGAGGCGGGTGCTGGTCACCGGGGCGTCGGGCTTTATTGGTCGTCCTCTCTTGCGCCATCTGCTGGAGCGTGGCTTCGAGGTTCATGCCACGGCCTTGGATGCCCTCGCGGGTGCGGAGGTTGTGCGCGACGTGGTATGGCACCCGCTCAACCTGCTCGATATCGGCAGCCATGCCACCCTGTTCGCCGCCGCGCAGCCGACCCACCTGCTCCACCTCGCCTGGAACGCCACGCCCGGAGTCTGCTGGACGACGCCGGGGAATCTGCGTTGGGTGCAGGCCTCGCTGGCTTTGATCGAGGCTTTCCAGGCTTGTGGTGGCCAGCGGGCCGTTCTCGCCGGCTCCTGCGCCGAGTATGACTGGTCCCATGGATTCTGCTCCGAGCAGATCACCCCGACGCGAACCAAAACCCTCTACTCGATCTGCAAGAATAGCCTGTGGCGCATGAGCGAGGGATTTGCCGCCCGCACCGGTCTGAGCGTGGCCAGCGGCCGGGTCTTTTTTCTCTACGGCCCGCACGAATACCCGAATCGTCTGGTGCCGCACGTCGTGCGCAGCCTGTTGCGCGGCGAGCCGGCGGCTTGTTCGCATGGCGAACAGATTCGCGACTTTCTGCATGTCGACGACGTTGCGTCCGGATTTGCCGTGCTGCTCGCAAGCGACGTCACCGGGGTCGTCAACATCGCCTCTGGCCAACCGGTGCGGTTGCGGGAGATCATCCATGCCCTTGCCGATCAGATTGGGCGGCGCGACCTGGTGCGCCTGGGCGCGGTGGCCGTTCCCCCTGACGAGGCGCCGCTGGTGGTCGCCGACGTGCGCCGCCTGACGCAGGAGGTGGGGTGGACACCGCGCTACGACCTGCCGACCGGCCTCGAACAAACGATCCAGTGGTGGCGGGATCAAAGCTAATTCCAATCACAGATCAAGATGGCAACAAGGCGGCAACGCGTGAGCGACGATACGGTACGTGTTTGGTACGGCGAGGAGTGAACAAGGCGGCCAACGAAGTTGCCGCTTGATATGGAATTGGAATAAGGCACGCACACGCATGATCGTCACCCCTCCTCCGCCGGCATGACCCAACCCCTGGCGCGGGTTTGTCGGTGGCGGCCGGAAATCGCGTCTGTCGCCAGCCGACAGCGTGGACGATGGGCCATGGTCAACATAAGAAAAATTGCCAAAAACCTCCTCTACATCCTTTCTGCCCAGTTCATGGCGCAGCTGCTCAATTTCGTCTATATGCTGGTCATCGCCCGGGTATTGAGACCGGAGGGGTTTGGCGTTCTCTCCTTTGGTCTGGTCTTTACCGGCATCTTTGGTGGTATTGTCAACATCGGCCTGCGCAAGGTACACGTGCGCGACTTGGCACGGGAGCCGGAGGCGGTCAGCGACTACACCGGCAAGATCATCGCCCTGAAGGTGCTGATTGCCATCCCGGTTGCCGTGGTGATGGTGGTCGTGGTCAACCTCATGGGCTATCCACCGCTGACACGACAGGTGGTCTACATTCTCACGGTTGCCTTTCTGCTGGAGGCGATCATCACCAACTACTATGCGGTCTTTCAGTCCCAGCAGAATATGCGCTTTGAATCCTTCGCCACCATATTTCGCGGCGTGGTGCTGGTGGTGACGGCCTTTCTCGCCGAGCGACAGGGTCTTGGCGTCATCTTTCTGGCCTGGGTTTACCTCCTGATCAACACGTCGATCCTCGCCTATTGCACGGTCGCCTTTGGCAAGGAGTACCCGGCTCTCGCCCTGCGCATGGATCGCGCCTTCATCCGCGAAAAGATCCGTGAGGCAACGCCGTTCGGCCTGGTGGGTATCTTCGAGATCATCTATCACTGGATCGGTACGGTGATGCTCTCCCTGTCGCATGGGGATGCGGTGGTCGGGTGGTATAATGCCGCCTACCGGGTGTTTCTGGTCACATTGTTCATTCCATCGGTGGTCAGTGTTGTCGTTTTCCCGGTGATGGCGCAGATGTTCAAGACAGATCCCAAACATCTGCGGACTGTCTACTTCAAATACTATAAATACCTGCTCACCATCGGTTGTATTATAGCCGTTGAAATGGCGATTTTTTCGGATGAGGTCGTTCAGATTTTGTATGGAACCGCCTACGCACCGTCGGCGGTGGCGTTGCGCATCTTGATGGTCTGTTGCGTTTTGATGTCGATCAACGGCGCCTTTGTGCGCCTGCTGGAGTCGACCAACGAGCAACTTTTGCTGACCAAGATCTGTGGCGCGGCAGCGACCACCAATGTCTTGCTTAACCTGCTCCTCATCCCGCATTATGGACTCGTTGGTGCAAGTTTTGCCACCGTCGCCTCGGAGTCGGTGATCACCCTGTCGACGGTGCTGGCAGCGGCACGTTCCCGCTTCAGGTTCGAGGAAGGGCTGCTACGCGGTCCTTTTGCCAAGCATTTCTTGCGGGTCGCCGGTTCGGCTGCGGTGGCTGCCGTGGGCGCTTGGCTGTTGGCCGCACACCTCAATATGTACCTGGCCATCACCCTTTCGACGTTGATCTACCTGGCAGCGATGGTCATGGTGGGCGGTATCAACCGGGAAGATTGGGGTGTCATCGTCGGCCTGCTGCGGCGCAACCAGGGCACAGCGGCCCCCGCTGAAAGGTCCGGATCATGAAAATCCTGTTCATCAATCCCCCGCTTCTCGTCAACAAGGCCGTCGGCGATCCCTTGATCTTCATGCCGCTCGGGATTGCCTACATCGCCGCCGTGCTTGAACACACGCACGCGGTCTCCATCCTCGATGCCAACGTCGAGGGGTGGCAGCGCGCATCCAAAGAAGCTGACAAACACGGTATTGGTCTCACCTTCGATGAGATTCGCGAGCGGATCGTCCGTGCCGCGCCGGATATCGTCGGCATCACCATCCCCTTCTCCACCAACGCCGCCTGCTCCCTGCGCGTGGCGGCGATCGCCAAGGAGGTCAATCCAGCGATCATTACCGTCCTGGGGGGGCCGCACCCCTCGGTACGCCCGCTTGAGACCCTGAACGAACCTCAGGTGGACTATATCGTCATCGGCGAGGGGGAACAGGCGATGCAGGAGCTGGTTACCGTTCTTGAGAGCGGAAAATTGGCCACGCTGCCTGATATCAAAGGGTTGGGCTACAAGGAAAACGGTGTGGCCAAGCTGACCACCAGCCGCCCGATGAACAACGACCTCGACGCCATCCCGCTGCCAGCTCACCATTTGTTGCCAATGCAGCTTTACTTCGATGCCTTTGAAGGGGGCGCCGGCGCACGCGCGGATTACGTCTATCACCATCGCTGGGCAAGCATGATTACCAGCCGTGGTTGCCCGTACAATTGCTGCTTCTGCAGTATTCACCTTTCGATGGGCAAGAAGTTCCGGACACGCAGCATCGACAATGTTATGCTCGAAATCGAGCGTTTGGTTGAAAAATACGGGGTCAGGCATATCAACTTCGAGGATGACAACCTCACCTTTCATCAGGAACGGATTCAGGACATGTGCCAGCGCATCGTGGCGCGCGGCTACCAATTCACCTGGAGTACCCCCAACGGCATTCGCGCCGACAAGCTGGGGGAACCCCTTATTCGCAGCATGGCCGAATCAGGATGCCGGCGGGTTTTTGTCGCCCCGGAGTCCGGCGTGCAGCACGTGGTGAACACGATCATCCAGAAGAAGATGGACCTGAAGGAGGTGGAACAGTCGGTGCGGCTGTTTGCCAGGTACAAGGTCGCCGTCGACGGCTCGTTTGTCATGGGGCTGATCGGCGAGAGAAAATCCGACATCTGGGGAACCATCTTTTACGCCTACAGGCTCAAACGACTGGGCATGAACCGGGCCGGGTTTCACATCGCCACCCCCCTGTTTGGCACGCGGCTCTACGACCAGGCCGTGGCAAAAGGGTACTTGACAGCCAATGCCTCGGCTGAGAACATGACCACCGGTGTCCCACAGATCGAAACCCCCGAGTGGACTGGCAGGGATCTGCGCCGGCTGCAGGGGATCGCCAACTGGCTCGTCAACTACGGCCCCTGGCAGAAGGTCCACGCCCTCCTCAGGCGATGGAAGGATCTTTTTGGTTTTGCGTCGGTCCTCCTGGAATACGCCCTGAACGGCATCAAAAGCGGTTCCAAAAAGGCCTCCGCCCGTTCCTAACCACCGTATACGAAAGCGGTCTGATGATTCGCGAGTTGAAAGCCTTTGGGAACTTTGTCGTTCGCTCTTCCCGGACGGCCGTGCTTGAGCCCCTGCACCAATTGCCCAAACTTGAACACCTGGTCTATGAGGTGACCGACCGCTGCAATTCCAAGTGTGTCCACTGCAACATCTGGCAGAACAAGGGCACGGGGGATATGAGCGATGCAGAGATCGAGCGGATCTTTTCGAGTGGCGCGTTTCGCCATCTGAACGATGTCATCATCACCGGTGGCGAACCGGTTCTGCGCTCGGGCATCGTGGCAAACATGGCCGCCATTCACGGCAATGTCACCCCGGATGCCCAGTTCTCCTTAAGTACCAATGGCCTGCTCCCCGAGCGCGTGCTGGAAGCCACGCGCAAATGCCTGGAACGGGGCATGCGCCTGATCGTTGGCGTCTCCCTGGATGGCCTGAACGAGCGGCACGATGCCGCGCGTGGCGTCAAAGGCAACTTCGGCAAGGTGGATGGCCTACTGAAGAGCCTCATCCGCATGCGCGAAGAGAGTGGCAACGACAAATTGACCGTCACTGTCGGCTACACCCTCTCGCCCAAAACGGCGGGAAACCTCAACGAAGTGGCGGATTATGTCTGCAACCTGGGGCTGCGCTTCCTGCCGCAGATGTTTGAGGAGTTTGAATACTACTCCAACAGTGCCCCCGGCAATTTTTCCTACTTCGCCGACGGCACGGAGGATGCCAGGGAGAGCGCGCAGGTCATGCTCAAGGCCCTGGAAACCATCCCGCCTTCGTTTCAGAAGGAGCTGTTCCTGACCCTGCTCGACCGTGGGCAGTTTCCTTTCAAGTGCGCAAGTCTCAGGAGCTTCTTTCTCCTGCGCTCGAACGGGGATGTCACCCCTTGTCTGCGCTACTCGGAAACACGCATCGGCAACCTGCGCGAAACCCCCCTTGAGGAGATCTGGCACAGCAAAAAGATGGAAGAGGCGCGCGTCATGGTCGACAATTGCCGCGGCTGCTCGAACACCTGGGCCACCGGCTGGAGCATGCGCTACTGGATGCCGCCGTTCTTCCGGCTCCTCGCCGCTGCCACCATCAAAAAGCGCTTGGGTGGACGCCGTGCCGCCTGACTCCTCCCCCCGGTCTGACCAGGATCGCCTGATTGTGGCGGGGTATGGGTGCGCGGCGGGGGTGCGAGCCGGACGGTGAGACTCTCCTTCATCATGGGCAGCTTTCCGCGCCTGCCGATCGGCGGCTATCGCGTCGTCTACGAGTACGCCAATCACTTGGCGGCGCGCGGACACCAGGTGAGCATCTACCATTGCCGGGAGGTCAAGGGATTTCCACCGCCGCAGGGGCTCTACCGCAAGCTGCGTACCCATCTGGGGTACTGCTACCGCAAGCTGACCCACCCAACCCCCGATTGGCAGCACATTGATCCGCGCGTCGTCATGCGCCTCATCCCGCGACCGGAGGCACGTTACCTCGACGATGCGGATGTGGTTTTTGCCACCTCCTGGGCGATGGCGGCGGATGTCATCGGCTACCCCGCAAGCAAGGGCGAAAAGGTCTACTTCTACCAACACTACGAGACCTGGAGCGGCCCCAAAGAGGCAGTCGACGCCACCTGGCGCATGCCGTTTCACAAGCTGGTCATCTCCAAGTGGCTGTTGGAAATCGGGGAGTCCCTTGGCGCCGACGCGATGACCCTGATCCCCGACGGCATCGACCTCGACCTCTTCCGTCTGACCCGGCCGATGGAAAATCGCGGACCCCTGGTCACCATGATGTACTCCCACCAAACGTGGAAGGGCGGCGCCGATGGCCTGGCCGCCCTGGAGATGGTCAAACGGCAAATTCCCGCCCTGCATGCCATCCTCTTCGGCCTAGTCAAACCTGAAGTGACCCTGCCGGCGTGGGTCACCTTCCACGAAAATCCGCCGCAACAGGCACTGGTGGACGAGATCTACAACCGTGGCGCGATATTCCTCTGGCCAAGCCACTTCGAGGGGTTTTCCCTGCCACCGGCCGAGGCGATGGCCTGTGGGTCGGCGGTGGTGTCGACCGACTGTGGCGGCGTGCTCGACTTTGCCGAACACAATGTGAGCGCCCTGATTTCGCCACCACGACAGCCGGAACAACTCGCCGCCAACACGGTCGAACTCCTCCGGGATGAACCCAAACGCCTCGCCCTGGCACAGGCCGGGCACGCCGGCATTCAAGCCTTTACTTGGGCACGCAGCGGCGATCTCATGGAAGAGTTTCTGAATAAGATCAAGCGCGGGAGTACCTGAGGCGTGAAGGCTTGAGGTTTCCATCGGCGATGGTCGCGAACGAGGCGGGTTGAGGGTTAAGTGGCGGTCCCAACTTCGGCCAAGAGGGTTGACAGAACATGCGCATCTGGTTGATCACCGTTGGAGAACCCCTGCCCACGGACGGACCCAACGAGCGCTTTCATCGTTGTGGCATTCTGGCGCAGAGAATGGCCGCCTCCGGGCATCAGGTGGTGTGGTGGAGCTCTGACTTCGACCACGTACGCAAAAAACATCGCTTCAACGCCCTTCACCGGCAGCAGGTAAACCCCAACCTGCTGCTTATCCTCCTGCACGGACGTGGCTATCAGAGGAATGTCTCCCTCGACCGTCTGCGTGATCACCAGGAGATGGCCGAACAGTTTGCGCGGATGGCCAACGACGAAACGCCTCCCGACATTGTCGTCAGCTCCCTCCCGACGCTGGAACTATGCGCGGAGGCGGTGGCCTACGGTCGGCGGCAGAAAGTGCCGGTTCTGCTCGATATTCGTGACCTGTGGCCGGATGTGTTCGAGGAGGTGCTGCCCGGCTGGTTGCAACCGGTGGGCAAGGTGGTGTTTCACAGCTTCCGGCGGCTTGCCCGCAACGCCTGCCGTGATGCCTCCGGCCTGATCGGCATCACCGAGCCCTTTCTGGGTTGGGGGCTCGATCACGCCGGCCGTTCGCGCCGGGAAGAGGATGCGGTATTCCCCCACGGCTACCGGAAACAGCACTTTACCCCCGAAGAGTGGGCCGAGGGGCTTGCCTTCTGGCAGAACCTGGGCATCGCCGACAATCGCTTCTTCATCCTCTGCTTTTTTGGTGCTTTTGGGCGCCAATTTGACTTGGCGACGGTGATCAAGGCCGGACAGCTGATCGAAGAGGGCGGTTTCGGCGACAAGGTGCGCATTGTCCTCTGTGGCGCCGGGGATAACCTCAATACCTACAAGACCATGGCCAAGGGGGTTCCGGCCCTGGTCCTGCCTGGTTGGGTCAACGCCGTGCAGATCGCCACCTTGATGTCCATTTCCCAAGCGGGGCTGGCACCCTACCGCAATGTAGCCAATTTCGTCGGCAACCTGCCCAACAAGCCAATCGAGTACATGTCCGCCGGTTTGCCTATTTTCAGCTGTCTGCGTGGCCACTTGCAGGAGATCCTTGCCCGCCACGAGATCGGCTTCATGTACGAAGAGGGCCAGCCGGAGAGCCTGGTTACCCTCATTCGGCGATTCATCGATAACCGCCAGCCCCTCGAACCCTGCTCCCACCGGGCACTCGCCTGCTTCACCAAGGAGTACGACGCCGAGCAGGTGTACCAGAACTACGAGGCACACCTGGAGGGGGTAGTCACGCGCTGGAAAAAAGGCAGCTCTTAAACTATCGCGACTGGACGATTTGATCGGAACCAGGGGGCGGGGTCGGTACCAGCGGCTGATCCCGCAGCGCCGTCCGCACCAGCTCCTCGGGGGCGTCATAGCTCCTGAGGAGTTCGGAGACACCGCGCAACGCCCGTGGCCGTGACAGGATCGCAATCACCGTCAGGACGATCAGCTGGATATCCAACGCCAGGTTGGCATGCTCGACATAAAAGAGCCCCAGGCGATTCTTCCACGGCCGAATCAGCTGGTTGTAGTCCAGGTCCGGGTCTTTGCTGTCTTTCAGGATCTCCCCCTCGTCGGAGAAAACGATGGAGGAGAAATCGGTGATGCCCGGCTTGACCGTCAGCAGCTTGCGTTCAACCGTGGTGTAAAGAGCCACCTCGCGCGCGACGTTCGGCCGCGGCCCGACCAGGGACATGTCACCCAGCAGGACATTCCAGAGCTGCATGAACTCATCAAGCTTGTAGCGACGAATCATGTGTCCCACCCGCGTGATGCGCGCATCAGCGGAACCGGTCGAGTCGACACCGCTCTTGTCGGCGTTGATGATCATCGAGCGCAGCTTGACCATCTTGAACGGGACATCATTCAAGCCGACGCGCGGCGGAATGTAGAAGGGCGAGTGACGATCCTGCCGCCAGATCAAATACATAAAAGCAAGCAGAACCGGCGAGAGCAGAACCAAACCCACGACGGAAAGAGAAAGATCCAACAATCGTTTCATAACCGACCCCCTTCACCTGTACTCGACGTGCAGCGCGAAACCCCAATCACACCGGACGGGACGACACGCCCCCCTGGAGGTATCTTCATCCCACCCGACGCATCGCGCACAGCTCCCGCGCAGTCTGCGCCACCTGTGCCACCGTCGTGTAGTAGAGCTCCTCCAGCGGCTTGCTGCTGGGGGCAGGGGCATCGGGCAGGGTCAGGCGACGCGGCGGGGCTTGCAGGACGGACACGGGAAGCCGCTCGACCACCGCGGCAATCACCTCGCCGGCCAGACCACAGGTACGCCAACCACCATCGATCGCGCACAGACGCCCGGTCTTGGCAACCGAGGCCACCACCGGAGCCACATCGAGCGGGTTGATCACCCGCAAATCGATCACCTCGCAGGCAATCCCTTCTGGCTCCAAAGCCGCGGCGGCCTGCATCGCCAAATGAACCGAAAAACTGGCGGCGACCAAGGTCACATCCTTGCCCACGCGCCGCACCTCGGGTCGTTGATCGACCAAACGCAGTTCGGTTACTGGCGGCAGGGCATCGATCACATTGCCGTAGAGCCAACGATCGTCGATGTACATGACCGGGTCATCGCACAGCACGGCGGCGATCAGTAAATCGCGCGCATCCTGCACCGTGTAGGGCATCACCACCCGCAGACCCGGCACATGCGCAAACCAGGCATGCAACGCCTGTGAATGCTGTGCCCCCTGCTCGCCACCACGATTGATGATGCTGCGGAAGGTGACTGGCGCATGCGACTGCCCCCCCAGCATATGCCGCCATTTCGCTGCCTGATTGACGATCTGATCCATGGCCAGGATCATGAAATCCATGCGCGGATAGACGATGATCGGCCGGTAGCCGAGCAACGACGCACCTATCGCCATGCCGGTGGTGGAGAGTTCGGAGATCGGGGTATCGATCACCCGCGCCTGGCCGAACTTCTTGTCCAAATTGGTCATCGAGTTGCCCACATACCAGGGGCTCCACAGCCCCTGCCCCAGGGTGAACACCTTGGGGTAGGTGGCGAGCAGATACTCGTATGCGGCAAGGATGGCCTCGCCGTAGTTGGTGCCTTTGCGTGGGTCGTCCATGGTCACGAGCCGCCCTGACAGTACACGTAATCGAGCAACACGGCGGGATCGGGGTAGGGGGCGCTCCGTGCCGCGGCCACCTCCTGGTCGATGCGCGCTTGAATCTCCTGCTGCATGGCGGCAAACGCCCCTGGGGTCAGATGGCCGGTCGTCTGCAGGGCCTGCCGCAGGCGGGCGATGGGGTCGCGCTGCTTCCACTGAACCAGATCGTCAAGCTTGCGCTTGATGCCAACATCGATATCCTCGCGATGCCCGACATGCCCAAGCCAGCGGTAGGTGGTGGCCTCCAGAAAGCCCGGGCGACCGCTGCGACGCGCCTCGGCAATCAGTTCTCCGGCGGCGTGCGACACGGCAACGAGGTCATTGCCATCGACCACGCGCACCGGGACATGATGCGCCTCGGCAAAACGTGAGATGCGATCGCTCGGCTGGCGCAGACAGATATCCATTTGGCTGGCGTAGAAGTTGTTCTCGCAGACAAAGAGCAGTGGCAGAACAAAATTGGCGGCGAGGTTGAGACACTCGTGCAGCCCCCCCTCCTCCGAGGCCCCGTCGCCGAAGAAGACCACCGCGACGTTTCCCTGCCGGTCCATCTTGTTGCCAAGGGCGGCACCGACCGCCACCGGTACCACACCACCAACGATCGGGTTTGACCCGGTGAACCCTTTATCGGCAGCAATCAGGTGTTGCGACCCACCCATGCCGCGCGAACTGCCGGTCGCCTTGCCGAACACCTCGTGCAACAACAGCGCCGGATCGTCAACCAGGGCAAGAAAGTGGGCGTGCGACCGATGCGCGCTAAAGACGTGATCGCGCGCGGTCAGATGCTTGACCACACCGACAGCGATCGCCTCCTGCCCCACCCCGAGGTGACAAGGACACTTCACCTCCCCCGACCCGACCAGGGTGGCAATAGCTTGCTCGCAGAGGCGGATCAACACCATCCGGCGCAGGGCGTCGAGCAGACCACGCGGATCCTCGCCGGCAATCTCCAGCGGCGCATGATGACGACCGGGATCGGCGAGGGAGCCAAGCTCCGAGGCAAAGGGCGTCGGCAACGGCTCCGGTGAGACCACCGGCTCAGGCATGGTAAAATTCCCGGATGCAGTCGCAGACGTAGGCGACATCGTCGTCGGTCTGCGACATGTTCATCGGCAGCATGATCATGGATTTGAACATCCGCTCGGTCACCGGCAGGGATTGGTCAAACCCCAGCGCCGCGCCGAACTGATGCACCGCCTTGCCGCCCCACTGGATCAGGGTGCCGACACCACGATCGGCCAGGAAACGCTTGAGTTCGTCCCGGCGCTCGGCCTCGATTTCATAGTTCTGGAAGACATCGAAGTGATCCGGCTCGCTGCCCGGCGCGGGTGGCAGCACGAGCTGCTTCAGGGAGCCCAGCCGCTCCTGGTAGATCCGTGCCACCTGCCGGCGTCTCTCGATCACCTGCGGGAAGTGGTCGAGTTGGTAGTTGAGGAGCGCGGCTTGCAGGTTGTCGAGGCGGCTGTTGAAACCCCACATCTCGACCTCACCGGTCTGTTCACTGCGACCATGATCACGCAGCATGTACAGTTTCTGGTAGACCGCGTCGTCGTTGCAGAGCACGGCACCGCCGTCACCCAAACACCCGAGAACCTTCGCCGGATAGAAACTGATGCAGGCACCGACGCCAAAGGTGCCGGCGCAACGCCCCTTGTACTTCGCCCCCAGGGCCTGGGCGGCATCCTCGTACACCTGCAACCCGTGCTTGTCGGCGATGGCCTGGATGGCGTCCATATTCGCCACCCGACCGTTGAGCTGGGTCGGCATGATCGCCCGGGTGCGCGGGGTGATGTGACGTTCAAGTTTGGTCGGATCCATCAGGTGATCAGGCCCGGTCTCCACCGGCACCGGCACGCCGCCGGCAAAGTGGATTGCCGAGGCAGTGGCGATCATGGTGTGGGAACAGAAGAGCACCTCGTCCCCAGCCTTGATCCCTCCTGCCATCAGGGCCATTTGCAGGCCATCAGTGGCGTTGGCGACACCCAGGGCGTAACGGGCGCCGGTAAACGCGGCCAGGCGTTTCTCGAAGTCGCTTAAGTCCTTCTGCATGATGAAGGCGCCGCGTCGCCCGACGCCGGTGATGACTTCCAAAAACCCCTTTTCGTCGTGGGTGAAAATGTGCGGATAGTTGAAAAAGGGAACCTTCCGTGGTGCATGCATGCGCTTTCCCCGAGCTTTTGGTAAAACAGAGCCCCCAAACGTCCAAACCTTGAACAGCAGGCGCGCCGAACGTACCATGCCGGGTTCCGGCAAGGCAAGGGCTTTGAAGGCGGCGGTTGACAGAACAAATCCCGAGAGGGATGAGGTCTTGTCCTGCCCATTTCGGGACAATGCCAGGGCTGTTTTTCCGACGCCAAACAGGGTCGTGCGGCATGAATCAGATCGAACCCCCGGACACGCGGTCACGGGGACAAGGGATCGGGCAGGCCGTGCCGCCCCAGGTGACGGTCGTCGTGCCCACCTATCGTCGCCCCGACCTGCTCTGTCGCGCCTTACAGAGCGTTCTCGACCAGACTTATCCCCATTTTGTCGTCTGCGTGCATGATAACGCCTCCCAGGACACAACCGCCGAGGTCGTACAGGGTTTCGCTCAACGTGACCCAAGGTTCCGTTACCACCCCAATTCCGTCAACATTGGCGGCATCCGTAACACCGCCGCCGGCATTGCCCAGGTGCAAACCCCCTACTTCTGCTACCTGGCCGATGATGACCTCCTCCTGCCAAACTTTCTCGAAACAGCGGTCACCGCGCTGGAAAAACATCCAGAAGCCGGATTCTTTGGCGGCATGTGCCTTTGCATCGATGGCGCGGGTGTTCCGTTTCTATTTTCCGGCACCCAGGAGACGGACGGGTGCTATCCGCCACCTAAGGGTCTGCTCCGGCTGTGGGAGAAGGGTTGGCCGCAGCAGGCGGGGGTGCTTTACCGGACGACGGCACGCGATGTCGTTGGCGACATTGCACCGATCGCCGGTTTTGACCTGGAATACATGGCGCGCATCGCCTCTCGCTTTGGCGTGGTCTTTTCGGCAACACCGGTCGCCTTCTTCTACATCAACCAGCAATCCGCTTCCACCTCACGCACGGTACGCTCACTTCTGGAGGAGTGGGGTTACATCCGCGATGCCATCGCTGCCTACCCGTGGCTCGACACCGAAAGCAAACAGGCGGTTTTCAAGCTATGGCAGGGACATCTCCCCTACCAGATTCGCATGATGACCCTGCATGCCTTGCGCCGCGCCAACGTCGAGGATGCCATCTTTGGCCTGTCACGCCTCGACCAGTTTCCCAATTACCCGCTGATCAAGCCGATCATGCGTTTTGCGATCACCCTGGCCGGAACAAACAAACCCTTGGCCAGTCTGGTGGCACGCCTGTTCGATGCGCGGGTATGGCTGTTCACCCAGGTCAGAAGGGCGCGTTTTGCCTGGCAGTATCGTTCCAGGTACCCGGAGTACTGGCGCGCTATGCGCAAAGGCTGATCCACTATTTCAGCAGGAGATGGCAGCACAAGCGCCGACTCGGGAGGACGTTCAGCCCTGCGGCCACCGCAGGTTCTCCTTGACAGCGGATGTATCGGCGCGGCATCCTCAACCCTCCCGGGTGGCATAGCGATACGAAACCCTCCCGGCGCTGGTTGGCATCGGTCGCGATGGGTCTTGGAACCTTGCTCTCTGCTGCCTGGCCGTTGTCCCACGGATCGAAACAGTGATCAGGTCACACGACGAACAAGCGCCATGTCCGATCCCCAGCAGCCAGCTCCGATGACACCGGATTCGTCCCCTCCCCCCAGTGCTGTCCCTCCCCCCGCGCATCCGCCCGCGGTGGACGAGGAGGTGGATCTCTTCGTCCTCTGGGGCGTCCTGAAAAAAGCCAAGTGGCTGATTTTCTTCGTGACCACCCTGTTTACGGTCGGTGCTGGGGTGCTCGCCTTCACCATGATCCCCATCTACCGCGCCGAGGTACTGCTTGAGTTCGTCAGCAGCGACGGAAACCAGGCCCGGTCGGCGATGATGAGTCAGGCCAGCGGATTGGCCTCCATGGTCGGCATCCGAATCCCTACCGGCGGTGGTGGCTCCGGGCCATCGAAAGAAGCAACCCTGGCCAGGTTGAAGTCGCGCGCCTTCATCGAGAAATTCATCAGCGACGAAAATCTGCTCCCCATCTTCTTTTTCAAGGAGTGGGATGAGCAAAGCCACCAATGGCGACCGGGTCCCCCCGAGACCATCCCCACCCTCTGGCATGGTGTGGAGTTTTTCCGCGGCATCTGCAAGGTTTCGGAGGACATCAAGACCGGGTTGATCACTCTTTCCATCGAGTGGCGCGACCGGGAGGTCGCCGCGCGCTGGGCCAATCTCGTGGTCCAACGCATCAACGCCTATCTGCGCAACCAGGCAATCCGCGACAGTCAGGAGAGCATCAAGTACCTGACCGCGGAACTTGAAAAGACCACCGTGGTCGATATTCGTCAGATTTTGATCGGCATGATGGAGGAGTCGATCAAGAACAACATGTTTGCGAGTGTGCGTTCCGAGTTTGCCTTCAAGGTGATCGATCCGGCCGTGATTGCACCAAAAGGTAAGGTTGTCAGGCCGGTCAAGAGGGTGATGGTCATGGTTGGTTTCGCCATTGGGATTCTGGTCGGGGCCACCATCGCCATCTTCAGAAATGCATTACAGAGGCAAAAGAGGAAAAGGCAGCGCCTTTCCGCCGGGTAGGGGAACCCGGAAGCGGACGAACACCCGCGCATGAATGACCTCTGGTCGGGCGGGATATCTCTATGGTGGGGCGAGCGCGTGGCACTGAAGCGGGTGATCGTCTTTCAGACCTGGGGCATCGGTGACCTGATCATGGCCACGCCAATGCTTGCCGCCCTGCGCCAGGAGCTGCCCCGAGCCTTCATCAGCATGGTGGCGGGAACCGCGGTGGCCGGGCAGGTGATCGCCGGCTCCGGGCTGTGCGATGACATCAAAATTTTGCTCCCCGGTAAAATGCCGGTGTTTGACTTGGTCCGTTGGTTTGCACGCTTGCGTCGGGAGAAGTTTGACGCCGCCATCGTCTGCACGCGACTCTCGCCAAAGATTGCGTTATTCCTGAGACTCTTCTCCCGTATTCGTATCATCGTCGGCGACTCCCATCCCAAAAAATACTGGGGTTACACGCACTGGGTTCTCAGCGATAGTTCCCGGCATCGAGTCGAATTGAACATGGCCATCCTGCGTCTGCTTTTTCCCGATGCCGCATGCGGTCACCTCACCTTCGCTGTCCCCCCCGAAGCCGTTGCCGAAGGCAATGCCTTCTGGAGACAGGCTGATCTCCAAGGCCGGTTGGTACTCGGCGTGCATCCGGGCGGGTCGAGCAACCAGAAGAACAAACGCCTCCCCCTCGGGCGACTCAAGCGTGTCATTTCCGGCTTTCTCGAGGCCTCGCCCGCGGCGCGGGTGGTTGTCTTTCTCGGTGCCGATGAATTGGAACTGGCGTCACAGTTTACCGATGCCGGAGGACGCGTCGTTATTGTGTCCGGCCTTCCGCTTAATGTTGCCGGCCACGTCATCGGCAGGCTTGACGTGTTGCTTGCCGGGGACACCGGGCTTGGGCATATCGCCGCGGCCATGGATGTGCCGGTGGTCACCCTGATCGGGCCGACCAACGCCAACGCCACCCGCCCCTGGCACCCCGCGTGCCGGGTCATTCGCCTGGAACAGGAACTCCCCTGCATGCCCTGCGTCGATACCCCGGCCTACTATACCTGCCCCAACCCGATTTGCCTGCGCAACCTGGATGCGGAGCATGTTCTGGCCACGATCCTCGACCTCCTTGCAACGAAGAAGGTGCATCAAGATCGTGCGCCACCCCCTTCTCTCCCCGGGTGAGCAGCTGCCATGCTGTGGGATTTGACCTTTCTGATCAATCTCATATTCCTCCTCGGTCTGATTTGGTGGCGCGGTCTGCTCACCACCGAGGGGCTTGGGATGGCCATGCTTACACTTCTGTTCGTATCGGACGGTCTTGGTCTTTACGTCCTTGCACTGACCGGTATGGACATCGACTATGAGCGGGAGTTGCGCCTTCTGCCCAACCTGGTTCAGCTCCTGGGATTGTTGGCTTTCGCCGGTGGCTTGTTTGTCACCGACCCTTCTGCCCGTCGTTTGGAGTACAATGTCAACCTTGCCGACAACCCATCGCTGCGTCGCACCGTCATCTCTGTGAGTTATTTCCTCGTCTTCATGGGCATCAGCATGAAAATTTATGCCTTGATCTCATGGGGGTTTACGAGCCTGGATGAGTATCTTTCCGGCATGTACATGTATCAGGCGACCAAAGAAGGGGGCGGTTTCATGGACTCCGGCCTGGAGATCGCCTGTCTTGGATTGGGACTGCTCGTGGCTGTCCATGGCGAAAGCCGCGCCAAGCAATTTTTTGCCATCACCGCACTCATTACCTTGACCCTGATTTTCTCCTTCAGCAAAAGTGGTATTCATTATATTGTCATCCTTTTGGCAACCGTTCTCTATTTTTTCAATCGAGACCTCTTGAAAAGCTACATGAAGGTTCGTTATGCCATCCTTGTCATACTACTGCTTGTATTGTCACTAGGCATTAAAACGCAGTTAAAGTACGGCCGCGGCGCCGAAGTCAAACTAGAATCGGACGAGGTATTGACCCTGGCTGCGGCGACATCAGGTCGACGTTATGGCCCGTTCAGCGCCTATCGCGGCTATTGCTTTCTGGTCAATCGTATGTACAATAACCCGTCACTTTATTTCGGTGATCAGGTTATCATCCACACCCTGACCGGGTGGATTCCGCGTTTTCTCTGGCCAGACAAACCCGGACATCCATTTCATGCCCGAGGAGATCTGGTCGACGAGCTTTACCTTATCGACCGTTTCGGTAACGATGCCCCAACCTTCGCGGGCATGGCCTATGCCGATGCAGGTCTGGCCAGCCTTTTGGTCTACATGTCGGTGGGCGGGATCATCCTCGGCCTGATTCGTCAGTTTGTGGTCGCCACGCGACGCAGACGGTTTCTTTCAACCTTGTGGTATGTTTTCTTTGCAATCAGCTTTGGACCGGGCATGGAAGCCTCCGGTATGATGAACCTTCTCTATTACTTCGTATTTGCTTCCATCCTGGTCCTGGTCGTTTATTTGTTTCTGGGGATGCGCAGTATTCTCTGGCACGCTTTTTCCGTAGATGAACCCGCGCAGAAGCCTGACAACGACCGCATCCCCACGCGCCTGATTGGTCAGGCGACATGACCCTCCACGCACCAGCTCCGCGTGTGCAAAGTTCTCCCGCCACGCCAGGACACAACCAGCCGCAGGCGCCCACACCAGGTGAGGGCTTTGCAACCCTTGCCCGGTTCGCCAGAAGAGCGGCGTCGTTCTATCTGGTCGTGTCTGCGTTATTTCTCGTTGTATTCTACTATCGCGAACAAACAATCGAACTTTATGCAGGCTACCACATCAACTATTTCGTCTCAATATTTTTTATTATTTTTTGGTTTATTGTGCTGAGGCTTAATGATTCGATTATTCTCAACGTCGTCGTCCTGGCAACAAGCTTGTTGTTTGGAATCTACCTGATCGAGATGACGATCAACATCCGAACTGTTTGGGTCGTCACCAAGCTTAATGGAATGTTCACCTTTGACCAGCGCAAGGCAAGCACCGTACTCAAGGAGATGCGGGCCCATGGGGAAGACGTTGTACTCTATGTCAGCCCGGCAGACTTCATCAAGAACAAGGTCCTCTCCGGAGACGGTACCCTCTACCCGCTGGGCGGCATATCCGGCCAAACAACCATTTTCTGTGACGAAGGCGGCAAGCATCGGCACTACCGGAGCGATCGCCATGGTTTCAACAACCCAGACACGGCGTGGGAGGCACCCGAAACCGACTGGTTGCTGACCGGGGATTCATTCACCCACGGGTTTTGTGTCGATCCAGGGGAAGATATCGCCGGACAGATGCGCGTGGCTACCGGGGAGAGCGTTCTCAATCTCGGCTCCGGCGGCGATGGCCCGCTCCTTGAGTTGGCAACGCTCAAGGAGTTTGCTGCGTCGCACAAGCCCAAACGCGTCATCTGGCTCTACTTTGAGGGCAATGACTTAAGCCACGACCTGCCGGTCGAAAAATCCATCCCCACGCTCATGAACTATCTGGATCCGAACTTCTCCCAGGATCTGCCCCACCGCCAGGCGGAGGTCGATCGAAAGTTGGAGAGGTATGTCGAGCAGCGGATCGCCGATGAATCGGGTTCCCCCCCACCAGAACCATCGCTTGCACGAAAAATCCTCTTCCTGCAAGCGGTTCGCACCTACCTGTACGGCATGTATCAGCAACGCGTCATCGTCGACCCGCTTTTCGCCCGCATTCTGACCGCTGCCAGAGATCGGGTCGCAGCATGGGGCGGACAGCTCTACTTTGTCTACCTGCCGGAGTGGGACCGCTACAAAGGAATTGCCCGCGATCACGACGCGTACAAAAAACGCCGGGAGGTGATCGACTTGGCCAGGGGTCTCCACCTCCCGGTGATCGACATCCACCAGGAGGTGTTTCTCAATTATCCCGATCGTTTTTCGCTCTTTCCGTACTACGATCTGAAGACGGCCCACTACAACGCCAAAGGCTACGCCGCCGTCGCCAAGGCGATCGTTACCGCGGTCCAGCGTGAGGAACAAGGTCACCCCAATCAGCCCCCTGCCGCTGCCGTCCGCCCGGTCGTTGCGGGAGAAAAAGCCGCACCGCCACGGTGACCATGCCGGACATTGTCCTGACCACCCTCAACGCCCGCTATCGACATGCGGCGTTCGGCTTGCGCTGTCTGCTCGCCAACCTGGGCGCACTGGCCGATCGCGCGATGGTGCTGGAGTTCGACCTGGAAAAAACCCCGGCGGAAATGGCCGAGGCGATCCTTAAGCGGGCACCACAAATCGTCGGCATCGGCGTCTACATCTGGAACGCCGAACCAACACGCAAGCTGCTCGCCATTCTGAGACAGGTGCGGCCAGAGGTCATTCTCGTGCTCGGTGGGCCCGAGGTGAGTCACGAAACGTTCACGCAACCGGTGACCGTGCTGGCGGATTACGTCATCGCCGGCGAGGGAGAGGTGGCATTCCGGGAGCTGTGCCAACGGCTGCTCGCGGGAGAACGACGACCCACCGCGCGCTTGATCCAGGCCGCGCCGCCAGCTCTCGATGCTCTGGCTGCACCCTATCCGCTCTATGATGCCCGTGACATCCACGAGCGGGTGATCTACGTCGAGGCCACGCGCGGCTGTCCCTTCAAGTGCGCGTTTTGCCTCTCCGCCCTGGAGCGCGGCGTGCGCTCCTTCCCCCTCGCCCCCTTTCTCGCTGAGATGGAGAGGCTGCTGCAACGCGGGGTCCGGCAGTTCAAGTTTGTCGATCGCAGCTTCACTGTCCGCCTGACCCCCGCCTGCGCCATCCTCGATTTTTTTTATGCGCACCACGTGCCAGGGCTGTTTCTGCACTTCGAGATGGTCCCGGATCGCTTCCCCGAGGCCTTGCGGTCAAGCATCCAGCGATTTCCCCCCGGCAGCATTCAGCTTGAGATCGGTCTGCAAAGCCTCAACCCCGAGGTGCTCGCGCGCATCGACCGGCCACGGAAAATCGCGCAGGCGGCGGCCAACCTCGCCTGGCTGCGTCGCGAAACCGGCGTCCATCTCCACACCGATCTGATCGTCGGCCTGCCAGGGGAGGATCTGGCAAGCTTCGCCCGCGGTTTTGATCGTCTGGCGGCTCTCGATCCGCACGAAATCCAGGTCGGCATCCTGAAACGTCTGCGTGGAGCACCGCTGCAACGGCATGTCGAACCCTTCCGCATGGTGTTTGATCCCGAACCACCCTACGAGCTGCTTGGCAACGCGCAAATCGACTTCATGACCCTGCGCCGACTCAAGCGCTTCGCCCGCTATTGGGATCTGATCGGCAACTCGGGGCGCTTTCCGACCACGCGCACTTGCCTGTTGCACGAAGGCTCACCCTTCACGCGCTTCATGGCCCTCTCCGACTGGATTTATGCCACCAGCGGCCAGACACACCAGATCGCCCTGCCACGACTTTGCGACCTGGTTGAGACAGGGCTTGTGCAGGCACTCGGTCTTTCCGCGGAGCTTGCGGCGGTGACGGTACAGGCCGATCGCCAATACCTAAGCCAAAAAAAAGCCGGGAAATCACGACAGGCGCGCCACGAAGGGTGACTCACCCAGCACAGGCCGTCCGGCGAAACATCCCAACCGGCACATGCACCAATTCCAGCCGGTGGGGTGGGGAAGCCGTGCTCTCCCCCTATTGTGTCGTGTCAGCCGCCAACACGCGCCGTACCGGGGCAAAGCTTCGCCGATGCGGCGCGGCCACCCCGAGACGCTCCAATGCCTGAAGATGCTCGCGGGTCGGGTAGCCCTTGTTGCGCTCCCAGCCGTAGCCGGGATGGTCGCGGGCCAGGTCATCCATCAGGGCATCGCGCGTGACCTTGGCCAGAATCGACGCGGCGGCAATCGAAACGCTCAACGCATCACCGCGCACCACCGCCCGCGCCGGGCAAGTCACCCCCGGCGGTACATCACGCCCGTCGACCAGGAGATAATCGGGAGAGAGGAGATCAGGGACCGGTGCATCCGACCGGGATGGATCAGCACCGACATCAGCTGACACCACGCGCCGCATGCCAGCCACCGCCCGCGTCATCGCCAGCAACGCCGCTCGCCGGATATTGAGCTGGTCGATCTCCTCGACGCTCGCCAGCCCGACCCCGATCCCCACCGCCCAGGCACGAATTTGACCGGCGAGAAGGGTGCGCTGCTCGGCAGAGAGCTTTTTGGAGTCGTCAATCCCCGCCGGCGCGGTGGCCGGGTCGAGAACGACCGCCGCCGCCACCACCGGTCCAGCCAGAGGACCCCGACCCACCTCATCGACGCCGGCGACAAGACGCAACCCGGAGCGGCGAAGCGCCTCCTCCAGGTAAAAGTCGGGAAGGAGGTGACGTCGCATACCTCGGCGCGGTTCCGGACTCAGACTCAGTCCCGTTTTTCCTTGATGCGGGTCGCCTTGCCGGTCCGCTCGCGCTGGTAGTAGAGCTTGGCACGCCGCACCCGACCCTTGCGCGCCACCTCGATCTTCTCCAGACGCGGCGAATGCAGGGGAAACACCCGCTCAACCCCCTCGCCGAAAGAGACCTTGCGCACAGTGAAGGTGGAACGGGACCCGGCGTTGTGCCGCCCGATACACACCCCCTCGTAGACCTGGACGCGCTCCCGGTTCCCTTCCACAACCTTGACATGGACACGCAAGGTATCCCCGGGACCGAAATCGGGGGTCTCCTTGATGCTCGCCTGTTCAAACGCCTGCAACACGTTCATCGCACCCTTCCTCGTCTCTTACGCGCCTGTCATTCGCCAGCTTTCCGCTCGCGTTTCCCCTCAAATTCACGTCTCTCCCCCGCCCTCACACCGCGGGAGAGGGTACACCCGTCGTGCCACCCTGTTCCAGGGCCTCCAGATCGGCGGCCAGGGCCGCGACCAATCTCCCTTCTGCCTTGCTCAAGGGGACACCTCCCAACAGGTCAGGCCGGCGGATGATGGTCCGCAGGAGGGCCTGTCGCCGCCGCCACGCCGCCACCGCGCCATGATTCCCCGAACGCAAAACCGGCGGCACCGGCCGTCCGGCCCATGCCTCGGGTCGCGTGTAGTGGGGATGATCGAGGAGACCGTGACAGAAGGAGTCCGACGCAGCGCTGGCAGCATCACCAAGAACCCCAGGCAACAGACGCGCAACCGCATCCACCACCGCCATCGCCGCGATCTCACCACCGGTCAGGACAAAATCCCCCAGCGAAATCTCCTCATCCACCCGTGCATCGGTAAAGCGCTCGTCGATTCCCTCGTAGTGGCCACACACCAGGACCAACCGCGGCTCCTGCGCCAAGCGCTCGGCGGCCTTCTGATCGAACGGGGCCCCCTGCGGCGTGAGCATGACCACGCGCGCCGGACCACCGACAAGGGCGTGGGTCAGGGCGCGATCAAGCACATCCGCACGCAAAACCATGCCCGGCCCACCGCCATAGGGGGTATCATCCACCTGTCGTTGCCGACCACCGGCAAAGTCGCGAATCTGTACCAACCTGACATCAAGCAATCCCCGCCCCCGCGCTCGGCCGAGGATCGATGCGGCGAAGACCCCGGAGAACATCTCCGGAAACAGGGTCAGTATGGCAACATCAAGCATGGCACCCATCACAACCCCGGCATAAGTCGGACAGTGATAAGCCGATCCGGCAAGCTAACCGCCACCACCACCTCGCGGGTGAAGGGGAGGAGCCGCTCGCTCGCGTCTGGAGTGTCAAGGACCATGACATCATTCGCCCCAGTGGCAAACAAGGCGCGCACCCGACCCAGCTCCTCTCCGGCGTCGCTCACCACGCGACACCTTTCCAGGTCGGCCCAGTAGTACTCGTCATCCTGAAGGTCGTCGGCCAGGGCGCGCTCGACCCGCACCGCCGCTCCGGTCAGGAGTTGCGCCTCCTCGCGCGTGGCAACCTCGGCCAGACGCGCCACGACCGCGTCCGCGCCGCGCCGCCGGCCGGAGACCACGGAAACCGGACGCAGGACGTCAGCGCGCGGCAGCTCCAGGTGCCAGACCGGAAAACCCAGCAGACGCTCGGGCGTGCTCGTAAACGCCCGCACCCGGACCTCCCCGTGCACCCCGAAGGAGCCGACCAGACGCCCGAGGGTCAGCCAGCGCGCATCGGCGGTGGTCATGGGTCAGGGCGCGGCCTGTTGCGCGCGCGCCGGCTCGATGCCGGCTGCCTTGATCATCTTGGCGACGGGGTCGGAAGGAAGCGCCCCCATGCCCAGCCAGTGGGCGACGCGCTCCGCCTTCAACACCGCCTTTTCCGACTCCTTGCGGGGATCATAGGTCCCCAGTTTCTCCAGGTAGCGACCGTCGCGCGGCATCTGCCGGTCCGCGGCGACGATGGCGTAAAAGGGACGCTTCTTGGATCCTCTCCGCTGCAATCGGATGCGCACAGCCATACCGTTTCCTTTAGCTTCCTCTCGTGACCCGGGCACCGTGACCCAGTTGATTCTCTTCGTCAAGCCCGACCGTCTTGGCAACCGGCCCGACCGTTTCGGCAGTTGGTGAAAACCGTTCGCCGCCAATCCCAAAAAAAGCGTTGCATTGTCCTCGAAGAGACCCTTCCCGTCAAGACCTTTCATCAAAGCGTGCGAAACAGGTACCAGCTTCCCTCCAGATGCTCGACCAGGATGGTGCGGTCGGGAGTCATGGCGGGTGGGTGCGACCCCTGTGGAATGAAGAGAAAACCGACGCCACGACTGCCAATGCCGCCGATGACAATCTCCACCCAACCCGCCCGCGCATTAAGCTTCGCCGCGGCCAAAAACAGCTGACGGGTCAAACGCACCGCCTCGTCACGCTGTCCGGCAAGAAGACGGCTGGCAATCGTGGTCAACAGTTCCCGATTGTCCAGGAAATAACGCCGCAATTCGGCATCGCTTTGCGTGGTCAGGCGCATGTTCTGAAGCGCCCATGCCTCGTCGTCCGAACGTCTGTGCCGCTGTTCCAACTCACGGAAAATGTTCCAGAATGCACCGTCGAACAGAGGGCGACGCACGGCGGCGAGTTTCCACCTTCCCTGCTCGAAGCGCAGGAACGTATACCAATCCTCGGTGGTGGCCGCGTCGGTGAGCGTGGTGGCGTAGACTGCCTCCTTGTCACCCTGGTACAGGGGACGACTTTGCATCCGCATGCCCGGCGGGGTCTGCTCCCCAACCGTGGCGCGGTCGCGATAGCGGTCAGCCATTTCACCGGTATAGGCCGCCGACTTATCGGGCAAACCGTCTGGTCCGTAGAACGCTTGCAGCAGTGCGTCGATGGTCTCGGCCCCGGCAACACCCCAGGAGAGCAGCAACGGCACAACAACCCACGCACCGCGCACGCGCATGGCAACTCCCCCTCGTGGACAAGCGGCAACAATCCTTTCCCAAACACAAACATGCCTCCTCGCCGATTCTGCCACCCCTGGACATGCAAGGCAATTCGTGTTGAATATCCTCGTGACGAGAACGGGCGCCGTTTGGAACAATAAAAACAATGTGGCTGACGATGAGGAGAAAACCATGACGCAAAACGGTCAGGCCGATTTCTGCAAATCCCTGGACAGCTACTGGCGCTACGACCACCTGATCAAGACCTGCGCGCCAGTCGATCCGATCACCACCGCCGTTGTTCATCCCTGCGATATCGAATCAATCCTGGGTCCGGTACAAGCGGCGCAGGAGGGCTTGATCGACCCCATCCTCATCGGGCCGGAACGCAAAATCCGCGAGGCCGCCGAAAAGGCTGGCGTGGATATCTCTCCCTACAAACTGATTTCGGTCGCACACAGCCACGATGCCGCCGAAACGGCTGTGAACATGGCCCGGGCCGGCCAAGTGGAGTCGGTGATGAAAGGAAGCCTGCATACC
>PEAJ01000084.1 GCA_002753495.1 Magnetococcales bacterium HA3dbin3 | reverse complement strand
GCGAAGCCCTGGGCGGGTCCGGGGCTCCGCCCCGCACCCCACTGGGGCGCCGCCCCAGACCCCGCCGGGGGGCAGGCGGAGCCTCCCCCCGGACCCCCCAACCACTTTCAACAGTAAAAAAAATTTTATTGGAACCTAAGCCGCGCCGCCCCCCGCCCGCAACCGCCCCTCAACCTCAGCCACCAACTCCTGCATCACCACCGCCACCGGCTGCACGGACTTGACCAACCCAACACTCTGCCCGGCCATCACCGAACCAAACTCAACATCCCCATCGATCGCCGCCCGCCGCAACGCGCCAACCCAGAAATGCTCAAGCTCCAGAATGGCATCCTTGCGCTCCCGACGCCCCCCCTTCACCTCATCAATCAAACGCAACTGCAACTGGTTGAACTGCTCCGTCCCCTTGTTAACCAGCGCCCGCACCGGTATCACCGGCAAAACCGGATCAAACTGCACCGTCACCACCGCATCACGCGATTGGGCACGGATGAAAAGCTCCTTGAAGTTGGCATGGGCAATACACTCGGTGGTGCAGACAAAACGCGTCCCCAATTGACAGCCAGCCGCCCCCATCTCGACCAAAGCCGCCACCATCTGCCCATCGGCAATGCCACCGGCGACGAATACAGGCACCTCGTCGACAAACGGCAAAATCTCCTGCACCAATACCCCAGTCGCCACCGGCCCGACATGCCCGCCCGCCTCATGCCCCTCGATGACCAGGGCATCGGCGCCACGCCGAATCAATCGCTTGCCAATCGCCAGCGACGGGGCAAAAACAATCACCTTCACCCCGGCACTCTTCAGGGTGCTCATCGTCTCCTGATCAGGCAAACCACCGGCCAGAACACAATGCGTCACCCGCTCCGCCACCACCACCGCCACCAGTTCGCCAAGACGCGGGTTGAGGGTGATCAGATTGACACCAAAAGGATGCGTCGTGCGCGCGCGCACCAGACGAATCTCCTCGCGCAACGCCTCCGGTGACATGTTGCCCGAGGCAATCACGCCAAACCCCCCGGCCTCGGCGATAGCCGAAACCAGGTTGTGCTCCGAAAGCCACGACATCGCCCCACAAAGGATGGCATGCCGCGATCCGAGGAATTGGCTCCCGCGCGACCAGGCCTCCCGCAACCGCTTCACACTCATGACCCGAAAACCCCGCACGACAAAGAAAAATGCAACCCGAAAACCAGCCCACCGGACATCGACAAGCCCGCGGGCAACCCACCCCCGACCCAACAGCCTCGGCCAGGCAAAACCCCGACGCGCGCGCGACGCCGACCGGCGGCACGACGAACCACCCGACAAAGATCACGCGCAACGACGGGGAAGAACCAGCGGCGGGCGACGCGCGCGCACAGCCACGCCCCGCCCCCCCCGTTTGCGCACGAAGGCAACCGCGCGGCGATCACCCCGGTCAGGGGAGAAGGCGCGCGGCGCTTTTGGGCAACCTCCCTAGGCAGCGGCCCGTGCGGCGGCAAGCCGGACCCGCTCGCTGCGCGCCTGGGCGGCACGCCGCGCCGACTCCGGCAACAAACACACCTTGAGCCGCTCCTCGAGACGCCTGAGCGCCCAACGCGGGTCGATGTTGACCAGGGAGCAGATCCAGTTGAAGGAACCAGGCTCCATCGACGAGGAGTGGAACCACTTTTTGAGGGTGCGGTAGTCGTAGCGGAAAACGGGATCCTCCATGACCGTCGGGTCTTGGCGATACCGCTCCAGGGCCACCAGGTCACGCACGGCGCGATCCATGACCGCCATCCACAGGTGGGTATCGTTGTTATCGAACACCGGCTCATCCAAAATTTCCGCCAGCACCGTCTTCTTCATCACCCTCTCCTCCCTTAGGCAACCGGTTCGCATCCTCTTCCCCCGGGCGCGGAAAAAACAGCACCCCGGTCAAATCAGCCGCGGGTCAAAACTAGATAAAAATCACTGAAACAGAAAGAGAAAAAATGGGAGAAACATCCTCCCCCCCCACCAACCCGCCCAACTTTGCGACGGATCATAACAAGAAAGTTGGGGAGATTTCATCATATTTTTTTCCTGGTTTTGCATGTCAATCCACCGGATCATGTCAGGCGTCGGCGGTACCGTGCCCTGGTACCGGTCTTGCAGGCCGCTTGACCGACACAACGGATTGGGTTTGACATTCTCATACAACCCCTGCGCTTGGAAGCGAAAACGGCCATGTCCGAGGAAGATGATGAACTATTGGGGATGTTCGTCCAGGAGGCGGTCGAGCACCTCGAAACCATCGAACCCGACCTGCTGACGCTTGAGGAGAACGGCAGCGCCACCGAACGCGACATCATCAATCGCCTGTTCCGCGGCGTGCATTCGATCAAGGGGTCGGCGGGGTTTTTCGGCCTGACCGCGATCACCAAGCTGAGCCACATCATGGAGAACCTGCTCGGCAAGGTGCGCGACGACCCCAACGTCGCCTCGCCGGCGGTCACCGACAGCCTTTTGGCGGGCCTCGACAAGCTGCAGACGATGATCAACGACGTAAGCGGCAGCGAAGGGGTCGACGCCAGCGAACAGATTGCACGCATCCAGGCCCTGCTCAACGACTTGGAAGGCGGCGCCCCGCCCGCGCCGGCGCCCACCGCCGCACCGGCACCGGTGGAGGAACCGGCGGAAGAAGCGGCGGAAGAAGCGGCCGAACCCGCGGCGGAAGAACCGGTCACCGCCGTCGAGGAGCCGCCACCGGCAGGCGAGGAGCTGGTCACCGCCGAGGAGCCCGCGCCGGCCGTGGATGCCCCCCCCGCGCAGGCCCTGGCCCGCCCGCCGACCAAGGTCAACCTGAAAAATCTGGAACAGTTTCCGGAGGCGATCACCGCCGCCGTCCACCATGGGCAGCTGCTGTTCATCGTCACCGTCGAACTGCCCAAGGATATTGATGAGAAACGCTCCTTCTTCGGCAAGATGAAGGCGTTGATGGAGTCGATCGGCCGGGTGGTGGCAACCAATCCGGATGTCAGCAAGGATTCCGGGCTCCACACCGTCGGCGAAACCATAGAGGTGCTGCTCGCCACCGTGCTGGAGCTGGACCTGCTGCAAACCTTGCTGCAACTGCCCAAGGAGGCGTTCGCCCCGCTTCCCATCCCCGACTCCCTGTCGAAATTGGCAGCGGCACTGCGGCCGAAAATGCAGCCAGAAGCAGCGGCACCCGCCGCCGTCGCACGGCCACGCCCGGCCCCAACCCCGGGCCAGGAAGAGACCACCGCCATCACCCCCTTCGCCCCGGACCCGACCGAGGCCGGCGGCAAACGGCCACGCCTGCGCAAACCCAGCACCGGCTTCCAGGCCTACGCCAAGGGCAACAGCAATCGCAGCGGGGGCGCAACACCCAATGCTGCCGCCGCCGCGGCCGCCGCGGCCGCCAGCAAGGGCAACGCCCCGCCGGCGGTCGAGGAGACCCTGCGCGTAAGCGTCTCTTTGCTCGACGAACTGATCAACATGGCCGGCGAACTGGTGCTCGCGCGCAACCAGCTCACCCGCGCCGCCGTCGATGTCGCCAGTCAGCACCCAAACATCGGCCCGCTCGTGCAAAACCTCGACTCCATCACCAGCCGCATTCAGGAAAAGGTGATGCAGGCGCGCATGCAGCCGGTGAGCGTGGTGTTCAACAAGTTCCCGCGCATCATCCGCGACCTCGCGCGCAAACTGGGCAAGAAGATCGACCTCGAACTGCGCGGCGGCGATGTCGACCTCGACAAGTCGGTGATCGAACACCTCTCCGACCCCCTGACGCACATGATCCGCAACGTCGCCGACCATGCGATCGAGGCACCCAACGACCGCCTCGCCATCGGCAAGCCCGAGTCCGGCCGCGTCGAGCTCGCCGCCTACCATGAAAACGGCATGGTCAACATCGCCCTCTCCGACGACGGCGCCGGCATCGACGGCAACAGAATCAAGATGAAGGCGATCGAAAAAGGCCAGATCACCGAGGAGCAGGCCGACGCCATGAGCGAGGAGGAGGCCCTGAACCTCATCTTCCTGCCCGGCCTGTCGATGGCGAAAAAGGTCTCCGATGTCTCCGGCCGCGGCGTCGGCATGGACGTGGTGCGCACCAATATCGAAAAGCTCGGCGGCACCGTGCATATCGAGTCCAAGGTCGGCCGCGGCACGCGCATCATCCTCAAACTGCCGCTCACCCTCGCCATCATCCCGGCGATGATCGTCTCCGCCGGCAACCAACGCTTCGCCATCCCGGAGATCGGCTTAGTCGAGATCGTGCGCGTGGCGGAGTCGGATCGCTCCAACCAGATCGAAACCGTCGGCAACGCCCCGGTGCTGCGCCTGCGCAACATGCTGCTGCCCCTCGTCGATCTCGCCGACGTGCTTGGCATTCAGCGCACCTTCCCGCCCGACAGCGATGAGCCCGATCGGCGCAACCGGCTCTCCGATCGGCGTGCCCGCCGCAAGCGTGCCGCCGCGGCCGCCGCCGCCAGCGCCAACGAACAACCGGCCACGACCCCCACCAAGCGCGGCAAGGCCAGCCGCGACGACACCAACAACCGCCGCGAAAACGACGATCGCCGCCACCCGGGCTCGCTCGTCGCCTACGTCATGGTGCTCAACGTCGGCGGCAACGAGTTTGGCATGGTGGTCGACGAGGTGCTCGACAGCGAAGAGATCGTCGTCAAACCCCTCCCCTCCTTCTTCAAGGATAACGTCTGCTTCTCGGCGACGACCATCCTGGGCGATGGCACCGTCTCCCTGATCATCGACTACGCCGGCGTCATGGAGCGCGCCAACATCAGCTTCAGCAACGTCGAGCGCGCCACGCGCATGGACCTCGACGCCGAACGCCGCGAGGCTTTGCGCGAACGCCAGAACATCATCCTGCTCGAAACCGACACCGGCCTGCTCATGGGCATCGTCCACAGCATGGTCCGGCGCGTCGAGAAAATTTCGCCCAGCCTGCTCGTCAACATCGGCGGTCTGCCCTACGTGCGCTACGATCGCAAAACCTTCCGCGCCGTCTACCCGGATCAGGTGATGGGGCTCGAAGGGATGGGCCTCGCGCCGCGACCTGAGGGTGAGGATGAGGACAACGACCTCTGCATGGTGGTGCCGAACATCCCCGACATCCAGGCCGGCTTGATCTTTGCCCGCATCATCGACACGCGCGAGATCAACATCGAACTTGATACCCGCGCCATCACCGCCGACGGGCTGTTCGGGTCGGCGCAGCTCGATGACCGGGTGGTGCTCTTCCCCGATGTCAACCGCGTGCTCGACCTCGCGCGCATCACCGCCTCGCACCTCGAATCCAGGCTCGACGCCAACGGCCTGCGCGCCCTGATCGTCGACGATACCCCCTTCCTGCGCGTCCTCACCGCCAGCTACCTGCGCGAGGTCGGGTTCGAGATCGAACAGGCCGAGGATGGACAGATGGCGGTGGCGATGCTGCGCAGCAACATCTACGACCTGCTGGTGACCGACATCAACATGCCGCTCATGGACGGCTTCGAACTGGCGACGGAACTGCCCGCCACCGGCCACGGCGACATCCCGATGATCGCCACCACCACCTCCATCTCCTCCGACCTGGAACAACGCTGCCTGCGCGCGGGGTTTGTCGCCTGCGTGCCGACCATCGACAAAAAACGGTTGCTGAAGGTGGTCTCCTCCCTTCAGCCGGCAACAGACTTCTAATTCCGGGGGTTGACGACTCATGCTGGTCAGCACCTTCACCTTGGGCGATCTTTACCTGGGCATCGAAATCCTGCTGGTGCGCGAAATCAACCGCTCGATGGAATGCACCCCGGTCCCCGGTTCGCACGACTACATCCGCGGCATGTTGAACATCCGCGGCCGCGTCATCACCCTGTTCGACCTGCGCCGCCGCTTAGGCTGGAACGACGCCCAACCCGTCGGCGATGGTTCCGGCAACAAGCGCAAGCAGTACAACGTCATCATGAAAACGCGCAGCGAGGTGATCCAGATCAACCGCGAAATCGGCGAGGCGCGCTGCCCGTGGCAGGATCCGGTCGGCCTGGTCGTCGACCAGCTCGGTGACGTGCTCGACATCGCCGACGACAACATCCAGCCCCCACCCGCCAACCTGCGCGGCATCGCCGCCGACTTCGTGCATGGCGTGGTCGAGTTCGAGCGGGATCTGCTCGTCATCCTCAACGTCGCCAGCGTGCTCGGCGTCGACCCCGAAGTTGCGTAGGGAAGACCCGTGCGATCGCCGACGCCAGCGACAGCCGATCGACAAAATTTCCGCGTTTCGCCTGGAACTTTGTCGACCAACATGAGTCGAATGTCCCTGGCCGGGTGGCCAGACCGCGCCACCGCCGTTTCCCGCTCCCCGGACCGGGCGGCATCGACAACCGGACGTCCACACCCGACCCCAGGCCCAAGCAGCGCACCGTGACCATGGACGCCGAGGAACGCCAACTCGCCCGGGAGATCCAGGAACAGATCCACCAGGAGATGAATATGCTGCGCACGGACGCGGGGCAGATTCGTCACCTGGTCCAGGATGCCATCGTCAAGTTGACCGGCAGCTTCAACGGCCTGCGCGATCAATCCAACGATCAGCACGCGCTCGTCACCTCGCTGACCACGAGCATGGAAGGGGGCGAAGGGGGCGGCGAGGGCGAGGGCGAGGCGCAGAAACGGATCAACATCCGCCAGTTTGTCAGCGAAACCGACCGCATCCTGCGCTCCTTCGTCGACCACATCCTGCTCGTCAGCCGCCAGAGCATGGAGATGGTGCACCGCATCGACGACCTCTCAAGCCAGATGAACGAGGTCGTCAGCTTCCTGCACGACATCGACGCCATCGCCGAACAAACCAACGTCTTGGCCCTCAATGCGCGCATCGTCTCCGCGCGCGCTGGCGAAGCCGGCAAGGCCTTCGCCGTCGTCGCCGACCAGGTGCGCAAACTCTCGAAGGATTCCAACCAGTTCAGCAAAAAGATCAACGATGTCGTCCGCCGCTCGCAGGAAAATATTGAGTCGGCGAAGGAGATCATCGAGGTGATGGCCTCGAAAGACATGAGCTTTGCCATCGAATCGAAGGGGCGCGTCGACGAAATGATGGACGAGGTGAGCAAAATCGACCGCTTCACCGCCGCCACCCTGGTCAAGGTGTCGGAGATCACCGACCGCATCAACCAGGATGTCGGCACCGCCGTCATGTCCCTGCAATTCGAGGATATGGTGACCCAGCTCGTGCAAAGCCTGGAAAAACACATCGGTCTCGTGGAACAATTCACCGGCGTGGTATGCTGCGGTTGTCCCGATGCGGCACAGGGGGACCACGCGGCGCGCGTGGCGGCGATTCGCCAAGTGTTGCAAGAGCATACGGCAATCTTCGCCCAAAGCAGCCACAAACCCGTCGATCAAGTATCCATGGATGAAGGGGAGGTCGAACTGTTCTGATCCACCCCCGGCCACCACCCGAGCCAGCAGGAGAGACCCATGTCGGGAACCATCACCGTCAACCGCCACGAAAACGAAACCTCGATCAGCATCAAGGGGCGCTTCAACTTCGAGATGCACTCGCAGTTCCGCACCGCCTACCAGAACGAAATCGACGGCTCGGTCAACAAAAATCGCAAGTTTGTCATCGACCTGGTCGGCACTGAATACATCGACTCCTCCGCCCTCGGCATGCTTTTGCTGCTGCGCGAGGAGGCCGGCGCCAACGAGGCCGACATCGAGATCATCAACGCCCGACCGGAGATTCGCAAAATTTTGGAGACCGCCAACTTCCAGCGGCTGTTCAAGATCAGCTGAACGTCATGCCGCCCCGCCGCTGCCCGACCAAGGCCTTGGCTCCGAACGCGCCATGAAGATTCTCATCGTCGACGACGATCGCATCAACAGCACCATCCTCAACCGGTTGCTGAGCCGCGATGGCCACCCGGTGGTGACGGCCTACAACGGCCGCGATGGCGTGGCGCTGTTCAAATCGGAGCGGCCGGATCTGGTGCTGATGGACATCCGCATGCCACTCATGAACGGCTACGAGGCGGCGCGCCAGATCAAGGAGGCCTCCACCGATCGTTTCGTGCCGATCATCTTCCTCACCGCCGTCACCGACGATGAGGGGCTCGCGCGCTGCATCGAGGCCGGCGGCGATGATTTTCTCACCAAACCCTTCAACCGCGTCATCCTCCAGGCCAAAATCAGCGCCATGGAGCGCATCCGCCAGCTGCACGCGGTGCTGCGCAGCCAAAAGGAACAGCTTGAAAAACATCAAGAGGGGGTCCGCCGCGAGATGGAGGTGGGACAGCACCTCTTTTCCAACATCGTGCGCGCCGGCAACCTGCTCGACGCCCCCTGCCTCAACCACTTCTCAACGCCGATGTCCCTGTTCAACGGGGATCTGCTCGTCGCCAGCTACACCCCGGCCGGCACCCTGCACATCATGCTCGGCGACTTCACCGGCCACGGCCTCTCCGCCGCCGTCGGCGCCCTGCCGCTGGCCGAACTCTTCTACGGCCTCACCGCCCAGGGCTTCTCGATCGGCGACCTCGCGGAACAGATCAACGACAAACTGCGCAAGGTCCTGCCGACGCGCATGTTCTGCGCCGCCTGCCTGATCGAAGTCGACCACCGCCAAAAAAGCATCATGGTCTGGAACGGCGGCCTGCCGGATGTGCTGGTGGCCGACAAAAGTGGCCAGATCGTCCGCCGCATCCGCTCCGGCCACATCCCGCTCGGCGTCGCGCCAATGCGCCGCGAGGATCGCAAGGTGGAAATCCTCGAAATGCAGGAGGATTACCGCGTTTTTCTCTACTCGGACGGTCTCACCGAGGCCACCGATGACGGCGGCATCCTCTTCGGCCAGGAGCGGCTCGATGCCCTCTTTGATGGCCAGACCCCGCCGGAGCGGCTCTTCGCCGCCATCCTGCACGCGCTCAACGCCTTCCGCGGCCACGCCCTGCAAACCGACGACATCAGCCTGCTCGAAGTGGTGTGTGCGCGCGCAAGCGAGGAGCCACCGGGCGGGCAGTCGCATCTGCCGCAGAAGGATATCCCGCCGTCGAGCTGGCGCATCGCCTTCACCTTCTCGGCGCAAACCCTGCGCACCGTCGATCCGCTGCCGACGATCATCAATGCCCTGATGAACCTGCAAGCCCCCTCCGGCCAGCGCGAGCGCCTCTACACCGTTCTCGCCGAACTCTTCTCCAACGCGCTCGACCACGGCCTGCTGCGACTCGATACCCGCACCAAGGAGACGCCGGAAGGATTTTTGCGCTACTACGCCCAGCGCGAGGAGCGCCTCGCCGCGCTGACCGAGGGGGAGATCGAGGTCATCCTCACCCACACCCCCCACCCCGATGGCGGCGAACTGCGCATCCGCATCGCCGACAGCGGCCCCGGCTTCGACCCGAACAATGTGCAATCCTTCCTGGAAGGCAACCTGCACCACGGCGGTCGCGGCATCGCCCTGGTGCGTTCGCTCTGTACCGATCTCATCTACCACGGCAACGCCAATATTGCCGAGGCCACCTATCGATGGACCCGGTCATGACCACACCCGCCCCCTTGCGCATCATGGTCGTCGACGACACGATCACCTACCGGATGATCATGAAAAGTGTCGCCGAGAGCGTCGCCGGCATCGTGGTGGTCTCCTCGGTCAACCACGGCCGCGCTGCCCTTGATCGCTTAGGCCAGGATCAGCCGGAGGTGGTGCTGCTCGATGTTGAAATGCCGGTCCTTGACGGCCTGGAGACCCTTAAACACCTGCGCGCCCATCATCCCGAGATTGCCGTGGTGATGGTGAGCGGCCTGTCGCGTTCCAACGCCAACCTGGTGATGGAGTGTCTACAAGCCGGCGCCCTCGATTTTGTCACCAAGCCGTTGGAGGCGAACGCCACCCGCGCGCGCGAGGCGCTGCGCCGCGACCTCGAACCGATCCTCACCCTGTTGCTGCAAAAACGTGAACTTCAGGCCAAAAGGGCCACCGCCCGGGCACCCACCCCGGTCGCCCCGAGCACGACCCCTGCCGCCGCGACGACGACAACGCCCGCCCCGGCGGCCGCGGCCACCCCCCGTCCGCTGCCGCCAAGGGCGCCGGTGCCTGCACGCCCGGTCTCGGCGACGCCACCGCCACCGCCACCCTCGCCGACTCCGGCCAGCGGCGGCGCGACGGTTGCCGCCACCCCGGCGCCGGCCCCCCGACCACCGGCATCCCCGGCACCCCGCCCGGTGCCCCGACGCACCACGCCCCCCCGCCCGAACATGCTGCTGATCCGCTCCTCCCCCCGTGGTCCGG
>PEAJ01000083.1 GCA_002753495.1 Magnetococcales bacterium HA3dbin3 | reverse complement strand
GCCCGCCCGGCACGTCGCGTCACGCACTCCCCCCCCCGGAACGGCACCACACACACGCCGCAGGGCCCCCACGACTACCCCCCATCGGCGAACGATCATCCTCGAAATACCACGTCACAGCACCACCAAGCCCCCGGGACCGTTGCTTCAAAATATGGTTATCCACCCGTTAAGTCAATATTAGTTTTTAACTGTAAATAAGCGCTATATTTCACTTTTTGACTGAAATATAGCGCGTGATTTTCCGACACAGATGTTTTTAGTTTTGACATCACATCCAGCTTACATTCCATCTGCGCCACAAGAGATGAGCCCCCCTCCTTGACAATCCCCCCTTATCCCCACCAACAAGGGGGACCGGTCAATCCCCCAAGCCCAAGGCGACACCATGGACCCCGCCGCCGTCGACGCCCTCGCCCTGAAACTCCTTGCTCAGCGCCCGCACAGCGTGCAGGAGCTCAGGCGGAAGCTGCGCCGCAAGGGCATCGATGCCCTGGTCATCGAACAGACCATCGCCCGCTGCCAAGGATGGGGCTATCTCGACGATGCCGCCTTCGCCGACACCCTGGTGCGCAGTCGCGTGCACAATCGACGCTGGGGACCAGAACGCCTGCGCGCCGACTTGCAAGGGCGCGGTGTTGCCGCCGATCAGGTGGAATCGGCCCTGAAGGCACTGCGGAGCACCACCGATCTGGTCGCCCTGGCGCGGGCGGCGCGCGACAAACGATTCGGGGCAACACCCCCCGCCGATCGCGCCACTTTGAAAAGACAGTACGATTTTCTCGTGCGGCGCGGGTTCGATGCCGATACCATCTGGCAGGTTTTGGGCTGATTCCAATTCCAGATCAAGATGGATACGAGGTAGCCAACAAAGTTGCCGCTTGATCTGGAATGGGAATAAGGAGCGATTTTGCAACAGGGAGATGAGCGTGGGCATGACTGGAAACGATATTCGTCGGCGATTTGTAACCTTTTTTGAACGCCATGGCCATCGCCACGTC
Organism: Magnetococcales bacterium HA3dbin3; assembly: GCA_002753495.1. Classification (GTDB taxonomy): domain Bacteria; phylum Pseudomonadota; class Magnetococcia; order Magnetococcales; family DC0425bin3; genus HA3dbin3. The sequence continues at coordinate 9,480 of PEAJ01000083.1, read as the reverse complement.
GCCTCCGCCAGCCTGGTGCCGCGCAACGACCCGACGCTGCTGTTCACCAACGCCGGCATGGTGCCGTTCAAGAACCTCTTCCTCGGCCAGGAGCGGCGCGACTACACGCGCGCGGTCAGCGTGCAAAAGTGCGTGCGCGCCGGCGGCAAGCATAACGACCTGGAGAACGTCGGGCGCACACCCAGGCATCACACCTTCTTCGAGATGCTCGGCAACTTCTCCTTTGGCGATTATTTCAAGGCCGACGCCATCGCCCTCGGCTGGCAGTTTGTCACCGGCAAGCTCGGGATCCCGGCCGAGCGGCTGCTGGTCACCGTCCACGCCGAAGATGATGAAGCCTGGCAACTCTGGCGCGATAAAGTCGGCCTGCCGAGCGACAAGATCATCCGCATCGGCACCAGTGATAATTTTTGGTCGATGGGGGATACCGGCCCCTGCGGCCCCTGCTCGGAGATTTTCTACGATTATGGCCCCGAGGTGCCGGGGGGACCGCCGGGGTCGGCGGAAGAGGATGGCGGGCGCTTCGTCGAAATCTGGAACCTGGTCTTCATGCAGTACGATCGCGACGCCAGCGGCAAATTGACGCCACTGCCCAACCCCTGCATCGACACCGGTGCCGGCCTTGAACGCATGGCGGCGGTGGTGCAGGGACGGCGCAGCAACTTTGAAACCGACCTCTTCCAACCCCTGCTGCGCGCAGCCGCCGCCCGTTGCGGCAGCGATTATGATGCCTGCGCCGAACCCCAGCGCGTCTCTTTGCGCGTGATCGCCGATCATGTGCGCGCGGCCGGCTTTTTGATCGCCGACGGGGTGCTGCCGTCCAACGAAGGTCGCGGGTATGTCCTGCGTCGCATCATGCGCCGGGCGATGCGTCACGGGCGCATGCTCGGGCTGGAACGCCCCTTCCTGCACAGCTTGACTGGCACCCTGGCGCAAACCATGGGCGAGATCTACCCGGAGCTGGTGGCGCAGGGGGAGACAATCGCCGTGGTGGTGGAAAATGAGGAGAAGCGCTTTGCCACCACCCTCGGGTCTGGCTTGAAGCTGCTCGATCAATCGCTCGCCACACTCACATCCGGCGACACCCTCGATGGCGAGGCGGTCTTTACCCTCTATGACACCTACGGCTTTCCGACCGACCTCACCGCCGATATCGCCCGTGATCGCGGCATCACCCTGGACATGGCGGGGTTCGAGCGGCACATGGCCACGCAGAGACAGCGCGCGCGCGCCGCCTGGAGCGGCTCGGGCGATGTCAAGGTTGCCGGCCTCTACCACGAGCTGCGCGAACGCCACGCCGCCACCGAGTTTCTCGGCTACGAGACCGAAACCGCGCACGGCATGTTGCAGGCGATCATCGTCGGCGAGGCGTGTGTCGATGGCCTTGGCGTCGGGCAGGAGGGGCAACTCGTGGTCAACCAGACGCCATTTTATGGCGAATCCGGCGGTCAGGTCGGCGATAGCGGGGTCATCTTTGCGTCGGGGGGACGTTTCGAGGTGTTGCAGACGCAACGTCCGCTGCCGGGTCTTTTCGTTCACCACGGACGCGTGATCCAGGGAACCTTGCGCGCCAATGATGATCTGACACTAGAGGTCAACGGCAAACGGCGCGGGATGATTCGCCTGCACCACTCGGCGACGCATCTGCTGCATCACGCCCTGCGCCAGGTGTTGGGGGCGCATGTCAAGCAGGCGGGATCGCTGGTGACACCCGAACGGTTGCGGCTTGATTTCTCCCACTTCCAGGCGATGAGCGCCGAGGAGATTGATCAGGTCGAGGATCGGGTCAACGCCGCCATCTGGGCCAACGACCCGCAACACACGACGGTGATGACCCCGGAAGAGGCGGTGGCGATGGGAGCGATGGCTCTGTTCGGTGAAAAATATGGCGAATCGGTGCGCGTGGTGCGCATTGGCGAATCGCTTGAGTTGTGCGGCGGCACGCATGTTGGCCACTCCGGCGAGATTGGCGTTTTCCGCATTCTCAGCGAGGGGGCGGTCGCCGCCGGGGTACGGCGCATCGAGGCGGTGTGCGGTCCGGTGGCGCGACGCAGTTTCGTCCAGGATGGCGAAGAGTTGAAAAAGGTTGCGCGTCTGCTCAAAGTTGGCGTCGGTCAGGTGGTCGAAGGGGTGGAGAAGCTCCTTGCGCGCCAGAAGGAGCTCGAGCGCAGCCTGGAGAAGGCCAAGTCGGCGATGTCTGGCAATCTGGTCGACGATCTGCTCGGTCAGCTGCGCACGGTCGCCGGGGTGCCCCTGCTCGTCGCACGGGTGGAGGGAATCGACCCCAAAGGCTTGCGCGATTTGAGCGATCGGCTCAAGGAGAAGCTCGGGTCGGCGGTGATCCTGCTGGGGGTGGTCGCCGACGACAAGGTGGCGCTGCTCGCCGGGGTGACGCCGGATCTGACGGCGCGGGTCAAGGCGGGTGATCTTGTACGTTTTGTTTCGGAGCAGGTGGGCGGCAAGGGCGGGGGACGCCCGGACATGGCCCAGGGGGGGGGGAGTCGGCCAGAGCAGCTCAATGCGGCTCTGGCTGCCGTTTCCTCGTGGATGGAAAGCAAGGTGTTGTCATGAGTGATGCCCCGGTGATGGAGGTTTGTTCGCACTGCGAGCAGCCGCTTAAAAAATGGCGTTCGCCGCCCTTTAACTACTCCGATGGTCTTGGTTTCGGCTCCGACTTTCTGCTCGTCTGTTTCAACGACGACTGTCCGATCTACGTCAATGGCTGGAACACCATGTTCGATCGTTATGGCCGGATCGGCTCGATGCGTTTCTGGCGCAATCCCCGGGATAACGACAGTGGTGTTCTGCCGGTTGCGCACAAGGATGCCATGCGCGGGGATATCGAGGAGTAATGCCGGCGGCCGCAGACTCCCCCCTTCGCCCCAGGGCGCACCTCGGCACCTGTCGTTCGGTTGCCATCACCTGCATCTCCGAGATCGGCTGGCACGATACCGACTTGCTGCTCGCCGACATCAAGGCCGGCGGCGGGGCGAATGCCAGCCAGTGGGACAAGGCGTGGCATTCCGACAATGCCGCCGGCAGTTCCAGCCTGATCGATCTTGAGCTTCTCGACGGCACGCGGCGCAAGTTTTTGCTCGATTGCGGCTGGAACGAGCCCTACATGCGGCAGCGTTTCGAGGAGTCCGGCGTTGCCGCCATGTTGGCGCGCGGGGAGATTGAGTTTCTTTTCCTCTCGCATGAGCATCTTGATCATCTTTGGGGCTTGCAGGCGATTTTGCGTTATTGTCCGGACATCGCGATTCGGGTTCCCGCCACTTTCAGCGACCGGGCCCTGGCTTTTATCCGCGGCGAGCTGGCGGCACCAACGCATCCGGTTGCCGAGTCGTTGATCCGGCACACCGGCGTGGTCAGCAAGACGCCGCCTGGTGTGCTGGTTTCGCTCTACCCGGGTTGCGTGGCCGTGGCGTTTGATCTGCCTGTTTTGCTTGGTATCGTCGGTGAGCAGTCGCTTTATTTCCGTGTGCGGGACAAGGGGGTGGTTTGTGTCACCGGCTGTTGTCACCAGGGGGTGAATGCCTTGGCCGACCATGCCCTCGACCACGTGGCCGACGAATCAACCTTGTATGGTCTTTATGGTGGGCTGCACATCGCCCCGTTCGGCCCTTTGACTGCTGAACAGGAGCGGTTGGTTGCCGATCTCCGTCGTTATGGTTTCCGGAAGATTGTCGCCAACCATTGTACGGGCGAATCCGCAGTGCGGCGGATGGTCGAGCTGGGTTACCCGGTCGTCGCGGGTTCCGGTCGGGAAGGGTCTCGCGCTGCGCTGATGCCGGGGGATGGGGAGCGGGTGGTTTTTGACTGAAAAGACGGCTTTGTCCGGAGTAAAATTCTAAAGTTTCCATCGTTTTGAAAGTGGTTGGGGGGTCCGGGGGGAGGCTCCGCCTACCCCCCGGCGGGGTCTGGGGCAGCGCCCCAGTGGGGTTCGGGGCGAAGCCCCGAGATTCTTTTGCCTGTTCTTTTCCGCCCCCCTACCCACGGGCGATTTTCGCATGCTTTTCGCGAAAATCGCCCCCAGGGGGCGCGCCATTGCCTGACGATTTTTTGCACTTTCCAGCAAAAATTGTCAGGCGGATTGCAGGATTTACGATTCTCAATCAGGATGATCGCCAATCGGCATGGGTACCGGCAGACCGATTTTTGCGTCACCGGTCGCGCCAGAGATGCTTGCCGCTCTCCTTGTGCAAAAATTCAAGGAAGGCGGCGTGTGCCTCCACCTCCGCCGGCGGAATGGCCCAGACTCGCGGCGGATGTATCACTCCGGGCGTGCTCTCCGCGGGGGTGGCGGGGTTGGCGATCTCGGTTGTCTCCGGCATCGACAGGGCCAGGCGTGACTGCTGACCCCCTTCCAGCTCGATATACACCTGCGCGAGCAGTCGGGCATCGAGCAGGGCACCATGTTGCTCGCGCTGGCTGTTATCCACCCGCAGGCGCTGGCACAGGGCATCGAGACTGAAAGAGCCCTTGTTGCCCAGACGCTGCCGCGCCAGGCGGATGGTGTCGATGGTCCTTTCCGCCAGCAGCGGCGGCAGGCTCGCCCGCGTCAGCTCGGCGTTGAGAAACCCAAGATCGAAGGCGGCATTGTGGATGATCAGCCGGCAATCCTGGATGAAGGCGAGAAACTCCCCGGCGATCGCGGCAAACGTCGGTTTGCCGGCCACCATCTCCGGCGTGATGCCATGAATTCGGATCACCTCCTCCGGGATGTCGCGTTCGGGGTCGAGGTACCACTGCCGCGTCTCGCGCAGCCGCAGGCCGATGAGTTCGACGCAGCCGATTTCGAGGATGCGATCCCCGGTTTCCGGTGAAAAGCCGGTGGTCTCCGTATCCAGGACGATCATGCGTTCCAAGGGCGCTTCTCCGGTTGTGTGCAGGCGACTGACCTTATGGGATTGCGAGGCGTTAGCGCGTGGGGGCAGGGAGGGGTCAGCCGATCTTGCGGATCTCCTGAACCGGCCTGGGTTCAAGGGTCACGGTTTTCCGTCCTGATTCCTGTTCCAGTCGTTTCAGGTCCGCGTAGATGGCGTCCAGGTCATGATGGAACCGGGCGGCATGTTCCTCCCGAATTTTGCGGATCTCTTCGACGATGGGGTCTTGCCACATGGTCACACCTCCGACAGAAACCTGCAATCCGCCCAGGGATTTTTGCTGGAAAACGCAAAAATCCCCAGGCAATGGCCACCCCCTGAAAACCTGCAATCCGCCCAGGGATTTTTGCTGGAAAACGCAAAAATCCCCAGGCAATGGCCACCCCTTAAGGGCGATTTTCGCGAAAAGCGTGCGAAAATCGCCCGTGGGTAGGGGGGCGGAAAAGACAAAAAACCTCGGGGCGCTGCCCCGAACCCCGCCGGGGGGCGGCAGAGCCTCCCCCCGGACCCCCCAACCCCTTTCAATACGAGGCAACCATCAACGTCTAAGTCGCCCCAAAATCAACAGCCCGACCCGCAAGCTCCAAGGCCAACTGTTCGGCGTTCCAAACACAATCGGCAACCGAAACCCCCCCCTGCCAGTTGCCGCGAAAGTATAGCCCCCGATATGCGCGCAAGGCCACCGCCAGATCCTGCAACCGCCGCAAGTGCCCCACACCATACTGGGGAATCGCCCGCGCATGCCGAATCAGCTGGAGAAAATCCGGCGCGCCTTGGATGGTAAGCAAGCGCCGCAGCTCTTCGATCGTCTGTTCCGTCAAGGCCTGTTGATCGGCCGTCATCACCCCCGGATCGGTCATGCCGCCGATGAAGGTCGTCAACAAGGCATGCCCCTCTGGCGCCCGACCGGAAAACAACGTGCTGGAAAAAAGCGCCCCCAGGGTGCGGATCCCCTCCCGTCGCGGCACCAAAAAGCCAAAACCATCCAGGGGATGCCCAACCGCCGCCCGTGGCCAGGCCACACCCAACACGGCAATGGCGGCATAGACGATCCCCGCCAGCAGCGTCGCCGCCTCCGGGCAAAACGCGGCCAGCAGACGCGACGCCACCGCTGCCGGCAGCGCCAACACCACCCGCGACCCCCGCAACTCCCCCTGTTCGCCGGTGGAGGATCGCCAATTCAGGCACCAGCCGCCCGTTGCCAACGGCGTAAGCGCCGTCACCCGGGTGTCGACGCGAATCGTGTGTGCCGGCAGCCGTTCGGCGATGGTTTGCGGCAGCAAGGCCATGCCCGAATCGAAGGAAATCAGGCGTCCGGCCGGCATGCCGGTCGTTTTGCGCAGCCGCCCGAGGGCGATGGCCCCCCGAATCAGGGAGCCATGCGTGCGTTCCAGGTCATGAATGCGTGGCACCGCCGCCGCGACCGCAAGCTGTTCGGGATCACCGGCGTAGACGCCGCTGATGAAGGGTCCGACCGCGTAGTGCAGAAACTCGCGACCTAAGCGTCGGGTGACAAAGGCGGCGATGCTTTCGTTGTCGTCGACGCCGCGTTTGATGAACGGTTCGGCCAGCAGCCGCATTTTCGCCTGCCAGGAGAAGAGCGGTGTGCGGATGAATGCCGGCGGCGAACCTGGCAGCGGGTGGAGTTGTCGGTTTCGGTACACGTAGCGGCGTGCCGCGCGCGGGTCGGCGACGCGGAGTCGACTTTCCAGACCGAGGTCGGTGACCAATCGGCCGAGGGCGTCGCTGGTGTCGCCGGGTTTTTGCAGGGTGGAGTTGGGGCCGTGTTCCAGCAGGTAGCCGGCGTCGGTGCTGCTGTGGATCATGCCACCGACGTGTTCCTTTTCTTCCAGCACGGTCACGTTTATCCCCCGGCGGTGTAGAAACCAGGCGGTGGCCAGGCCGGAGATGCCGCCGCCGATGATGATGACCGTATCATTCATGGTTGGAGATCCAGGGGCGTAGGCCCCGTTTATGAAAGGGGGGTGGGCAAAGACCATGGTTGGGGTGGCGTTGGAAATGGGGTCCAGGGGGCCGCGCTCCCTGGTTTAGTCCAGGGCGAAGCCCTGGTTTAGTCCAGGGCGAAGCCCTGGTTTAGTCCAGGGCGAAGCCCTGGTCGGGTTCGGGGCGCCGCCCCGAACCCCGCCGGGGGGCAGGCCGAGCCCCCCCCCGGACCCCCCAACCCCTTTCAAAAATTAAAAAATCAGAAAAAATAAGCTTTTATAAGTACACCCGCCACCTCTCCGGCCAGGCACCCCCACCACGCCCAGCCAAACACCCCACCCAGGCCCAAAACAACACAACCTGCTCCTCGGTCACCAACAAAGAGCCGGAATTGTCAATCACCCGATCCGCCCGCCGACACTTCTCAACCTCGGCCATCTGCCGCGCCAACGCCGCCTGCTGCACGGAAAAATCCATCCCCCCCCGCTGCTGCAGCCGCTGCACCTGCTGCTCCCCACAAGCCACCACCACCGTCACGTCACAAAGGGCATCCCCTCCGGTCTCGAACAACAATGGCTCGTCGAGAACAATCACCGCGGCCGGGTTCTCCCGATAAAGACGCACCATCGCCGCCGCCTGCAACCGCCGCACCTGGGGATGCACAATCGCCTCCAACGCCGCCCACCCGGCCGCATCCGCACGCAACGCCAACCCCAGGGATGCCCGATCCACCTCCCCGGCGGGATTCAAAATGTCACGCCCAAAACGCTCGACAACCTGATGCAACCCCGGACTCCCGGCGACCAACGCCTCCCGCGCCAGCCGGTCCGAATCCAAAACCTGCCCCCCACGCGCCGCAAGCAACCGCGCCACACTGCTCTTGCCACACCCCATCGAACCCGTCAAACCGACAACCAACACCGCCAATCCCTCCAGTAAAATGCCACGTCGGCAACCGGCATCGACGATCACGTCCCGATAATAAATTTTTGCCAATACCACAAGATCAAGGCATCCCCGTAAAAGAGATAAACAAAAACCGCTACCGCCAGATAAGGCCCGAAAGGAATCGGCTTGGAACGATCACGTTTGGTCAGGAAAATCAACAAAACACCGACAATCGCACCCAGAAAAGCCCCACCAAACAAGGTAAAAGGCAAAGCCTGCCAACCAAACCAGGCCCCAACCATCGAAAGAAACTTCACATCCCCCAACCCCATGCCCACCTTTCCCGTCGCCCGCTCGAAAATCCAGGCAAACAGCCACAATCCCCAGTATCCAAAAAAAGCACCGATGATCGAGTTTTGCCAGGTCGCAAACGGAGGGGCAAAAGGAGTCACGCCAAGCAGGGGCATGACGGCGAAAAGCAAACCCAGAACAATCCCGGGCTTGGTAATGATATCGGGCAAAATATAATGGTACAGATCAATCACCGTCAAAACGACCAGGGCATAACCCAAAACAATCAGCGCCAGGCTCTCCCTGGTCAAGCCAAAACGCGAACAAACGACCACGGCAATCACCCCGGCCAGGGCCTCGACGATCGGATACTGAACGGAAATTGACGCCCGACAAAAACGACAACGCCCGCGCAACCAGATCCAGGCCAACACCGGCACGTTGTCATACCAACGCACCGGCGACCCGCAATCCATGCAGTGCGACGAGGGAAAAACAATGCTCTGCTGCAACGGCAAACGAAAAATGCAAACGTTGAGAAAACTGCCGACGACAGCACCCAGGATAAAAAGAACCAACTCCAGCTGCCAAGCCATGACACCTCCACGTGCCGTCATTCCAATTTCACATCAGGCGGCAACTTCGTTGGCCGCCTTGTTCGCTTCCCGCTGTACCAAAACGTATCCGTCTCGTCGCTCACGCGTTGCAAGCCTCGTTGCCATTTTGATCTGGAATTGGCATCAGTCAGGTTCGAGGGAGCGGCAGGATGGATCGCCCGCTCCCGTCCGCGCAAGGGGAGTGTGCATGCCCCGCGTGATTTCAGGATTCGCCGGCGCGCGCCCCAAGCAGCCGCTCCAGATGCTCCCGAACCGGTGCAAGCGGCATCTCCGCCCCGGTCCAGAGCTGGAGGGAGCGCGCACCCTGTCGGATCAACATCTCCAGGCCATTCTGGACCCGAAGGCCGCGTTTTTGCGCCGCCTGCAAAAATGGCGTGCATGAGGGGGCGTAGATGATATCCACCACCACCGCCTCGGCTGGCAATCGATGCCATGCCACCGCCGCCAGGCTTTCGCCATGCATGCCGGCACTCGTTGTGTTGACAAGCAAGGTGCAGCCCTCCAGGGGCAATTTTGCCGCTTCCAGGGGGATGGCCCGGCGCTCCACCCTGGCCAGGGCCGGACCGGTCAGGGAATCGATGAGGTGTTCGGCCCGGGTCAACGTCCGATTGGCCACCGTAATCCGACCCACCCCCGCCAACGCCAGCCCGGCAACCACCCCCCGCGCCGCGCCGCCCGCGCCGAGAACCACAACCCGGGCATCGCGCAAATGGCCGGGGAAACGACTCTCCACGGCCTGGTGGAAGCCATAAGCATCGGTGTTGTAGCCGAGGAGACGCCCATCGCTTTCGATGCGGACGGTGTTGACCGCCCCCATCAACATCGCCTCGTCCTCCACCCAATCCATCACCTCC
>PEAJ01000082.1 GCA_002753495.1 Magnetococcales bacterium HA3dbin3 | reverse complement strand
TAACGGCTCCGGCACCGACGGAAGAAGGTGCGCATGCGGTACCGCTTCTGTTTCACGACCCCTGTCACGCGCCAACGCGCCTATACCCCGGGGTGCAGGTGGCGGAGAGGCTTTTGGGTGAACAGTGTCTGGCGACCGAACGTTGTTGCGGCGAGGCGGGGACCTTTGCCGTCAGTCGCCCGGACGTGGCGACGCAAACCCGTTACTGTAAACGGGAGAGCATCGAGAAAACCCTCGCAGAAGCGGGAGAACAGCCGGCACAGGGGAGAGGTCCCAGGTCCACCACCAGAAGGCTGCTGCTGACTACTTGTCCATCCTGCTTGCAGGGCCTTTCCCGTTATGGTTCCGCGTTACCGCTTCAAGCGGAGTTTCTGGCTATCGAGATGGCCAAGCGGAAGTTGGGGCCAAAGTGGCAGGAGACATTTGTCACTCGCCTTCGGCAGGGGGGAGGCATCGAGCAGGTGTTGCTCTAACATCTGCCCCCTACCCTGTCACCTCCCGATATCCCCGCAAACAGGCTATACCTTGGCATCAATGGCGAGCAGATAGCCAACTACCCGCTCGCTTAAGGGTTCCACCTTGGTGTAGGCCTGCTCGGCGGCCAGGGGCTCACCGGCCTCCTTGAGGCGGACGATCTCCTTGATCACGGCGTGCAACTCGGCATGCACCTGCTCCATCTCTTGCATCTCCGGGAAATGGCCGTACTTCTTTAGCCCCTCGCTGTAGAGCCACTTGCCCAAATCACACTCCTTGTGGGAGACCATTTGTCCGAGCGTCAGCTTCTCCTTGCCATCGAGGAAATCGCGCATCTTCTGCTTCCAGGCGCGATGCTTGACGATGGCAAAGCCGAAGTCGGTGTTTTTGGTCTCTACGCTTTTCGCCGGAGCGGGTTTGGCGCTTGTTGTGGCAGACTTCGTGCCCGTCGGAGCAGGCAGGGCGGCCGGTCGCTTGGCGGTTGCGGGCTTCGGTGCCGGAGCCTGTTTTTGTGACGGCCTGGCTGCAATCGGCGGGGACTTAAGCGTGGGCGACGCTTTGCGGGCAGGCGCGGCGGGGCGCCGAGCCTGCTGTCCGCCCAGACGGAAAAAGCTGACTGCATCCTGCAACGAACCAGCCAAGTGGTCCAGCTCGTCGCAGGAGGCTGACATCTCCTCGGCGGCACCGGCATTGCTCTGAATGGCGTGATCAAGCTGCTGAACCGCCTGGTTGATCTGCTCCGCTCCCTGGAACTGTTCGTGGCTGGCGGCGGCAATCTCCTGGATCAACTCCGAGGTTTTGCGGATATCCGGCACCAGCCGATTGATGATGGCACCAGCCTGTTCGGCAATGTCGACGCTGGAGGCGGAGAGGGTACCGATCTCACCGGCGGCGGTCTGGCTGCGTTCGGCGAGCTTGCGTACCTCGGCGGCAACAACCGCGAACCCTTTGCCGTGCTCGCCGGCCCGGGCGGCCTCGATGGCGGCATTCAGAGCCAAGAGATTGGTTTGTCGGGAAATTTCCTCGATGATGGTGATCTTGCCGGCAATCTCGCGCATGGCGGAGACGGCGCGCGAGACCGCCTCGCCGCCTTCGGCTGCCTCCTTGGCGGCGGAATGGGCGATTTTTTCCGTTGTTTGTGCATTTTCGGCATTTTGCTGGATGTTGGAGATCATCTGCTCCATCGCCGAGGAGGTCTCCTCGATGGCGGCGGCTTGCTGCGTGGCCTGGTCGGCCAGATGTGAGGAGGTCGAACTGATCTCCTGACTGGCAAGGACCAGGTTATCGCCTGATTCTCGTACTAAGCCGACGACCGAGGAGAGTTTCTCGACCATATGGCGGTTGGCGGTCATCAGAGCGCCAATTTCGTCTTCGGAGGTGACCTGGATCTCCTGGTCCAGATTCCCGTCCGAAAGGGCGGTGGCGACAGCGACACCACGGCTGATCCCGCCCGACACCTGTCGGGTGATCAGGATCGCAATCGCAACGCCCAGAGCCATTCCGAGGAGGAGCACCAACAGCATGGTGTTCTCGATCACCTGGACCTCGGAGAGCAGCTTCTCCAGCCGGGACTTGGCCATTTCGCTCTGCGCTGATCGCAGTGAGGCAACGCCGTCCATGATTTTCTTCGAGGCGGCGTCAAAAGTTTCCATCACGGTATTGCCGGCCTCGATCCCGTCCTTGACGTAGATTGAGGCCATGTGTTCGCCGGTTTGGTGGAATGCGGTGAAGGTCTTGTCGATTTCGTCCAGGTTGTGTGCCATCCCCCCTTCGCCACCCTTGGACAGCTCGCGAAGTTTGCCTAAATCACCACGGAATCTTTCGGCGGATTTGCGGGCCTCATCGTACCCGTCCTTGTTGTGGGTGGCGGAGACGTCGGTGAGAAACTGCTGGACCTCGGAGGTGGCCAGGACCATGTCATCGGCGGCCAGGACCATGGGCAAACGCTGGCGCAACAAGTCGGTCGCGCGGTGCTCGATACCGGCAGCATTTTGATAAATAAAGACAAAACCGCTCGCAAACACTACCAACACAGCAGCAAACCCAAGCAAAAGCTTGTGACTGATCCTCAACCCGGACATGTGCCCCCCCTTTTTTTTTGGATACAACCGACCCCTCCGACCATGCTAACGCAAACGACCCCGGAGGTGAATAGATGCACTGCGAGTGTGTCATTAATTTGCATTTTGGTTCAAATGAGACAGGATCGTCTTCAGGGACAGGGGCGTTTCTGATATCCTCCCACGCGAGAGGTGTGCCGGGGTGGGGGGTGAGGGTCATGAGCGGCTGCCGCCGTATGCACTTTTTGCCCAACGATTCGGAGTGCCCCCAAGGTAAACGCAAGCGAAAAGAGGTTGTCGTGTACTACGCGATCATGAGTCAGGACGTGGAAAATTCGCTGCCTTTACGGCGGCAGGTGCGACCCGCCCATCTTGCGCGGCTGGAACTTCTGGCACGGGCAGGGAGGCTGCTGCTTGCTGGTCCCTTTCCGGCCATTGCCGCCGAGGATCCAGGCGAGGCTGGCTTTACTGGCAGCCTGGTGGTGGCCGAATTTGACTCGATGGCGGCAGCACAAAGCTGGGCCGATCAGGATCCCTACGTGGCTGCCGGGGTTTATGCCAAGGTTACGGTCAAGCCGTTCAAAAGGGTTCTGCCCTGACTCTTTTCTGATCGAACGGCGAGGAGGGGGTGGTGGCGCGCGGATGGTCGGGGCGAGTCGTACCCGATGGGTCGGAAAGAGGGGAAGACGCCGGGCGGAGCGACTGCCTTGTCTTGTTTCGAATCCGGATCGAGATGGCGACGGGGTGGCAGCGCGCGGGTGACGAAACAGTGCGTGTTTGATACGACGAGGGGCGAGCAAGGTGGCCAACGAAGTGGCCTCCCGGCATGGGATTGGGATGACCTGAAGCCGGAGCAACCCGGGGACAAAGGAGGAGAACACACATGGCGAAAGTGCTGATTCCGTTGGCACAGGGGTGCGAGGAGTTGGAGGCGGTTACCCTGATCGATCTCTTTCGGCGTGCCGGCATCGAGGTGATTTCGGCGGGTCTCGACGCAGAGCCGGTCAAGGCGAGTCGTGGGGTGGTTCTGGTGCCCGATACCACGCTGGATCAGGTACACGACCAGGCGTTCGATTTGATCGTCCTGCCCGGTGGTTTGCCAGGGACCGAACGGCTCAACAAGGACCCGCGCATCAAGGCCCTGGTGCAAAGGATGGCTGCGGCCGGCAAGTATGTGGCCGCGATTTGTGCTGCCCCGTCGGTGTTGGGCAACGCCGGCCTTCTGCAGGGGCGGAAGGCGACCAGTTACCCCGGGGTGCTGGAAAAAATGGCGCTTTCCGGTGTGACCATTCTCGACAATACGCCGGTCGTCACCGACGGGCGCATCGTTACCTCGCGTGGCCCGGGGACCGCCCTGCTCTTCGCGCTTGACCTGATCGAGAAACTGGTCGGCGAGGCAAAACGCCTGGAGGTGGCCAAGGGTCTGCTCTCCGATCCACACACCGGTCATCCGGCTTGACTTCTTCATCGCTTGCCGGGTGTCACACCGTTGCAGCGACCGGTGACGGAGTTTGGCCGGTGTGTTACAACGGGCCGGTGTCGTGAATCCCCCATGCAAAAGGGTCCCATCGTGAGCAGAATGACGGATGACGAACTCATCGAGGAGCTTAAGGCCCGCTTCGACAGCACGAAGCAGGCCCTCCACGACGTCAAGATGGTAACGAAGAAGCTCGAGTTGGTGAACAAGAAGCTTGAGGCTTCGGAGCGGGTCAAGAGCAACTTCGTCTCGCACATGAAAAACGAGATCAACAATCCGCTTACCTCGATCCTGGGCCTCTCCCAGCAACTGATGGTCATGGAGAGTCCGACACCGGAGGTCGTAACCTCCGTCGGCAACATGATTCACTCCGAGGCTTTCAACCTGGATTTCCAGCTGCGCAACATCTTCGCCGCCGCCGAGTTGGAATCGGGAGATACGGAGATTCACGTCTCGGTGGTGGATGTTGACACCGTCGTGATGGAAACTGTTGACTCTTTCGAACATGTCATCCTGCAGAAACGGCTTTCGGTTGGGTATAACCGTAAACCTCAGTTCGATGCCAGAGACCACCTTTATTTCAAGACCGATGCCGGGAAGCTGCAGTTGGTTTTTGCCAATCTGTTTTCCAACGCCATCGAGTTCAACCGGGATGACGGGAAGGTCTACATCGACGTACGTGTCCAGGATAATCGCCTGCTGCTTTCGGTCACCGATACCGGCGTTGGCATCGACCGCAGCCAGCTCAACCGCGTCTTTGACCGTTTTGTGCAGTTGGAGTCCGGAGTGACCAAGACGCATAAGGGGCATGGGTTGGGGTTGAGCATCACCAAGGCGATCGTCGACATGCTGGAGGGGTCGATCTCGGTCAACAACACCACGTTCAGCGAGGAAGGGGCGGTCGACGGGGAAGGGGGCAAGGGTGGCAGGTCCGGTTGCACCTTCACCATCGCCATTCCGGAAGTGGAGATGGACGTTGACGCCGCGGCCTTCTCTGTTGACGGGAATGAGTTTTTCTTCGGTGACGAGAAAGTTGAGGCCTTTTGATGGGTCAGGACCTCAACCAGCAGAAGGGAAGCGATCCGTTCCTGTTACCTGGGCAGCTGTTTGCCAAGAAGGGGCAGTTTCGCATCACGACGGTTTTGGGGTCGTGTATTGCGGTGTGTCTTTGGGATCCGACTCTGCGCCTGGGTGGCATGAACCACTTCAAGTTGCCGTTGTGGAACGGGGATGGTTTGCCTTCCCCGAAGTTTGGCAACATCGCCATCAACAAGCTTGTCGAGGGGATGCTCGGCATCGGTTGCCGCAAGCCGTCGTTGAAGGCGAAAATTTTTGGTGGTGGCGCTGTTTTGCAGAGTTCCAGCGGTCTGCTCAACGTTGGTGAGCGCAACATCAACGCCGCTCGCGATATCCTCCGCGAGCATGGCATTCCCATCGTCGCCGCCGATGTTGGTGGAACGAGCAGCCGCAAGGTCATCTTCAATACCTACGAAGGGACCATCCTGTTGAAAAAATCCAGCTCCCAGTAGAACAGGACGGCAGGAGAGTATCCCCGACGTGCCTGATGTTCGTGACGGGGGCAGGTCGTCCCGGTGGTGGTGCGTGCCGCGTTTGGGTGGACGGGGGAGGGCCTGGGGTTTGAGCGGGGGAGGATGCGTCGTTTGCCAACAGGCGGGGAGGGGGCTGACTGGGTGGTGTTTTTTGTTCGTGCGGTGAGTGTATTCGAGGGGATGAGAGGATGGTCGGGTTTGGGACGTGGGGGCGTGGTCTGCGTTCGGGGGGCATCCTTTGCTTTGGGGACAGCCTGACGGAGGGGTTCGGCGTCGGTCGCGACGAGGCCTACCCTGCCCTCCTGCAACAGCGTTTGCGAGACCATGGCTACCCACAGCGGGTGATCAACGCCGGTGTTTCGGGAGAAACCACGGGTGATGCCCTGTACCGCCTACCGAAGTGGGTGCGCGCGCAGCCCGAGGTTGCCATCGTTGCCCTTGGTGCCAACGATGCCTTTCTCGGGGTTCCCCTCTCGATCATGACGAGCAACCTGGCGGAGATCATTGTTGCCTTCCAGGGTGCCGGCAGCAGGGTGGTGCTGGCTGGATTGTCGATTCCGGGCCTGTTTGGAGTCGGGGAACCAGAGGCTTTTTCTTCCGTATTCCCGGATCTTGCAACACGTCATGGCGTTTCTCTTGTCGCCGATTTTTTGGCTGGAGTTCCGGGGCAGCGCCGTTACAATCTCCTGGACGGGTTTCATCCCAACGGTGCGGGGTATCACCTGATCATGGAACGGGTCTGGGAGGTTTTGCAGCCGTTGCTGCCACCGGTCTGACCGCGTTTGTGGCGTTCCCCTGTCTGGAGCCGGCGACAGCCCTTGACGAGGGAGAGGTGTTGGCATCAATTTTCCATGAACCTTCGGCGTTGAGCAGCGAAGTGAAACCTGAAGCGGTGAAAGACAGAGAAGACATGGACGAGGAATCCAACCCGCGGGCGGAGCGCGATACGTCATCCTTGAACGCGCTCGATTTTTCCACGCTGATCGAGCGGATGCCTGATGGGGTGGTGGTTCACACCTCGGAGCGGGTTTTGTACGCCAACGCCGCCACCGCGGTGATGTCCGGGGAGGCAGAGGGGGCGGTTCTCACGCAGCGCTCCTTTCTCTCCCTGTTCCATCACGATTCCCACGCGACCCTGGAGAACATGGCGCATGCCCTGCTCCAGGCGCCGGAGTCGCTTCCCCCCACCGAGGCGCGTTGGCTCCACCATGGGTCGAGGAGCCTGCCGGTGGAGGTGATGATGACGCGGTGCCTGATTGGCGGCGAGACGGTGCTGGTGTCGCTCGTGCGCAACATCAGCCGGCGCAAGGAGGCCGAGGAGCGCATCCTGCATCAGGCCAATTACGACGCCCTGACCGGTTTGCCCAACCGTGCCCTGTTTCTGGATCGTCTGCAACACGAACTGACCCGCGCCAAGCGCAGTCGCAGCCGGGTGGCGTTGATGTTCATCGATCTGGACCGTTTCAAGTGGGTCAACGACACCCTCGGTCATGCCGCCGGCGACCAGCTGTTGCGCGAGGCGTCGGCGCGGCTGCTCTCCTGTCACCGCGAGTCCGACACCGTGGCCCGTCTGGGTGGTGATGAGTTCACGGTGATTCTTCCGGACATGGCGCGCGGACCCCACGCGGAAAGGGTCGCCGCGCAGATCCTGAAAGTGCTCGCCGAACCCTTCATCCTGAGCGGTCAGGAGGCGTTCATTTCGGGTTCCATCGGCGTCACCATTTTTCCCGACGATGGTCAGGAACTCGACGAGTTGTTGCGCAACGCCGACAGCGCCATGTACTACGCCAAAAGCGACGGGCGCAACGCCTATCGCTTCTTCACCCCCGACATGCAAGCCGAGGCCCTGGAGAAAGTGGCCCTGGAGAAGGATCTGCATCGGGCGGTTGAACGCAACGAGATGGTGGTGCACTACCAGCCGATTTTCGACCTGCACAGCAACCGCCTGGTTGGTGCGGAAGGGTTCATGCGCTGGTTGCATCCGCAGCGCGGCTTCATCTCTCCGGAAATTTTTATTCCCATGGCCGAAGAGGTGGGGTTGATCGCAACCCTGACCGGATGGATGTTGCGTACCGGTTGCGCACAGGCGCGGGAGTGGCGGTTGAAAAAGGGGCACGGGGCGTTTTTCATCTCCCTGAACCTCTCCTGCACGCGTTGCCGCGATCTCTCGACGGATGACAAGATCCCCGAGGTGTTGCGCGAGACCGGTCTGCCGCCGACGGCCCTGGTGCTGGAGATCACCGAGAACATCCTGAGCGAGGACAAGGCGCGGGCGATGGCGATGCTTGAGCACCTGCGCAAGCTGGGCGTCAACCTCTGGCTGGACGATTTTGGCACCGGCTACTCCTCCTTAAGCGTCCTCAAGCGGCTGCCGGTTGGAGGGGTCAAGATCGATCGCACCTTCGTGCCGGAGGTGACCCGGGATCCGGAAACCGGACTCCTGGTCGATGCCATTATGACCCTGGCCAAGAGCATGAAGCGCAAGGTGATCGGCGAGGGGGTGGAGACCCTGGAACAGAAGGAGTACCTGCGCAGTCGAGGCTGTGATTATGCGCAAGGCTACCTGTTTGGCCGCCCGATGACGAACGAGGATTTTGGCGCCTTCCTCGACGCGCACGTCGGCGACCATAATAAGCGCTGACACCCCCCGCGGACACGTCAATCAGCCGCCACCCTGCCGGAAAAATCCGGAGAGTCGATCGGCATGCTCCCTCTGATCGGCGTCCAGGAGCACGTAGAGCTTGTCGTAGGCCGCGACCACGGCTTCGCGCAGTTGCAGCCACTCGCGCAGGGTCTCCGACCGCTTTTTGGCCCAGTCGACCGAATTAAGGTGAATGTCGGGGATGTTGGTCAGGGGATTGACCCGGCTGGAGACAAAACCGCTCGCCGCCTTGACAAACCCTTCCCAGGCCTCGTTTTGATTCTCCTTGATTGCCAGCCACTTTTTCAGATCTTCCAGGTAGCGACGCAGGCCATCGGCTCCGTTAGCGACAACGCCAATTCCGAGCAAACCGGTGTCGGTCAGCGGCGACCACTCGCCCCCGCTGGCCAGAGGGGGCGATCCAAACCCCATTCCTGGCCCGGGAAACGACCCGACGGCATCAGGGGGCACGCGCGATTCCTGAAATGGCACCCGGGCCGGAACCGACCCCGACCAGGCTGTTGGCTGCTGTTCTCCGCTCGGGGGAAAGGGCTGCCCGCCTTGAGCGACACCGTCGCGTGGGCGCCACCCTCCCGTGGTTGGGGCGCTCGTTCCGGTGGCACCACGCCCCCAGCGCGGGTTGTTGGCGTCGTATCGGTTCCACTTGCCCGGGTCGGCCTGCGACGGGGGGTAGTTGCCTCCCTGACCGGAATAGCCAGGAGGGGCGTCCTGGGAGGGTGGGGTTGGCTGGGCAGGTGCGTCGCGACCGCCACCCGGCCACTCCTGAGCGGCTTCCGATGACGGCGAGCCGAAAGCGACCAGGGTTGCGCAACAGACCAACGCCCAGGAAACACGCCCCCTCGGAACAGAGACCATCATCCATCCTCCCCTGACATCAGGAACGACCCGACCCCTCACCAAAGCGCTTGAGCCACCACTCCTCCATCGGCAGATACTTCTCCACCTCGTCGCGGCGAAAAGAGTAGCGATACCCGGCGCAGTAGGCCTTGATCGTCTGCACTGCTTCCAGTATGGCCAAGGTCTTCTCGTGGCACAAGTGCGGATCCCCTTGTCCGCGATCTGGGTGCCACTGCATGAGCAGTTCGCGGCTTTGCCGCTCGATCTCGTCCATGGTGGCCTCTTCCCCTAGCCCCAGAAGCACCCGCGCCAGGGTGATGCGTTCGTGGTAACCGGGTTTTTCCTGGGTGCTCACGGTGACTCCTTTCGGGGGCGCCATGCAGCCACGCGCATGGCGGGTTCGCTGGCGAAAAGGGCAAGAGGATCGTTGGGTTCACGGCGGTAGAGCCGTTCCAGCGTGGCGGGATCGATGCCAAACAGCGTGGACAGGTCATCCGGCAGGGGTGGGGTGGGTCCACTCCCGGCCAGACGGGCCAAAAGCCATTCGGCAAGGGCGAGAATACCGTGAAGGGCAGCGGCCTGGCGCAGGGAACTTTTGCGACTCGGTTGCAGGATGTTTCCCGCCTGGTTGTGATCGCGGATTGCCTGGCAAAACAAGTCCGGCAGGCCCCACGCCTTGGCGAGGTGTGCCCCGGCCAGACCGTGATCTGTGCCGAAGAGGCGTTGTTCTTCGTTAGCGCGCACGTTGCCGTGGGTGGTGATCTCCGATTGGCAGAACGGGAGGTATTCAGGCAGACGGGAGGCGAGGAGAACCAGACCACAATCGTGCAACAACCCCAGGGTATAGGCGGTGCTTGATGCCACCGGTTGCAGGTAGCCGGGAAAGTGCATCGCCACGCCGGGCAGGAGGTCGGCGAGTCGGGCGGCGATGCGACCGATCGCCATCCCGCGATCGGCGACCCGCTGCAGCATGCCCCCCGCCTCTTCCGCGGCTGGATTCGCCGGGAGCTTGACGACAATCTCCCGGATCCGCGACAACCCCAACAGGGTCACTGCCTGCTCGACCGAGTCGATGCAACGGCCCACCTTGCCAGCCTCGCGGTGGGCTGTCCGAATGAGGTGCCCGCTCAAGGCGGGATCCCGGCCGACCGTGGCTGTCAGCAGGGCAAGATCGGGTGACAAATGCCCCAGCACCGCTTCGGTTGCCCGCAAGACCGAGAATCGGATCGGCATTGCCACGCCGGCGATCATCTTTCGGGTTCTCTTGGCTATCGTCTTGGTATTCATACCTGTATCGGATGCGCACCGAACTTGTACCCCTTGCCCCGGTTCAGCTTACCGTGAAAGAGCGCTTCCATCGCCCGGGGTGGTGTAGCTATCGCCATGCCCTCTGGATTATCCAACTATTGAAAGTGGTTGGGGGTCCGGGGGAGGCTCCGCCTGCCCCCGGCGGGGTTCGGGGCGGAGCCCCGAGGCTTTT
>PEAJ01000081.1 GCA_002753495.1 Magnetococcales bacterium HA3dbin3 | reverse complement strand
CGGGGGGAGGCTTAAGCCTGCCCCCCGGCGGGGTTCGGGGCGGAGCCCCGAGGTTTTTTCTTTTCTTCTTTTTCTTCTTTTTCTTCTTTCTTTTTCTGTTTTTTCCCGCCCCCCTACCCACGGGCGCATTTCGCACGCCTTTCGCGAAATGCGCCCTCAAGGGGCGCGCCTTGGGTCACCTCAACCGCCGATGACATCCCCGACCTGGTTCCAGTATTCGGTCGGCAGTTCCGTCGCCAGCTTGAGGGCGCCGGCAGCACCGGCGAAGTCGGGATCGGCAACCCGTGTCACGTGGACCTTGCCGTACTCCTTCAACCCCTCGGCCAGGGCGGTGTCGAGGCCGATCATGTTGCAGCCGCCGCCGGCAAGGACAATGTTGTTGAGCGCCTCGGCCTGATCCTCGGGGTCAAAGCCGGCGACCAGGGTCTCCAGGCTCTCCAGAATATCAGGGATGATGGTTTCGCAGGCAAAGCGCAGCTCGCGCGTCACGTCGTGCAGCAGGGGTTTGCCGTTGCTGCGCAGGGAGACCACCACCTCCTGTGTCGGTTCGCCGACAAAGCCGTACTTGTCCTTGATCTTTTGCGCCAGAAAGCGCGTCATCTGCACGTCGGGATAGGACTCGGCCACCGCGTGCGAGAACACCTCGTCGATGTAGTTGCCGCCCTTGAGCAGGGTCACCTGATCGTTGTGGCTGGGGACGGTTCCCTTCATCGCGCAGATGTCGGTGGTGCCGGCGCCAATGTCGATGATCAGCGAATTTTTCAGCTTGTCGAGGCCGTAAGCGACCATGAACGGTTCGGAGACGACCATGGCCATGGTCATCGTCTCCTCGGTGATCTTGAGCAGCTGGCTCCGGTTGAACAGCGATGCCCGCGCCGGCACGCCGAGGACGCCGAACACCTGTTCGTCGGCCTGGGGTTCGGCGCAGCGGATGACGTGGCGCAAAAGCTCACGCGCCGCCTGCTCGTCTTTTTCCGAGGTCTCCTTGAGCACGCCATCGGCCAGCGGGAAGTGCAGGCTGAGGTAGGGGTGGTTGTCGAGCGCCTCCTGCCCGACCACCACCGTGCTGTTCAGGATTTTGACGCCGATGATATCCTTCGGGTAGCCGACCACCGACCGCACCATGGTCCTGACCCCGCGCCGCGACACGATCGATGTCCGCGACGTTCCCAGATCAATTCCGACAAAAAGCTGCTTGTCACTGCTCTTCTGGGCTTGCATGGCCCCTCCTCGTCAGCAAACGCTTCCCCAGGCCCGGGGTTTTTCCGCGCGGCGTGACCACGCGCACCGGCCTGATCCTTGATGGGGTAAGTGATCTTTTCCGTCACCGATCGGATGGCGCGGACGGGCGTGGCGACCCCTGCCCCCGATCCGAACCCGGGTTCAACTGCCGCACCCGCTTCCACAGCCAGCCGGCCCCCTTCACCACCCCCTCGACGCCATCGCCCATGAGATTGGCAAAGCCGGCGCCCAGGCTCTCCACCACCACCGCGTCGGCAGCGGATGGTGCGCGCGGCGCGGATGCCGACCGCGGTTGCGGGTCGACGCCCGGAGCAGCGGGGGCGGCCTCCGGGGTTGGTGCCGCCGGTGCCGGTTGTGCAATCGGATCGGCGACGGGGGGAGTGGCAAACGTTGGTGGTGTGGAGAAAGAATTCGGCTCGATCGCGGGCGGTGCGTTGGTGAAAGCCGCCGGCTCCGTCCACCCGCCGACCGGATGATCGACGACGGAGTGCACCTGCGTAAATCCTTGGCCACCGATGTTGTTCCCCGGCGACTCGAAACTGGACGGTGGGGCAGCGCCTGTTGCCATGGTGTCATTGTTGTTCGTCTGTTGTGCCGCCCAACCTTGGGTCCAATTCTGGGATTGTGTCATGGCCGGATCCTCATCCTTGTCTGTGTTGTCTTGGTCCGCGTCGATCCCGGTCGGGGTGGACGGGACGATCTCCTGTACGGCGTTCATGGTTTCCAGCACGCGGGTAATCGCCTCGCCTGCCGATGCGACCGGCCATTCCGACTTGGGGGTGCCACGCGCATCGTCGCGTCGCGTGGGCACGGGGTTGGCGATCGTCCCGCCCGCGCCGGTGGCGGACAGGACAACGGGACGCTGCCGCCCCGTTGCCGCCGGATTGACGCTGTTCGACGCAACCTCAACCACCGGCAGCGCGACGGGAGAGGTGAGCCTGACCGGCGGCGGGATGACGCGGGCGGAGGGTCGGGTGTCGGCGGGTGCCGGGCTGCCCGCGACCGGCAGGTTGACTGGATGCAGAAGCCCGGCAACGGGTGCGATCCCGTCCGTGGTTGTCACGTTCGGTTCGGTGGTTGCCGACGCGCCGGCGCTGGCTTTGGCTACTGGCGAGGGTGCGGCGGATGATGCAAGATCGGCGTGGCGGAACAGATCCCGCCGTCCCCCCTCCCGCCACAGGATGTTCTGCCAGCCGCCTCTCCCCCTGACCCTGCGTCCGGAGAGCTGGGTGGGTGCAAGCGGGGGGCGGTCGGCGCACGGGCGTTCCCCGGCGCTCCAGGAACGCGCGAGAAACAGGGGGTGCCCGGTGTGGTCGAGAATCCCCATGGCGTGAAAGTGGGGCATGATGAATGCCCCCTCGATCTGTCGCGGATCATGCTGGTCGGGTGTGTTTCCGGCATCGCCGCGCACCGGCATCCCGACTGGCAACGTCGTCAACGACAGCGAGAAGGGCAGTGCAGCCTCCAGGGGAGTCGTGCTGCCCCAGAGGGCGGCGAAGGGACCGCCGGCAAGCTCGCTGGCGATGAGTGGGATGCGACCCTGCGCGAAGCAGGGCACCCGGGGTCCCTTGAAGACATTTTCGCGGCGCCGAATCTCCGGCATCGCCGACACGGCGGCGCGGGTCTGCCAGAAGCTCTTTTCCAGGGCCAATCCCCACACCGGCTGTCCCGGCAGGGGGTTGCCGGCGAACCCGCCCAGCTGCTGGATCGATGCCGGGACGCGCGGCGAACCCCGCTTCTGGTAGGCATGGCCGGAGGGGAGGGCGGGTTCGCCACGCGCGCGCGCTTCCCCCGCTCCCTTGCGATCGGGGATCGTTGGTGGAAGAGCGGAGAGATCCTCGACCACCGGAGGCTCCGTCGCCGGCGCCTGACCCGGTGCGTGTACCGCCTCCGCCATTGGGGCATCCCGCTGTTCTTCCGGTTCCGTTGTCGTTGTCGTCCCCGGCGACGCGGACACGGCGTCGGCGAGGGCGCTGTTGGCCAGTTCGGGCCTTTGCCAGGGGAGGAGGGGCATTCCCGGGTCGGGGGCCATCGGCGCGGTTGACCCCTCCGGCATCGCCGCCGCCGGTTCGGGGGCGAACAACGCTTCCGATGACGGAATTGGCGTTTGGTCGGGTTCTCCGGCGATCGGGGTGCCCGGAAGCGCGGCGGGCGGGGGCAGATCGGCCAGCCCCGGCCGCGGGCTCGCGGGAAGATTCCGCGGCGCGGCCGCGGTGTGTCCACCGCCGGCGGGGAGTGCTGCCGCCTCCCGGATCGGGTCCGGGGGGGGGAGTTCGGTGGCGGCGGCGATGGGCGTCGGTGGTGGCAGGGGACCAAGCCCCCGTTTCAGATTGATTGCGGGTGCCAGCGCCCAACCCGGTTCTTTGCTGGTTGGTGGCCGGGGGGGAATGATGCCGGTTTGCGGTGCGCGCGGCGGTGTTTGTGGCGACTTCACGATCGGATCCTGTGACGTTTGGGCGCGCGCCTGGGACGGAACGGCGCCAACGGTCGCGGCGGCGGTGATGGGTGTTGACACAAGCACGGCGGTGACTTTTCCACGATGTTCCCTTGTGGGATCATCAGGTTGGTCGGCGGGGGCGCGCCAGGTGGCGGCGGTGATCACCGGTGGCCTGTCCGGTGTCGGGGCCGTCGGCATGACCATGCCGGGCCGCGTGGTTGCCGGTCGGAGGTGCCGCTCCCAGGTCGGGATGGCCGTCGTCGCCGCCGCCGGGGTGGTGGTCACGGTCGCATCGGCGCGACGTTGCGTGGGGAGACGTTTCCCCACATGCTGGCGTTGCACCAGAAGGTCAAACGCCGGCGCCGGGGTGGTGGTGGTGGCAGCGGGGGTGGGATTGCCCGTCGGTGCCGGGACCGCCGGTGGCACGAGGCTGCCCTCTCTCCAAACGTCGTGCGCGAGGTGACCCTGGAACCGGCTCAATCGCTCCGCCGCCGTCGGCAGTGCCGCCGAGGCTATCGGTCGCAGCTCCGGGTCGCGGTCGGGCGTTGTCGCCGGCGCTTGCAACCGCGGCTCCGCGTGCGTCGCGAGGCGCGGATCGGCCGCCGACCACGGCACCAGTTGGGCTGCCGTCGGTGTGCGGTGCCCCTTGCGCACCGGCACGGCAACCGGTGCCGCTCCCGGCCAGGGGTCGGGGCGATTATCGTCACCGGGCACGGGGGGCAGCGCCTCCGACCCCGAACGCAGCCGCGCCGGATCGGGCAGGAGCCGTCCCCGCTCCGCCGGGGTCAATCGGCGGGCCTTGATGTGTCCGTCGATGGCGTCTACCTCCGGGGTTTCGGTTACCGGTCGCGGGGTCGCTTCCCGGGGGCCGGATTGACGATCGCCCTTTTTGCGCATCAGGGCCTGCAATGCCGCGTGGGTGGCCTCTCCGGGTGGGGGTGGCGCAACGGCCACGCTCTTTCCTGGCGTTGGCATCGTGTCCGGGGCATCGGTTGGCGATGGCGCAAAGGGTGAAGTGCTCATCGTGCCCGCCACCGTGTCGCGGGAGGGACGGGGATCGACCGGCCGCGCGACAACGGGCAACTCAGCCAGCGGCGGCGGCGGAGCGGCGATGGTGGTGGCGATTGGCGATTCAGCCAACGGCGGCGGCGGAGCGACGATGATGGTGGCGATTGGCGATTCAACCAGCGGCGGCGGCGGCGGAGCGGCGATGGTGGTGGCGATTGGCGATTCAACCAGCGGCGGCGGCGGAGCGGCGATGGTGGTGGCGATTGGCGATTCAACCAGCGGCGGTGGGGGATCAGGCAGCAGCGCGGACATCGGCATCGGCTGCTCAAGTCGGGGTGGGGTCGACAATGCCGCGAGGGCCACGGCATCCACCTGAACCGGCGGCGGCTCCGGCGTGGCGACCACGACCGTCGCCTTGGTTGCCTCGGAGGGGGGCGCGACCGATCGCCCGGGTTGGTCGGGAACGGGCGGCACCGCGGGGGTGGTCTCCATGGACGCCGCGCCGGGTGTGGGATCGTTGGAATCGGGTGAGGATGAACGGTCCGACATGATACGCCCGTGATCAGGAGAAGTGACGACAGAGGGCACATGACCCCCAACTGCAACGGAATCCGCACCACCCGCCAGCAACCGCTCGCGCCGCTGCCGCGACAACACTGCGAGCTCGGTGGCGGCGGCGCGAAAAGCGGCAATACCCCGCAAACGACCGGCCGGGGCCTGCTCCCCACCGGCGGAAACGCCCCCCCTGGCCGCCGCGACCGCGCCTTCGTTGTCGTTTGTTGCCGGGGTTGGTTCCGGCGGCGAACGACCCTGATCGACATCCATGGTCTGGGTTGGCATCTCCCCTCTCACGCGCCGGCGCTCCCCAGCGCACCGGCCCTTCGACGACCCCGTTCAACCTCCGGTCAGGCTATTGAAGCTATTGAATCTTTGAAAACATTCGGGCACCGTTGCGCTCGATTTCGAGCAGCGTCCACTGCCGTCCCGCCGCCGCCTTGATTGCCCGGTCGAGGGCGGCGGCATCCGGTGTCGGCGTGCCGTTGATGGCGAGGACGACATCGCCAACCCGCAGGCCGCCACGTGCCGCCGGCGATCCAGCGGTCACCTCCTTGACCGTGCCGCCACGCGCGCCAATGGCCCCGGGACGCGTCGGAATCAGCTCCACCCCCATCCACTCGAACTCCGTCGGCACTGCCGCCGCGGCAGCAGATGCAGCGGCGGGCGGCGGGGCGGCATTGCCCCACTGTCGGGCGCCGACCGGCGCGTTCAGGGCGGTCATGGCGACGTTTTGTGCCTGGGCGATCGACGCGGGCGGCATGCCGGCCACCGGCGCGACGCCACCGCCGCCCCCTTCGCCGCGCGACGGCATGCGCATGTAAACCGAACGCCGTCCGCCGGTATTGGCGATGGCGAATCGCACCTCATCGCCAGGTTTGGCCTCGGTCAGCCGTTGCAGCAGCAGGGCCAGGCTCTCCACCCAGCGACCCTCAACCTTGTGGATGACATCACCCGGTCGCAGGCCGGCCTGATCGGCCACCGATCCGGGCTGAATCGCCTCCACCACCACCCCCTTGGGTGCGGAAAACGGCCGCTGTTGCCCACCAGCGCCGGGCATGTTCAACAGGGTCGCGCTCAAGCCGAACGTCGCGCGCAGATGCCCCGCGGCCAGCAGCTCCTCGTTTGCGCCCGGCGCGGGAACGGCCACCGCTGTCGCCCCGCCGTCGCCCGCCGCCGTTCCCGTCGTCACGGCACCGGGTGCGACACCTACCGCCCCACTCGGATCAAACATGTACCAGGCATCGGCACGGTTGCGATGCCAACCCCCATCCTTGCCCGGTGGTCCGGGCGGGTTGAAGGCCGCGGGCAGGGCCCCGGGGGCGGCGGGCAGAATGGCGTGACAGTTGGTGCAGGGTCCGCGATCGCCATGCGGGGCGACGGCATTGGCCTGGATTGGCGGTGGTGGTCGGGCGGCGATGTGCGCGCCGCCAGCGGCACTCGCAAGCGTGGGAAGATTGGGCGTCACCGCCGGCAGCCGCAGGGTTTCGGAGAGAAACTCGCGCGCAGCGTTCGCCGGCACGGCAAAACCAACCCCGGCAAAGGCGTTGGTGGTGGTGAAGATCGCCGTGTTGATGCCAACGACGTAGCCGTTGCCGTCCACCAGCGGACCGCCCGAATTGCCGCGGTTGATCGCCGCGTCGGTCTGGATCAGGCCGCGATGCAAGACACCGCCGATGTTGATCGCCTTGCGCTTGCCGGAGATGATCCCCTGACTCACCGTCTGATCGAGACCAAAAGGGCTGCCAATGGCCAGAACCGGATCCCCGACGTTGGCCTGCGAACTGTCGCCGAACGCCACCGGTTGCAACGGCATTTCCGGATCAACCTTGAGCAGCGCCAGGTCGCGGCGCGCATCCAGCGTCACCACCTCGGCCGGCAGCACCTGGTTGTTGTTTCCCTGGGCGTCGAACAACGTGACGTAGATGTGCTTGGACTTTTCCACCACGTGGTAGTTGGTGAGAACATAGCCATCCTCGGTGACGACGACACCGGAGCCGATGCTCTCGGTGGTGACACCGCTCAGCGGGTCGGCAAACTGCAACCCGGGATTTGGGTTCGCACCCTGCTGCTGTGGCGCGGGGGTGCCCGATACCCCGGGCGGCGGTGGCGGAACATTCTCTGGCAGCCGCATGCTGGTGGCGCTGACGTTGACCACGCTCGGCAACATCAAACGCGCCACGGCGGCAAAACGCGTGCGCGGGGCATCGGCGCGCGCCGCCGACAGGCCGTCTGGTGTTCCGGCAACCCCGGCCGGCGTCATCACCGCCGCCACCGGCAGGGCGACAGCCCCGCTCTGGGCAGCCGGGCTGCTGACGCCGCTCTGCCCGGCGCGCGACAAGCCCGGCAGGCGCATTGCCGACGTCCCGTCGACGCTGAAGCGACCCCACCAGAAAGTTCCCGCCAACAGCACGATCGCCGCCCCTCCCACCAGGAAGAGGTACTTCAGGAAACCGCGCCCGCAGCTGGGATCCTGCTCCGGGGTCATTCCAGTCCACCCGTCGGCTTGGACGTAGGGGTATCCCGCAGCTCGTCGGGGTCAAGATCCTTTTCCTGACCACGTTGGCCGGGCACCTCGCGCAGACGCGTCACCCCGGCGCCGAGGGCGATGAAACCAAACAGCACGAGCAGCAGCGGCACCACCCCCCGCAAAAACTCGACCACCGACCACCACCAGGCGGAAAGACCCCACAGGCCAAGCGAGATGGCCACCAACCCAACGATCATGCTTGGCATCATCCGTACTCTTTTCCTCGCCTTGAAAACGCCGTCACGCCCTCTTGGGACCGTGCCGTCACCAACGCTCATCCATTGACCGCGCACCGAACCCGGCCATCCGGGAAAGCCCCCCAAAGAAACCACCGGGGGGCGAGTCTAACGCCATGGTCCGGAAATCTCCAGGGGTTTCGCAACCCTCTTCGGGGCCATTGCATGTGTGGGGATACGGCCGGCCCCCGATGATCAAGCTCCGGTATGCCCCGACCGCCGTGGTGCTCTTGCTACTCCCCAAAGACCTCGCGCAGGGATGACGCGGTCAGAACCCGATCGCCCCAGGTTTCGAGGGCGGTGGCGTCGGCGGCGTTGACCCGCTCCGGAACCCAGTCGGGCAGCGACCCGAAACGTTGCTTGAGTTGGCGCAGCAGCAGGGCAGCCTCGCCCTTCAGGTGGGTTTGCTGTTTGCCGATTTGGATACCCTTCTGGATACCCCTTTCCTCGCCGATTCGAATGCCTTTTAATTCGCCATCGGCGAAAATATCACGCAAAAACTCGTTTTCCATCACATTGACCGTAATGGGCATGGCCTTGACCTCCTCTTTGACGGTGTTTCCCAGCCTGCGCAGGCCGGCCAGAATGACCAACTTCTCCAGCGCGTCGGCTCCGGCTTTTGGTGCCATCATCGCGACGCGTGCAAGGATGGCGCGCAGGGTCTGGCGTTCATCCTGCAATCGGCACAGAACGGCGAGCAGGTTCTCCTCCGGGTAGGGACTTTCCAGCATCTGTTGGCAGTCGATTTCTCGAATATCCCGGACAGTTCAGAGTGGCGTCGTAGTGCATGGGGAAATTCTACTCCCGTTTTTCCCTCCGTCTTTTTCGACCGTGATCAAGTCGGCAGGTTGTTGCTGGTCGTTTGCGGTGCATACCAGCCGCCCAGCAAGCCGTAGACCATGATGGCCAGGTTGGCCAAGCCGGTGAAGAGAAAGGGGGCGGTCGGGCCGATCCAGTCAAACAGGATGCCGCCGACCTGCAAAAAGAAGACGATGCCGATACAGCCGGCGGTGTTGAACGCCCCCATCACCGAGCCGCTGATCTCCGCCTCGGCGTGATCCATGACCAGGATCTGCGGCGCGAGGATGCACCCGGCCTGCCCAAGACCGACAAGCAATGCCGGCAGCAACGACCACCAGCTCAACGGATTGACGATAAAGCCAAAGCCGAGAAAACCGACACCGGAGAGCATCAGGCCGATGATCAGGGCGCGGATCGGCCCCTGGCGCTCGGTGATGGCGCCCCACACCGGGATCGAGATCAGCACCACCACGCCGATGAAACCGATGACAAACCCCGCCTGCCCGGCGGCGGCCTCGCTGCTCACATCCGGCAAAAGATCGCTGAAATAGATGAACCAGGTCATGAGAAACAGGCCGATGACCACCATGTCGTTGCGCGAGGCAAAGGCGGCGAGAAAACTCAACCGCAACGCCCGCTCCCGCTTGAGCAGGGTCAGCAGACGGTCGAGGGGAAAGCGCCCCGTTTCCAGGAGCTGGGCGTTTTCCACGAGAAAATCACGCACCAGCCACGCCCCGGCCAGGGCGACCAGGGCGGCCAGGAGCATGATCGCACGCACGCCGACATGTTGGGTCAGCTGCACCAAAACGGCATAGACCAGTGTGGCGCCAAAGGCGGTCATGAAGCCGGCGCGGGCGAGAATCCGCGTGCGGTTGCCGGGGGTGCTGTAGTCGCCGGTCATGGTGGAAAGCTGCGGCCACACCGCCGTCGTTCCAAGGGACATGAGCACGCGCGACAGGTAGTAGACGGCAAGCGCGTCGACCCCAAAAACCACGGCCACCTCGCCGCAGAAGGGGATGATCAGGGCCATCGCCGCGGCGAGCAGAAAGCCGTAACGCATGATCGGGATCCGCCCGAAGCGGTCCGACAGATACCCGAGGTAGCCGACGAGGACCATCTCGATCACCTCGGTCGCCACCTGGATGTTGGCGTTGACAAACCCGGCGTTCTCCCGGCCCAGGGCAAGAACCTGGCGCAAAAAAAGCGGCTGCGTGGCCAGGATCAGGGTCATCAGGATCATCACCAGCGCCACGAGCAGCAACAGGGTGTTGAGGTGCCCCTCCAAAATTTTTGGCCGCTTGTTCACCGTCCCCCCCGATCGTTAAGGGGGAGGGTCGACCACGACCCCGGCCATCGTTTCCCGTTTGTCTCGATCCGGCATGCTCGCATGGGTGCCTTCCCTTTCCGCGTCCAGCGTGCCATTGTACGTCGCCGTCGCACGCGGCACCAGGATCGGGGAGGAATGTCGCCCCGGTTGGTCGCTCCGGCTGGTGGAGTTGCATCAAAGGATATCATGGCAATCCGGATGCTTCCCGCTGCCGATCTTTCCTTCGATCTGCCCTTTTCTTCCCACATGGACACTCCCGTTTCGGGTGATGCTCGACCCGCCTCTTTGCCGCGCTCGGTCCGTGCTGCCCTGCGTCTCCCTTGTGACAAGGAGCTGACCCTGCGCCTCGCCGATGACACGCTGCTGCCCGGCCGTGTTGCCGACATCAGCGCCACCGGCTTTTCCTTCCTGACCGTCGATCCGCTCCGCGACACCCTCGCCGACGCCCAGGTCGATCTGATCGTCGATCTCCTGGGCGAACGGCTCGAACTCCCTTGTGTCGTCGTGCGCATCACGCCCGCCG
>PEAJ01000080.1 GCA_002753495.1 Magnetococcales bacterium HA3dbin3 | reverse complement strand
CACGCACCGCGGTACGAAACATCGGCTGGGCGGCATAAAGGGTCAGCGGTACGGAAACCAGCGTGTAGAGAGGATTGATGAGGGCGCCAGCCGCGGCAAACCCGAGCGAAGCCCCAGAGATGTGCAGGAAATCACTGACCTCAACCTGGGAGAGGCCACCGGCGGTAGGAATCGGGAGGTTGGCCCGCCGGTCGGCGGTGGAGGGGTGAGAGGCAGTGGCCGCACGCGCCTCTCCCTCTCGCCGAAGGGCCTGCTTCTCCCTGAACACCTGGTAGCCGGCGTAGGCCAGACCACCGAGGACAACAACGATGTTGAGGATCATGGTCAGGCCACCCGAAGAGAGGGATCACGCGCGGCCATTGTACAATCCAGCCACAAGCGCGGAAAAGAGATATTTCCCCGCCCGCCCGATCGATTGGCAAGGGCAGGGTCAGTGCCCACCCCGCGCCGGGCCGGTGGTGCCAAAGGGTGGTTGGGTCAGCCAGAGCAGGGAGATGAGGGCGATAAACAGGATGGCAATGCCCCAAAACACCTCACTGGTGGCAAGCATTGCGCCCTGACTCTGGATGGTGTTCTGCACGAAGGCGTTGGCGGCATTGGTGGGAAAACCGAGGTGGGACAGGCGGTCGAGGTACTCCCGGGTCGTGACACCGTTGGCGGTGAAGTTTTCCGCCAGGCGTGCCGCGTGTGTTTGTGTGCGATGATCCCACAGGGTGACGACGATCGCCGTGCCCATGCTTCCGGAGAGGGTGCGGAAAAAATTGGAAAGACCGGAGGCGGCGGCGAGACGCTGCGTCTCCAGCCCAGAGAGGATGATCTGGTTGATTGGCACGAAAAAGCAGGCAACGGCAATTCCTTGCGCCATGCGCGGAACAAACACCTGCCCGAGGGCGGTATCGAGGGTGAAGGTGGAGAACCAGTAGGCGGTGACGGCAAAGACGACGTAGGCGAAACTTGTGAGCAGGCGCAGGTTGAGGCGCTGGATGTTGCGTCCCACCGCTGGTGAAAGGATGAGCGCGAAGATGCCGACCGGCGCGGTGGCCACACCTGCCCAGGTCGGTGTGTAGCCCATCACCGTCTGCAACCAGAGGGGAAGGAGGATGGTCATGGCGAAAAAGGCCATGAAGCCGAGCGACATCGCAGCGACGCCGAAACGAAAATTGCGTGCCTTGAACAGGGAGAGGTCAACGACCGGATGCAGATCGGTCAGTTCCCAGATGATGAAGTAGGTGAGCGCCACGACGGTGATGATGCCGAGGGTGACGACGGTTGAGGAGTTGAACCAGTCGAGGTCGTTGCCGTTGTCGAGCATCAGTTGCAGGCTGCCGACACCGATGACCAGCAAAATCAGGCCGACGCCATCGATCGGCATGCGGGCAATTGGCGACTCGCGCCGGCCGAGGAGCGTGTAGGTGGTGATGGCCGCGAATAGACCCACTGGAGCGTTGATATAGAAAATCCACGGCCAAGTGTAATTGTCGGTGATGACACCACCGAGCAGCGGGCCGAAGATCGGTGCGATCACCACCGTCATCGCCCACATCGCCATCGCCACGCCGCGTCGTTGTGGTGGATAGTTCGACAACAGCAGCGTCTGCGACAGGGGGACCATCGGCCCGGAGACCATCCCCTGCAGAAAGCGAAAGGCGACAAGCATCGGCAAGCTGGTCGCCAAACCGCAGAGCGCCGAGGCCAGGGTGAAGAGGATCACCGAGGTCACAAAGGTGCGTACCTCGCCAAAGCGCTTGGCGAGCCAGCCGGTGAGGGGAACGACGATCGCCGCCGCCAGGCCGTAGGAGGAGATGACCCAGGTCCCCTTGTTGGCGCTGACCGAGAGGTTGCCGGCGATGGTCGGCACGGCGACGTTGGCGATCGAGGTGTCGAGCACCTCCATGAAGGTTGAGAGCGCCACGGCAACGGTTAATAGGACAAGCTGCCCCGGCGGCAGTGGCTGAGGGGGTGTCATCGCCATGCCGGCAGGAGTAGGGGTGCTCATGCGTCGTGGTCCAGCTCGTGTGCAAGCAGGGCATCGGCCTGCTCCTCCGCCTCCTTGAGCCAAGCGTCGAACACCTTGGTGTCATGCACGGCGTTGGGTAGGGGCAGGGCGGTGTTGACCGCGCCGGTGCGGGCGTGGGTGTCGATGTCGACATCGGTCGACAGGCCGACACGCAAGGGGTGGGTTTGCAGTTTGCTCGGGTCGAGGGCGATGCGCACCGGTACCCGTTGCACGATCTTGATCCAGTTGCCGGTGGCATTCTGCGGCGGCAGCAGCGAAAAGGCGGCACCGGATCCGGGTGAGATGCTTGCTACCTGGCCGTGGTAAGTGACCGGGCTGCCGTAGAGGTCGGCGTGGATCATCGCCGGCTGGCCGATGCGAATGTTGCGCAGTTGGGACTCCTTGACGTTGGCGTCGACCCACGCCCCCTCGAGTGGCACGATCGCAAGCAGGGGGGTACCGGCGGTAACCCGCTGACCAATCTGTACCGCGCGTCGGGCGATGAAGCCATCGATTGGCGCCGGAATCGTGTGCCGCTGCCGGGTGAGCAGTGCCTGTACGTAGGCGGTACGTGCCCGGCGCACGCTGGGGTGAGTACGCAGGGTGGTGCCGTCGATCGGGACGCGCGCCACCGCCAGTTGGCGTTCGGCGACGGTCAGGGCGTCCTGCGCGGCAGCGACGGCCTCCTTGGCATGGGCCAGCTCCTCGACCGAAAGAGCCTCGCCGCCGCTCAAGCTCTTGCGGCGGGTGAGGTTGCCCTGGGCGCGTTGCAGGTCGGTCTTGCGCTGGGCGACGACCGCCGCGGCTTCGCCTGCCGTGCGATCGTATTGACGTACTTGCCGCACGACCTCGCCAAGACGGGCAGCGGCCTCCTCCAGGGCGATGGTGGCATCGGCGGGATCGAGGCGCACGAGGATTTGACCTTGTTTTGCCGGGTGGTTGTCGTCGGCATCGAGGGCGATCACCGTGCCGTTCACCTGGGCGGTGACGTAGACCAGATTGGCGCCGACGTAGGCGTCGTCGGTCTCTTCGTGAAACTGGCCGTAGGTGTGGTCGTACCAGGTGTATCCCAGACCCATGGCGAGAAAGATGAGCGTGGCCGAGGCAAGTTTCTTGAAACGCGATCGGCCGGCGGTCGGGGTGGTGGCGGGTGGCGGGGCGGGGGCGGATGCGGTCACGGGGGGCTCTCCATCGGAGGCGGGGAAAAGGGGTTGGAGTCGACAAAGGTCCTCACGACACGGCGTCGGCATCGTGAATCGATAACGAACGTGGGTTCAAGGCGGCGGCGGGTCGTCGGGGGCGCGGTAGCCGCCGCCCAGGGCCTTGACCAGATCCACCTGCGCGGCGAGAGATTGCAGATGCTGGTTCAAGGCCTGCTCCTTCAGGGCAAACAGGAGGAGCTCAAGGCGCAACGCCTCGCGTTGATCGGCAAGACCGGCGCGCTTGCGTTGGTTGATGCTTTCCAGGTCGTGTTGGCGTGCCTGCACCTGTTGCTCCAGGGCCGGACGTTCACGTTCGCTTCCTTGCAGACGAACGATGGCATCGTTGACCTCGCCGACGGCGGTCAACACTGCCTGCTCGTATTGCGCGACGGTGAGCGCAAGGTCGGCACGCTCACCCGCAAGCGCGGCATGGAGGCGACCGGCATCGAAGATGGGTAGATGAATCGCCGGGGTTGCACCTAGCGCCTCGCTGCCGGTGCGCAGCAGATGGCCGGCACGGATGGCGTCAAGCCCGATGAACGCTGTGAAGCTGATGTTCGGGTAGAACGCGGCGCGTGTTGCCTCCACCCCCTTTAAGGCGGCCTGGACGCGATCGCGTGCCGCGGCGATATCCGGGCGTCGTGCCAACAGGTCGACGGAGAGGTTGGCGGGCACCTCATCCTGGATCTTCGGTAAGGCAACTGGTTTGAGCTCGGGAAATGCGCCCGCCCCACCGACGAGTGCCTGGAGTTGGTAAAACACCTGCTGACGGCGGGTTTCAAGTTGGACCCGGGTGTGACGCGGCATGGCAACGTCGGCGGCGAGTGGGTGCAGGGCACTGGCGGCGGTGATGCCGTTGTCGACCCGCTGCCGCTCCAGTTGCAGCAACTGGCGGCGTCGTGCCTCGATATCGCGCATCAACCCCAGGTGGGTGTCGATCCCCTGCCATTGGTAGTAGGCGCGGGCAATGGCGGTGGCCAGGGTGTTGGCGGCACCGGCGGCCTCGGCTTCGACGGCCGCGTGTCGTCCGAGGGCCGCTTCCAGGGCGCCGCGGTTGCGTCCCCAGAAGTCAAAATCGTTGCTGAAATCGAGGCGCAGATTGCCGCTGGTGGCGTAGGAACCACCCAGAGATGGGGGATAGATCGAATATTGCGGGTAGCGTTGTCGCGACAGCTGGGCATTGGCAGCGATGTCAACCCCGCCGTTGGCGGCGACCTTTTCGCTGCCCGCCAATGCCTGTTGCACACGCGCCTGGGCAATGGCCATCCCCGGTGCCCCGGCCAGGGCCTGTGTGATCAGACGATCAAGCTGCGGATCGTGCAGCGCCTGCCACCACGCCTGCGTTGGCCAGGGGGCGCTGCCGCCACGGGCAAAATCACTTGTTCGTGGAGTGGAGAGGGTTGGGTCGGGATCTTTGGCCGGTAGCGGCGCGCAGGCCACCGTGATCACCCCGGTCAGGAGCAGGAACAAACCCCGTGCTTCCACGCAACTCCAGCGGCGATGGCGCATCTGGCGGCCTCCATGCACAAAAGCCCTGATCATCGAGGGCAGGCTCTCCATCCACAAACCTTCCCCTTGCCGGAAATGACACACCCCCAGCAAGGTCAATCAATGGCGTCCAGCTCCGTCGTCCGTCCTTCGTAGTTGGTCAGGACGTATTTTTTCCCTTCCCGCATGATCAAGCGATCGTCCAAGGTGATGGGTATTTTACCAATGTTGGTGGCGACGACATAGAGCGGTTGCGCAAGGCCGGTGGTGTGGCCGCGCAGGGCATCGCGGATCAACTCCGCCCCTTTATGCAGGGGCGTGCGGAAGTGGTCGGTACCCGGGGCTGGCTCGCAATAAAAGAGATAGTAAGGACGAACACGGATATTGAGCAGCTTCTGGTGCAGGGCGCGAAACACCGCGACATTGTCGTTGATCCCCTTCAGCAAAACCGCCTGGTTGCCGACGTTGATGCCGCAGGTGAGCAGATCATAGACCACGCGCGCGGTCTCCTCGGTGAGCTCCTTCGGGTGGTTGCACTGGGTGTTGATCCAGATCGGCACGCGGTGGTAGCCGCGCAGACGATCAAGCAGGGCAGGGGTGAAGCGTTGCGGCAGCACCACCGGCAGACGGGTGCCGAAACGAATCATCTCGATGTGCGGAATGGCGCGCAGCTGGTCGATGACGTAGGCGATATCGTCATCGCCCAAGAGGAAGGGATCGCCGCCGGTGATGAGAACGTCACGAATCTCCGGGTGTTCGCGGATCCAGGCCAACCCCTCGTCGATATCCAAGCGCAGCTTGAGATCCTTGGCAATCGTCAGCTCACGCCGAAAGCAGTGCCGGCAGTAGATGCCGCACACCTGGGTGACGGCGAAGGCAATGCGGTCGCGATATTGGCGGGCGATGGCGTCGGGGCGGCGTTCGGCGGTGGAGCGGTTCTCCTTCCAAATGAGATACCCCTCCATGCCAAAATTGTTGGCCAGTTCGCTCTGGGAGGGGATCACCTGCCGGCGAATGGGGCAGGCTGGATCCTCCTTGTCCATAAGGTTTGCGTAGTGAGGGGTGGTACCCCAGCGTGTTCCCTTAAGCGCCTGGATCGCTGCCCGTTCCTCTGGGGTTACGTGAATGAATTCTTCCAGTTTTTCCAGGGTATTAACCTGGTTTTTGAGCTGTTCGCGCCACGCTTCCATACCTGCTGGTGTCTCCCATGGAGTTGGCCTGATTGATCTCTTTCTCGGATGGCCACTGGCAAATCGTGTGTTGTGACTGAAAAGGTGAATCGCGAGCTTCCGCGCGAAGAACGATGAAAAAGCACCCCGCCACCAAGTGTGGCCCGGGGGCGACCTACGGGCCGGTATCAGGGAAGTGTGAGCGGTGAGGCAGTTTGTTCCGGTCGAGGTTATCCAACGTTACCACGAGACCGATCGTCGCCAAAAACAAAAAAATCGGCCCGAACAACCAAAAAACAATGGGAATGGCCAGCATGAAGGCGCGCATGCCCAGCGCAACCAGATTGCCAGCCTGCACCAGGCGGTCGGCGACGCGCTCCCAGGAGAGTTCCGAATGCCCGGCCGCGAGGGCCGGTGGCACGTTGATCATGAACAGAACCTGTGTCGCCAGGCGCAGGGAAAGGGCATAAGAGAAGAAAGCGACCAGAAGGTCAATCAACAGACAAAGCACCTTGATGGTTCGCACCTCCTGGGCGTGAGAGGCAAACGCACCCAGGCTGTGCCAGCCGCGGATGATGTTCTCCTCCTGACCGGAGAGAGTCAGGGTACCCATGATGAGCAGGGAGGCAGTTGATGCCATCATGATGCCGACCATGATGAAGTTACGCAGCGTCTGTACTGCCATGACATCCTTGCCGGTTTCGGTCATGACGCCCCGCGTCCACAGCCGCCGCGCCTGGGCAATGATGGCAAGGTTGGAGTAGCCAGGCGTTTTTCTGGATCGAAAGTGGAACCGGGCGTAGTAACCCGCTACCAGCAGGGTGCTGCCGAGGAAGGAGATGCAATCGGCCGAACAGCCCCCGAATGTGAAAAAAGACGGCACGGAACTCGCCATAAACCCGCCACGGAAAACAACCACACGACCTGGTGCCCCCGGGAGGACACACCGACCCTGCCGCTTCCAAAAGACCGGAACGGGTGCGGATTCTACTCGAATTCCGGACCAAGCGTCCACTTCGTTGGCTTGCCTCGTTCGCGTTTGTCCTGATTCGGGATTGGAACCACCCCCTCCCTGTGACAAAGCTGTTGGTCTTGGTTCTCCTGGAAGAATCGTCCCAAGGGGAGGGACAGAGGACGCCACCGTTGGCGGAAGAATGGAGCTGGTACACCCAAAAAAAAGGGGAAAGAGGCGGTTCTCCCTCCTCTGTCCCCCTTGCGTGCAGCGACACCCTGGAGTCTTTCCATCATCTTCCCGGCACAGCCCCGTGTGCTGGGGAAACCTTCTCCTTTGCGTCAGTTGCTGACCTCGGTCCTGCCATCGATCAGGTCGTTGATGGAGTTGACGACCAGATCCTGGATCTTGCCGCCGCCGCTGATGGTGGTATTGGCGCAGCTGGCGACTGGCTGTTGCACGTCGTAGCGATACCAGACCGAGCAGTCATACCCCTGCACTTGGCCGGGATGACCGACCATGCGGTGACCGACGTTGGCGAAGATGCCCAGGCCCATGTGCAGCACGTTGGGAATGAGCTGGAACATATCCGTCCATGTCGCCCCGGAGAGGTTCAAGGCGGTGCTTAGGGCAGTGTTCAGTGTACTTTGGAAGGTTGAGGTCAACAGGGCCCCACTGCTGGAACCTTCATAGGTTTTGCCGATGGCGGTGGCCCAGCCATAGAGATCATGCACGCTGCCGGTCAAAGCCCCAGCCGCGCCGTAGAAGCTGGGGTGGATGGTCACCGGATACTTGGTGCTCACAAGGCAGTTCGGGTAGGTCTGGCAGGCGCCGCTGAAGTTGTCATACCAGTCGATGTAGCCGGTCGCCCCATTGGCGACCCCGCCAGGCACAGTGGTCTGGACCGCTGGAGAGACGTAACGCGAGGGAACCGCCCCGGTAACCGTGCTCGTATCGAAGCCGATACCCAAGCCCAGGGTGCTGTTTGGCCCGAAACGATTGGCAACCTCTGTATACCAGGCGTTGCCAGTTTTCTTCTCGATGATCATGCCGAGCAGGATGTAGTTGATGTTGGAATAGGCCCAGGCACTTCCCGGTTTGCTCGGGCCGATGTTCCAGCTGACATTGAGCAGATCCTGAGATTGCCAGGGGGCGGTGACGGAGCGCGTCACGCCAAAGGAGCTCGTGGTGCTGGAACCGATGACAGCACTGTACTTCCCGTCCAGATTTGAATTGAGATACCCCTGCAAGCCCCAGGAGGAGAAATCGTTCCTGCCCAGCTTATCGGTCATACTCTGCGAAGAGGTTTGCGGGATGCCGCTCATGTGCGTCAGCAGTTGCTGGACGGTGACACCGCGGATATCAGTCTCGGTCACAGTACCGGTCAGCAACCCCAACGGGTCAAGCTCCCCAGCGGTAAAGTAAGTGCTCAAAGGGTCGGTCAGGCCGATCTTTCCCTCCTGGACGAGCTGAAGGACGGTCATGGTGATGAAGGTTTTGGTGATGCTGCCGACGCGGAAGTACTTGGTGTCGACCATCGCCTTTTCGTCACCGGTGATCAGGGTGGTGTCGCTGCCCATGTCATAATAGCCGCTGACAAAGGCCTTCGGCGTGCCGTCCGGCAGGGTGACCTTGACCACGGCGCCCGGGAGGGTCCCGTGTTTGCTGCTGTTGGTGCTGTTGACGGTAAGGGCATCGAGGCTTTTTTGGATCGCGGCAACGACCGCCGATTGCCGGGCGGCCCAGCGGGTGGCGATGATGCTGTCCGGCGTGCTGCCGTTGACGCTCAGGTTGATCCTTTTCAGCAAGCGGGCAAAGTAGAAGGCCTTGCCGGATTTACCGATGGCATCCATCTGCTTGAGAAAGTGATCGGCCGCGTTTTGCTGTGACACGACATCCGCTGCCGTCACGCCCATGAGGGCAAGGTCGGTCGCGCTTGTGAAGTCCAGGGTGGCAAGGGTTTTTTGCGCAAGACTGCCATCGTTTTTGACGGTGATGCCGTTGGCAGGGGTCTTGTCGGTATCGAGGGTCTGGAGAAGCTGGAGGATCTTGATGACCTTATTGGTCTTTTGGGAAGTCGAATCGGTTTCGCTCAAAGGGTCGGTGACGAGATCGATGGGGGTGACGACCGCGGCAGCCGTGGCAGTGCCAATACCCATGCCATTGACCTTGAAAGTGACAGTATCGAGCGGTAAATACTGGAATTGCCCACCGTTCGCGGTCGTACCCGAATAGCCGCTCGGGGAACTCACGTAGGTCAAGCCATTGACCGGAGCATCCGAGAAGATCCCAGTCAGGATTTTCGGGCCAGTGCCGTCGCCTCCGTTGCTTCCACCGCCGCAGGCGCCCAGGAAACCCGCACCAGCAACCACGGCCAAAATACCGACCCATCTGTCAAATCGTATTTTTTCCATCGCGCGATACTTCCTTCTGGGGATGCTGTTCAAAGGAACCAAGGGAGACGGGGGGGAAAGCTACCACACCCCCCTGACCCATGCAACGTACCCCCGCGAAAAAATCCCCCCCGTCCGGGACCACGGAAGACGGCGAGGCCTGACTTTATTCCGATTCCAGATCAAGATGGTCACGAAAGCGGCAACGCGCGCGACGCGACGGATACCTGTGCGGGTACAGCGAGGAAACACGCGTGGCGGCCAACGGCGTGGACGCCCGACATGGAGTTTGGAACGACGCAGTCAGCCGGCCCCTTCCGTCTGCGCAAGTTCTGGTCCCTCACTTTTCAAATCGCCCGAAACCATGATCGGTGCCGTGCAGTTGGCATGAACGGTGACCAGGGTCAGAATCGGGTCGATGACCGGGTCGATGGCGGCAAGCAAGGTGACCGCCACCCCGGTTGGCAACTCCAGGGGGTCGGTGACGATAGCGATCATGGAGAGCGCGGCGAGCCCCGGTGCCCCGGAGGCGGCGATACCCGCGAGAACTGACCCGATTAGGAAGACCGACCAGTTACCAGCGACGTTGGCACCATACAGCTGGGCAATAAAAACCGACGAGATGGAAAAATGCAAAACCGACCCCGCCGGATTTAGGGCAATCCCCAGGGGGACGATCAGGTCGGCGCTGTTGCGATCACACCCGAGCTTGTTTTTGAGTGCCATGAGGGCCGAGGGGACTGCCGTGAAGCTGCTGCCGCTGCCAAAGGCGATCAATAAAGGCTCGCGGAGGGCGCCGATGATCTCCCCCAACCGCTTTCCCGAGTAGATCCGAATCAGGACGATGAAGAGAGCCCCCAGGAACAGGGATGCGACGTAGACCAGCGCGACCAGCTTGATCGTGGCGGCGAGGATCTCCGTGCCCACCTGGCTGATTTGCGAGGCGACCAGACACATCAGGCCGAAGGGGAGGGCATACATGGTCCACTGGATGATCGTGAGCATGCTCTCATAGAACGCGTTCATCACATCCAGGGCGACAGCGGCCGAGGCGTGCCGGTTGACGCCCATGGCCACACCGAAGAGAACCACAAATACAAGAATGGAGAGATTTTTTCCCTCGACGATCGACACAAAGACGTTGGATGGGATCATCTTCAACAGGAAGCCGGAGAGTCCGGCCTCGGATTTTTCCTTCGGGGCCGAGCCGGCTTGGGCGTCGGAGGTCATTTCCGATTGAAGGATCTCCTTGCCCATGGTGTCCTTGGTGGCCTTGTCCAACTTTGCCCCCGGTTGAAACACCATGCCCGAAACCAGGCCGACGGCGCTCGACAGCAGCAGGCAGCTCAGGAAAACGACGACGATGCGCTTGATGAACCCACTTGAGGCCCCCATGCGCAGCATGTTGCCCAGGCTGAAGGTGATGGAGGTAATCAGGATGGGGATGACGCACATCTTCAACAGGTTGAGGTAGGCATCTCCGTAGGTACCCATTTCCTTGGCCACGTTGCCGTGATAAGCACCGATATAGCCACC